>DATNKB010000398.1:0-7285 GCA_035603595.1 Candidatus Dormiibacterota bacterium
GGTTCCCCGACGGTCTTTCCCTCCACAAGCACATCGTGATTCTGCATCCAGTGCCACAGTGAAAGGTTGGTTCCATCCGGAATGAAGGTAGCGGTGAAGAACTGATCCTCGACGCCCAAATATTCGAGCGGTCCGCTCTGCACCGCAGGCTCCGCCTGATTCCCCGATACGCCGAGCTTTTTGTACTGCAGCAGATTCAGCTTGTCGTTCTGTTTGTAGAAAACTGTGACGAGCTGCGCCGCGTTGAAGACCTCTTTGTCGCCGAATCCGCCGCGCCACGCAATCGCAGCCGGAACCGGTTTGCCGTCCACCGTAACCGTGCACTCCATCGTCAACTCATAATCCGGTGTGAACGAAAGCCTCTTCACCACATCTACGTGGCCGTCGCTCCAGTGAAACGTCACATCAGCCGGCGCCTGCAAGTCCCCGCTCGCTCCCGACGCTGCGGGAGTCACTTCGTACAACCCAGAATTCACCTGCGCTTCGAGTTGCTTGTCGGTGAGAACCAGCGAGAAAGGCCAGCCCAGTTGCTTCGCAGCGTCTGCGTTCACAAGATCCAGCGGCCGCGGCGGTTTCTGGTCGGTCAGATATTTTTTGAGCTTCCAACTCCGCACCACGCCCCCGCGATTTGAAAACTCCACGCGATAGAGTTGGCTCTCCACCACGGTTGTCTTTTCTTCCGTGGCTTGCACTGCGCCCGCTGATAGAGGTTTGCTCGCGGCAGCTGGCAGCGCGCCCATACCTGCGGCGGACGCTTGCGATCCCGCACTCGCGCCAGGTGCTATCTGCGCGTTCCCCGCGGGTGTTTGCTGCGGCGCCGGAACCGGCGGCTTGAAGAAGTGTCCCCACGTAAAAAGAATCAGAAGCGCGAGCAAAATAAAAACGATCGCGCGAATCTGATCGTTCATTTCCGTCACTGCGCGAACTCCTGCTTGCCCTGAGTGCCACGCGCAAAGGGTTTACCCTGAGCGCTGTTTTCGAAGGGCCTGCCTCGATCTTTGTAGGTCGCGGCTTCAGCCGCGGCATCTACGATCGGAGTGCGATGGGGCTTTAGCCCCTGAAGATACTCTCGCCCAAAGTCGCCCTCAACATCCGGCACCGGATCAAATCCACCCTTCGTAAACGGCCGACAGCGCAGCAACCGCTTCACCGCCAGCACACTTCCGCGCCAAGCCCCATGTTTCGCAATCGCTTCATATCCGTACTTCGAACAGGAGGGATAAAACTTGCAGGCACCGCCAAAAAACGGAGAAAGAAAAACCTGATAAATGCGAACCAGCAGCAGCAAAATCCACTTCCCGGCCGAACGGAGCGCCCCCCGCAGGTCTTGCGTCAATTTACCGCGCCGCGCTTCGGCAACAGCTTTAGCAGTTCGCTCGTCACCGCCGCAAACTCCGCCGTAGCCACTGACGTGCGCGGATGAATCACTATGTCCCATCCTGGAGAAATCTCCTGTCGGTGCAGTCGTACGATTTCGCGGATTCGCCTGCGGATGCGGTTCCGTTTTACCGCACTCCCCAGCGCTTTCTTGATGCTCCATCCGAACCGGCTTTCATCGAGGCCATTGGCGCGAAGAAAAACGGCAAATTCTCGGCTCGTCCGGCGGCGGCCTTCGCGATACACCGCGTCATACTCCGACCGGCGCACCAGGCGAGCGGTGCGGGGAAAATCGTGCCGCGGCGTATCAGACGCGCGTAAGACTGTGGCGCCCCTTCTTGCGGCGTGTCGCAAGTACCTTCCGTCCACCCTGGCTCTTCATTCGAGCGCGAAATCCGTGCTTCTTATGGCGGCGCCGCACATGCGGCTGAAAAGTGCGTTTCGGCAACGATCCCTCTCCTCTGCTTTTCGCTCAATCTCTGTATGTAGTACGTGCCGCGCGCCAGCCGAGTTTCGCCAGCTAATTCCGTTGTCTTACTGGAACGAATCGCGCACCCAAACGAAACAATGAGTCTAGACGACCCCCGCACATCGGTCAAGGAACGTCGATGGCACGATCGAAGCCACGGGCATTTTCCCCCGCGTCAGAGTAATATTCAGCGCAAGATTGCCAGGCAACCTCGGGGGAAAAGCTTGTCACATTTGCGGCCCGTCTTCCTTGCGCTGTTGTTTGTCCTTCCCGTGTCTTCTGCTGCGCAGGAGGCCCACAGCCATGCTGCGCCCGAAAAACTCGGAGTCGTCTCCTTTCCAATTTCCTGTCAGCCCGAAGTTCAGCAGCAGTTCGACCGAGGTGTCGCCCTGCTTCACTCCTTTGCGTATGCAGACGCTCGCAGCGCATTTCAGGCTGTAGCTGCGCAGGACGAACGCTGCGCCATGGCGCATTGGGGAATCGCCATGACGTATTTTCGCCAGCTTTGGGACCCGCCCATCCTGCCCGAGACAGTTTCGAGCGCGCAAAAAGAAATCGACCAGGCCCAGCAGCTCGGTACGAACTCCGAGCGTGAGCGCCAGTTCATCGCAGCTCTGGCCGGGCAATATCTGAATGCTGACTCTGTTCCGTATCGGACGCGCGCGTTGAACTACGAGCTCGCTATGAGCCCTCTTGCCTCACAAAACAGCACGGACGTGGAAGCACAGGTGTTCTACGCGCTGGCTCTCCTGGCGAATGCCTCTCCCGCCGACAAGACGCACTCGAAGCAAAAAAAAGCAGCCGCTCTGCTTGAGCCGCTGAATGGCTCCCACCCGCAGCATCCGGGAATCCCTCATTACCTGATCCATGCGTATGACAACGCAGAGCTCGCACCAAACGGCCTCCAGGCTGCAAGAGCCTACTCCCTGATTGCGCCCTCAGCGGCCCACGCATTGCACATGCCATCGCATATATTCACTCGCCTCGGCCTATGGGACGACTCCATTGCTTCGAATCTTGCAGCCAAGGATGCGGCACATCAGCAGAACAATACGGGAGAAGAGCTGCATGCTATGGATTACCTGGTCTACGCCTACCTGCAAAGCGGCCGCGATTCGGCAGCGGCTCAAATCGTTGAGCAATTGAAAGGCATGTCCGCGCTGAACACCGCTGATTTCATAATCGGTTACGCTTTCACAGCCATGCCGATTCGGCTCGCCGTTGAAAGGGGCGAGTGGGCGGACGCCGCAAAAGTAGTCTCTCGCGAGGGAGTTCCGCCCCATGTTGCGGCGATTGCAGTCTGGGCTCGAGGGATGGGGCTAATCCGGAGTGGACACGTCGCAGAAGCTCAAGCGGAAGCCGAGCGATTGCGGCAGATCGAAATGCAGCTTCGTGCATCCGGCAATCAAGCCAACGCATCTGCCAATCAAACTAACAATGATTATTGGGCCGCTCACGTCCACTTTTTGCTCCGCGAAGTTATGGCTTGGTCCGCCCAAGCCGGCGGCAAATACGAGGAAGCTGTGACGTTGCTGCGTGAGGCAGCCGATCAGGAGGACGGGATCGAAAAGCTCCCCGTTACCCCGGGGCCGATTGTGCCTGCCCGCGAACAGCTCGGCTACCTGCTTTTGGAGCAGAGTCACCCGGAGTTGGCTGCCACCGAATTTCAGACGGCTCTCGCAAATGCACCCGGTCGCCGCGGCGCATTGCAAGGCGCGGCACGCGCTGCCCAACTCTCCAACCACAAATAGGATCCAAATTGGAACTATTTTTGCCCCGGCCCAACATAGTGACTCTTCCGTAGTACCATCAAAAATAATGCGCCACCTTTTTATCTTGGCTGCCGTTGCGTTTCTCTTTTGTGCGGCAGCCCGTTCGGATCGCCACCCGTTAGCGAGTCTACCCGATCATTTCGTCATTGCCCGCCACACGTTTTTTGACTTTGGTCCTCCGAACGACTATTACGAACTTTTTTTCGTCCGGCCAAATTCGAGCGGTGCTTCCGTAGAACGGATTTTGCTGACGCCCAAAATGGACGCGTGCCATAATCCGCGCCTGGAATTCCAGTCAGGAACCATCGCTACGAATCCCGCTGTACTGCTTGGAAAGACCAATCCATGCGCGATCCCAGAAAAAGACCTGAAACGGGAATTCAGCCGTTGCAAGAAATGTCTGACTTTCAGCGGCGCATTTGTGGCTATGCAGGTCGAATGTGGAGAACACACCCGCACGATCCGCTCCAAGGTCCTCGATAAGGATATGTTCGATCCTCGCTCGGATACGCCTAAGCATACATCTTGGACCCAGGGCCTTATGGCCCAGTTGGACGCATCGGTTGGACCCGGTGTCATGGACAAGCCGATGTTTCAAACGGCCGAGCACCACGCCGTGTCCCTTACCGACAAAGATGCACCGGAACTTCAAGACATCGCTGCCGGCAAATACGACAATCTTTTTCAGGAGGCTCCGGACAAACCGTCCGATTTATATCGCGGCTCCCAGCTCCCTGATTCAGTTCCGACCGTCCGTCTCGTACGCGTCTCGCCATCAACACCGATTTCGTTTCCGCTGCCGAAATATTCCCCTATCGCGACGCTAGCGCACGTTCAAGGTGAGGTTACCTTTACCGTGGAAGTGGACGCCAAGGGTTATGCACTTCATGTTTTCGTGTACGGAACTCCTCTACTTAAACAGTCAGTGGAGAACGCAGTGCGTGGCTGGAAATTTGCCGAGGGTGATTCCAATCGACAATTCGAAGGAGCAATCGAGTTCGCGTTGAACTGCCCAATAAAAAAGTGAAACGGATAGCTGTGGGCAACTGAGCATCGCAGTATAATCCGCGCGATTTGTCTTTTTGCCTCGCCATTCGGGAGGAGACAATGTCACACGACCACGAGCAAGGCCCAGAAAGCCAGCCCCAACCGCACCATCACTCCTGCGGCAACCTCTTCGGATGCGGCGACGAAAAAGGCACAGGCGTATTCCGTGAAGACATCAAAGACTCGGCCTTCACGAATCGCTCCGCCGATCGTCTCCAGCACATGGACGAGATCAATCAAGCGCAGTTCGATGGCTGTCTCACCGCACGCGGCCGTTTGCGTCGCAAGCTACTCCGCGCAAGCAGCTTCATGGGCGCGCTGGCGGCAATCGGCCCATGGTTCACGAAGTTTGCGTACGCCGCAGACTTAGCAGAATCAAGCGCCGCCGCTACCGGCGAATCGCCCCTCGCCCAAAAGAAAAAAGAGGGCGAGGGCCATGTCCACGTCGTCGAGTCCAACGATCAAACCGTTCACATGGGCGTCTATGACACCACGCTCCCTCCCATCCTCAAGATCGATTCCGGCGACACCATCAGCTTCCCCAACACGTGGTCGCACTTCCTGAATCAAATGCAGCCAGGCGTTTCTGTCGAGACGTTAGCGAAAATCCGCGTGAGCAATCCCGGAAAAGGGCCGCACTCGATCATCGGTCCTATCTACGTCAATGGTGCCGAGCCCGGCGACGTCCTCGAGGTTCGCTACAAGCGGATTCTTCCATTCAACTGGGGCGCCGTTTTCAATAACCCCGGCGCGCTGGGAACCGGTTTGCTCCCGCAGGATTTTCCCGATGGCCAGGTGAAATATCTAAATCTCGATCTTCCGAAAATGACGGCCGAGTTCGCCAAAGACATTCACGTTCCCCTCAAGCCGTTTCAGGGGACGCTCGGCGTTGCCCCTCCTGACGGCTACTTCCCGCCTCTAAGTCCCGGCGTCACCAGCTCTGTTCCGCCAGGCCCGCACGCAGGCAATACAGATCTCAGCGAAATGGCCGAAGGCTCCACAATGTTCATTCCCGTCTGGAAACCCGGCGCGTTGATTTTCACGGGCGACTCTCACGCCGTGCAGGGCGATGGCGAAATCACCATCACCGCTCTAGAAACGCGCATGCAGGAATTGCGCATCCAGATAGTCCTCCACAAACAGAAAAATTTCGGCTGGCCCATCGCCGAGACCTCGACGCACTGGATCATCCTCGGACTGGACAAAGACCTGAACATCGCCATGAGTCTGGCTGCACGCAACGCCATTAATTTCCTCGCTGCTCGCACCAACCTCACCAAGCTCGACGCCTACGCCCTATGCAGCATCGCGGTCAGTTTCCGCGTGACGCAAGTCGTCGACATCGTGCGCGGCGTCCACGCGATGATTCCCAAGAGCCTTTTCACCGGAGATCTGCGCAAACAAATCGCGGTCGTTTGATTCGAATAGAGGCAGAAAGAACGCAGCCGTGGAGTGATTTGTGCGGAAGGACTTGCGGGCGGCCCTGTAAAAAGTCTCGAGAAGCCGCCCGCGCCTTTATTTAAATGCAGTTAGTGGTGTGAGTTGGCGGTTTCGGCGGAAAGTTTTATCTCTTCGCTCGCCTGCGCCAGAAGTTCTTTCGCCCTTCCCGCATGTCCGCCCAGATTGTACCTGTTATCTTTTTGCGCCTCGTCAACCTTTAACCACGCCTGCTGAATGTACTCTTGCGCCGCTCGCATGTTTCCGTGTTTCTCACCGACGGTTACGCGCGGTCCTTGCTGCGCAAAGAGAACTGCGCTAAGCGCAAACACAGCGCACAGCGCAATGGCGACCACCCAAATCCTCTTACTCATGAAATGTCCTCCTCGTTTATGTTCCAACGGTTCAGATTTAGAGACTCCAACCGGCGGGATAATATGGGATTTTAGTTCTCTCCACTAGAATTCAATTCGCTCCTGGTGTTCCCCAGGCAACGTTGAAACTTTTTCTCTCCGTTTGAGTCATAATGAGGGTCTATGCCCTTCGGTGCTCCTAACCCAAGCCTCTCCAAGCGCGAAATTCTCTCTGCCTGGGGGAATATTCTCACCGGTAAAGTCCCCATGCTTTCCATCGAAATCACTCGCGAATGTCCGCTCACCTGCCCCGGCTGTTACGCCTACGGCGATTCGCACCTCGGCGGCGAAACCACTCTTCGAGAGCTCAACGATCTCCGCGGTGACGCTCTCGTCAACGGTGTAGTCGAACTTGTCCGCAAGCACAAGCCCATTCACGTTTCCCTGGTTGGCGGCGAACCGCTCGTTCGTCACAAAGAACTCAGCCGCATCCTCCCGATTCTCAGCGGCATGAATATTTTCACGCTGGTGGTCACCAGTGCCGTGATTCCCATTCCCGTCGAGTGGATGAAGCTCCCGCGCGTTCGTGTCGCCGTCTCGGTTGACGGTCTTCCCGAACACCACGACGTCCGCCGTCAGCCCGCCACCTACGAACGCATCCTGAAAAATATCGAAGGCCGCGAAATCAACGTGCACTGGGTGATCACGCGCCCGATGTTCGAACGCCCCGGCTATCTCGAGGAGTACGTCGCGTTCTGGAGCGCTCGGCCCGAAGTGAATCGCGTTTGGGTCAGCGTTTACACGCCGCAAATCGGAGAAGAAAGCGCGGA
>DATNKB010000399.1:0-4190 GCA_035603595.1 Candidatus Dormiibacterota bacterium
AAAATCATTCAACGCAATATCATCTGACGTGCGCTTTAAGTGGCACAGGCACTCTTGTTCACCCTGAGGAACGAAGGGCCTTTGCGCTTCCAGCCACGGCAATTCCCTAGGAGCTTGGCTTTCGCACGCTATCGCACCAGTGAACGCAAATAGACACAGATCTGCAAATATAAAATTGACCATTCCTCAATTTGATCGCTTTGAGTGCTTCCCGAATCTACTTCTTGAAGAGGTCTTCGAAGGCTTTCCGCGCATCATTCGGACGCGCCGCGGGCGCTTCAGGGGAAGTCTTGGTGGCATACGTAACAGGCGACGTATCCTTCTCCACCGTCATGCGAAATTCAAAAAACGTGCAATCATTTTTCGCCAGTTTGTTCGCGATTCGCTCGGGAATCGGCTGCGTACATTCAAATTGCGCCGCCGTATCAAAGTGCACGCACTGTTTGCACGAATGCATCGCCGCCTGGCAGCGCGGACATTCCCCGCTCTGATCGAATCCGGGCGCGAGCACCGCACCGCAACTCGAGCAGCGCGCCCTCATCACTGTGCCCACCATCCGCGGTGTTCGCGGCCCCAGCATGTCCTGCTTCGGACGCGGCTGTTGCTGCTCTGCGGGCCGGTCGGCGCGTTCGCGCTTCTTTTCGCGCGCTTCCGCGTCGCTGTAGCCCCTCTGCCTATACTTCCGCTCCATGAAGGTCCTCCCGGGGGATGTCTGATGATACCCCCAAAGCTCTTGCTTCGATTCCCTTTCACGCAAGACGTGTGGAAAGGTAATCGTTTTTTACATTGGCCTTAATTTGTGCCTGACGCGGATCTCCTTGCCCAATACTTGCACAAGCCTTCCACCGGCAAATCCGGCTGAAGCAGCTCCGTCGGCTGGCCAAAATGCGTGAGCGCGGCTTCAGCTGCGAGATATCCGCTGCGCACTGCGCCTTCCATCGTCGAAGGCCATCCTGTTTGAGTCCAATCACCTGCTAGAAACAAATTGTCGATGGGCGTAGCTTGCGCCGGCCGCCAGCGGTCCACGCCGGGCTCCGGTGAAAATGTCGCGTTCACTTCTTTGATCACTGTCGCCTTCAGCACATTCGCCTCGCGCGTGGCAGGCAGCACGTCCGCCAATTCTCGCCGGCAAAGCTCGATAATTTCTGTTCGCGATCGCGGAACCAGGTCGTACGAAGCGCTGATCACCAACTGCAAGTACTGCCCTTCTTCGGCACTGACCTTCTCGACTCGCACCTCTGCCGCCACCGCTCCTTCGTTATACCCAGTTGGACGCACCTTCGAGCCATTCGTTTCGATTCCGCTGGAAAGCAGCGTCCGATTGAAAATCCATTGCGTCGTATGGTCGAGTAGCGTCAGAAATGGTTCCGTCATCACCGTTCGATCGAACCAGAAATGCACGCTCGTAATCGGCGACGTCTTGATATGCCGCAATCCTTCGAGCGGCGCTCCCGTTTCGGCCATCTCTCTCGGCGTCAGATTGAGCAGAACGTCGTGCGGCACCGCTGCGATGCATGCATCGGCTTCTATCTCGCTGCCGTCCTCGAGAATCGCGCCTGCGAAGCCGTCGCCTTGCACGCACAGTCTGCGCACTCCGCAGCGCACTCGCACTTCACCCCCGCGCTTCGCAATGGCCTCCCGGCAACCTTCGTACAGTTCCGCCAGCGGCACCGAAGGAATTCCAACTCGATATCCAAGCGCGTTGCTCAGAAAACCCTTCCAGAAAACTTCAATCCCGTACTTCGCGTCCGTTCGCGCCAGTTCTTCATCGAGCGCGCTTACCAACACTACGCGCCAGAACCGCTCGATCGCTCCAGTGGTCTGGCGCATCGAGTGCAGCCAGTCCAGCATCGTCGCACCTTGCGGGTACGGCGGCTTCCCTCCTGCGCGTGCAATTGCCAGCATCGCCCCCGCAATCGAACGCTTGTCCGCCAGCGTGAGCGCGTCGAACAACAAAAACGACGGCGCCATGTGCAGCGGCGGCGGCAGCGGTGAAGCCTGAATTTCCGAACGCCTTCCCTCGCGATCGACAAAATAAAGCCGGTCGTAAAATCGGATCTTCTCGCTCGCTCCCACGCGCCGGTAAAAATCGGCCAGGTTCGTGCAGCAACCCAGCGTCACGTGCTGGCAATTGTCCACTTCGCTGCCGTCGGGCAGCGTGTAAGACGTAGCGCGCCCGCCGAGGTGGGGACGCTTCTCGAGCAGTTGAACGCGAAAACCTGCGTCAGCCAGCGCGATGGCGGAGGACAGGCCCGCCAGGCCGCCGCCGATTACCAGGACGCTTTGCGAGGGCATCACCCTTCCACCAACCGGCCTTCTTCACCGCCAGGCCTGCTGCGAGGAGATATTGAACTTTTTCGGCGCTCGACAGTGAAACGCGCGAAGTGAACACATCGAAGTGGCGCTCTTCCATCCGCGCCAGCAGCGTGCTGTACGTGCGCACAAGCGCCCACAAAGTGGCGCGGCTGTCAGAATCGATCTGGCCGACGAGCGCGACGCCTTCTTCGTAAAAGCGCCAGGCGCGCTCCGCTTCGAATTCGAGCAGCGTCTGCACAGCTTGCGTGAGCGGGCCTTGCAAATCGCCTTTGGTGCAGCCGAACCGTTCGAGATCTTCCTGCGGCAGATAGACGCGGCCCATTTCGAGGTCAGCTTTCACGTCGCGAATGATATTCGTCAATTGAAATGCGAGGCCCAGCCTTTCGGCGAGATCTGGATCGCGCGGATCGCGAAAACCGAAAACGTGCAGGCAGGTGAGGCCCACGGTTCCCGCCACGCGGTAGCAATATTCGGAAAGCTGGTCGAATGTCGCGTAGCTGGCGACGGTTAGATCCATCTCCGCGCCCAAAATCAAGTCGTGGAAGTAGCGCGTCGGTATGTTGAATCGCGTAATCGAATCGGCCAGTGCGGGCAGAATCGCGTGGCCACTCGTCTCACCGGCGATGGCTTCGTCCAGCATCCCGCGCCACCGCGCCAGCCCGCGCCGCTTCGCTTCGAGGTCTCCAGGTTCGTCAGACACATTGTCTATCAGCCGCATGAATGCATAGAGCGCAAATAGCGCGTTGCGCTTGTCGCGCGGCAAACCAAAAAAAGCGAGATAGAAGCTGCTATGCGCTCCTCGCGCAATCCGGTTGCATTCAGCATAGGAATCGCTCACCGTAATCGCGACACCTTCAGCCAGGCCTGAGTCCGTTCCCGAAGTGCCGGATTCACCTAGCATCTGCCGAGGTGTTCGCTCGAGGCTCACCGTTTGCTCGCCGCGATCCTTCGACGTCGCGCGGCCGGCCAAGGCACGCGTGAGCAAACGCAACTGCGTCCACTTCGTCAGCGCCGGCCGATCATTAAGCGTGTCGTATCCCGACGACTCGATTGCGTCGAGAATTGCCAGGCCGCCGCGGCTGAACATTTCGATATCAACCCGAATAGGCCCTTCTACGCTGCCGACCAAGGGCATTCCTGCTGCGAATAGATCTCGAGTGCGCCCGATCAAGTCTTTCATCAGCGACACGTAGCGCACGCTGAATCGGCGTTCGACGATATCCGATTCCGTCAGGCCATGAGCGGCCAGAGCGTCGAGCGGAATGTAGATGCGACCCTTTTCGAGATCGCGCGAAACGTCCTGCCAGAAATTCGCCAGCTGCAATGCGGTGCAGGTGAAATCGGAAAGCTTTTGGCGCTCGGCGTCGCGATAGCCGCAGAGATACAGCACCAGGCGGCCTACCGGATTCGCCGAATACACGCAGTAGTCGAGCACGCCATCCCACGTGGCATAGCGCTGCACTCGCTGGTCCTGCCGAAATGCCCGCAACAAATCGCTGAACGGCTTCTGCGGAATATCCTTGGCGCGAATTGTCTCGCGCAGCGCAATCAGCACCGGGTGCGATGGACCGCGCTCTGCCACACAGCACAGATGTAGCTCGTCTTCCCACGCATCGAGGAGCTCGAGAGCACGCTGGCGGTCAGGAATCTCGTCGCCCAGATCATCCGACCAGCGGCAATAGGCGTAGAGATTGTAGAAATGCTGGTGCAGCCGCTTCGGGAGCAACCACGAAACCACGTTGAAATTCTCGTAGTGATGCGTCGCGAGCCAGCGTGTGTAACGCTGGGCCTCGGCGGCGCTGCACGCTTCGGCGGGAAGATGGCGCGCGATTTCGAGTTCAGGTGTAGCTAACACGGTAGCTGACGCAGAGAGG
>DATNKB010000400.1:0-2493 GCA_035603595.1 Candidatus Dormiibacterota bacterium
CGGGATTCGCAAGTGAGCACGGAGCGAATCTTCACGCGTTCGATGCCGGCCGCCTGCATGGAATTGGCCAGCTCTTCGGTGATTTCCTGGTTGATCTCGACGATCACGTTGCCTTCGTAGTCTTTGATCTTCTCGAGCGAGACGCGGCCGACAACGCGGTCGCGCAACGGCTCGACTTCGACGCCGGCTTCGAGAATCGGTTCAACGTAAATTCCGTCGGCCGTGCCGCAGTCGAATTCGTTGATGATCACGTCCTGAGCAACGTCGACGAGGCGGCGCGTGAGGTAGCCGGAATCGGCGGTTTTGAGCGCCGTGTCGGCCAGACCTTTACGAGCGCCGTGCGTGGAGATGAAGTATTCCAGCACGGTGAGGCCTTCGCGGAAGTTCGAAGTGATGGGCTGCTCGATGACTTCGCCCGAGGGCTTGGCCATCAAACCGCGCATACCGGAAAGCTGCCTGATCTGCTGCTTCGAACCTCGAGCGCCAGAGTCCGCCATGACGTAGATCGGATTGATCACGCCCTGCTTGTCCTGCTCCTCTAGAGCCTTGAACATTTCGTCGGCAACGCGCTCGGTGACGTCCGACCAGATGGCGATGATCTTGTTGTAACGCTCGCCATTGGTGATCGCGCCGTCGAGATATTGCTGCTGCACTTTGACGACTTCATGTTCGGCGGTGCCGACCAACTTCGATTTCACGTCCGGGATGACCATGTCGCTGATACTAATGGAGACGCCGGCTTTCGTCGCGTAGAGGAAGCCGAGTTCCTTCAGCTTGTCGAGCATGAGCACCGTCTTTTCAAGGCCGAAGCGCAGGTAGCAATACTGCACTAGCGCCTGAATGCCCTTCTTCTTCAGCAAACCATTGACGAAAGGCATGTCCGACGGAAGGTGATCGTTGAAGATCACGCGGCCGACGGTGGTGTGCAGGAATTGCTTATTGAGGTGAATCGGCTCGGTGTGCGAGACGTCCTGGTCGTCGTAGGCGTTGGTGAGGTCGATGACTTCACCTGTGTAGCGCATGCGAATCGGCGTGAGCAATTCCACTTCGCCCGCTTCGAGCGCCATGATGCACTCTTCGGTGGAACCGAAGGCGCGGCCTTCTCCCTTTGCTTGCGGCTTGGCTTTTGTCATGTAGTAGATGCCGAGGACCATATCTTGCGTCGGAACGGCGAGAGGATAGCCGTTGGCCGGCGAAAGAATGTTGTGCGAGCTGAGCATCAACACGGAGGCTTCGACTTGCGCTTCGGGCGACAGAGGAATGTGAACCGCCATCTGGTCGCCGTCGAAGTCCGCGTTGAAGGCGGTGCAAACGAGCGGGTGGATGCGGATCGCCTTGCCCTCGACGAGCACCGGTTCGAAGGCTTGAATGCCGAGGCGGTGCAGCGTGGGAGCGCGATTCAGCAGAACTGGATGCTCGCGGATGACGTCCTCGAGGATGTCCCAGACGATTGATTCCTGGGCTTCGACGAGCTCCTTGGCCTGCTTGATCGTGGTGCAGTGGCCGGCGGCTTCGAGCTTGTGATAGATGAACGGCTTGAAAAGTTCGAGCGCCATCTTCTTCGGCAGGCCGCACTGGTGGAGTTTCAGTTCCGGGCCGACTACGATTACGGAACGGCCGGAGTAGTCCACGCGCTTGCCGAGCAGGTTCTGGCGGAAGCGACCTTGCTTGCCTTTGAGCGTGTCGGAGAGCGATTTGAGCGGGCGGTTGTTCGTGCCGCGCAGAACGCGGCCACGGCGGCCGTTGTCGAAGAGCGCGTCAACGGCTTCCTGCAGCATGCGCTTTTCGTTACGCACGATTACGTCTGGCGCGTGCAACTCCATCAGCTTCTTCAACCGGTTGTTGCGGTTGATGACGCGGCGATAGAGGTCGTTCAAATCGGATGTGGCGAAGCGGCCGCCGTCGAGAGGCACGAGCGGACGCAACTCGGGCGGAAGGACCGGAATCACGTCGAGAATCATCCACTCGGGCTTATTGCCGCTCTTGCGGAAAGCTTCGAGAACTTTGAGGCGCTTGGCGAACTTGATCCGCTTCTGAAGGCTCGGATCAATTTTCATTTTTTCGCGCAGCTCTTCGGAGAGCTTGTCGACTTCGACGCGCCGCAGGAGTTCCTTGATCGCTTCCGCGCCCATTCCGGACTGAAACTTTCCGGGATATTCCTTCTGCATCTCGCGGAGCTTTTCCTCGGGCAGAATTTCCTTCTGCTTCAAACCCGGAACTTCGCCCGGATCGATGCAGACAAACGTCTCGAAATAGAGGATGTGCTCGAGGTCGCGCATGGTGATGTCGAGGAGGTACCCGATGCGGCTGGGCAGACCCTTGAAGAACCACACGTGGGAGCAGGGCGAAGCGAGCTCGATATGGCCGAGGCGCTCGCGGCGGACTTTGCTGAGCGTGACTTCGACGCCGCACTTATCGCAGATCACTCCGCGATGCTTCATCCGCTTGTATTTTCCGCACAAACATTCCCAGTCCGTGACGGGGCCGAAAATC
>DATNKB010000401.1:0-6135 GCA_035603595.1 Candidatus Dormiibacterota bacterium
GCGCGTCGTCTGGGACCCAGCGCTTCCGCGCTGGGCTAACTTCTGCCGCGCCTACGGCGCTATTCGGGAGTAGGGGCGGGATTGGTCTTATAGATTGGCAGAGTTCCTTTTTTGTGGACTATATCGGGGAATTACGTTTTAATCGCGCCAATGCAGACGCTGGGCCTTTCCGAATCGACCCCACGAACCGAGAGCCGCATCAAGAGCCTATTCTGGCCATCGATTCAGACAGCCACCGACATGGACTACTTGGGTTCGCAAGGATACTGGGTGTGCGCGATCGTGGCCGTCCTCAGTTTTGCAATCGCAACTGTCACCGGGCATCCGATTGCCGGTGCGGCGACTTTAATATTTTACTATTTGGGTGGCGTAGGCGTTCGAGAGCACAGCCGGTATGCGGCTGTGGTCGTATTCGTGATGTACATTGCCGATATGCTGCTATCCGGGCCCGGCGTGCTCAAAGTTCTCATCGCGGCACTTTTACTATCAAATATTCGGGCAACGTGGTTAGCGTCTGGATGGCGGCCCGAGTCGGACCAAGCGGTGCTTCCGCCGCGTTTCGCGGAAACATGGGCTGATAAGTTTGCCGACCAGTTGCCGATGTGGCTCTGGCCGAAAGTTCGAGTTGCGTATTACATTTTCTCCGCTGGTTTTATCATCCTCGTCGTCATCGGCATCGCAGTTCTGAGGCGCCACCACGGTTCTTGAGTCAAAATAATTTTCTCTCTTTCTCCTCCCGGTGTTGCGGTCCGCATCAGGGAGCATCTCGCAAGAAGTCCGGTCATTTGCCGCGGAGTAGGAGGATTACGTCGAGGAGGACGAGGACGGCTACGACTACTTCGAGGGCGAACATGCGGCGCTCGTTGAATTGGGCGACCATGAAATCGTAGAGTTCGCCGGCGGTTTTTAGTTTTTCGCTTACGAGGGTTTTGTAGTCGTTGACGCCGATTTTCGCGGAGCTGAGGCCGTAGACGCGAGCGTAGTAGGTGTCGCTGATGAATTTCACGGCGTATTCGGTGCGCTCGGCGAGATCCATGATGTCGAGGCGGATGCGATTCAGACGGCCGGCGCGGCGGGCGAGGCGCCAACTGGCCAGGAAGCCTTCGTGGCCCTCGAGGGAGCTGTAGACGTTGGAGAGGAGGGTGGTGAGGAGCTCGTCGTAGTAGCGGAACTCGAGCAATTGCGTGTTGGCGTATTCGAGGAGATCGATTGCGGCGGGAGTGGCGTCGGGCTTGTCATATACAAGAGCGGCGGCCCAGCCGACTACGACGAGATCGCTGGGATAGTAGGAGAGAGCGGAGCGGACGATTTCGTCGCGTTCGGAGGCGGCGAGGGGCATGAGTTCGCCGCGGACGAGTTGAGTGATTTGGTCGGCGTAGGATTGGAGCATTTCGACGCCGGTGGCGGGGCGGCCGTCGGTGTGCTGTGCGGATTCGATGTCGATGACGAGGTAGTCTTCGTCGAGCCATTTTTCTGAAGGCTTGATGAGGACGGGGCGGAAGCGGTCGAGGCGGGCGCGCAGGAGTGCTTCGGCGGCTTGTTCGACTTCGGGGGCGTTCATCCAGCGATAGGTTTGGATGCAGAGGGAATTGAAATCGCATTTGAATTCTGTGGCCAGTTCGATATCTACCACGCCGAACCAGTAGTATTTGATTCGAGCTTCGAGTTTTTCGCCGCTGGAGAGCGTGACGGGACCTGCGGATTCGACGATGGGGGCGTGCTGCTGCGTTTGCGCGTATTCGGGGCTGCGGTGCGTGAAGGCGGGGGAGCGCGGAGTGGCTTCGGGGCCGAGGATGACGCGCAGTTTTTCCATTTCGATGGCTTCGGCGACGTCGAAGAAGCTGAGGATGCGGAGAAAACCTTGCAGGATCATTGGCTAGAAGCGGCCCTCCGAGTCCACTTGAACAACTGAAGGACAATCGTACACCATGGCATCGGCAGGCTTGCTGGGGGAAGTGGCGAATCTCAAATTTAAAATTTCAGATTTCAAATGAGGCGGGGACGGAGTGGAATTTAAATTTCGGGCGGAGATTGGAATCGATGTCGTCGGGTGGAAAATTCTGGTGAGGTGGCGAACCGAAGGAACGATAGCGTGGAGGTGCCAAGTTCGCTTGGACTAGCTGAGGCAAAAGCGCACAAGGCCCTTCCTGCGTCAGGACAAGCATGAGTGCCCTTCGTGCCTCAGGGTAAACCTGTGCCACTGAGTGCGAGCCTCGGGGCTGACCGTGCGAGCGGAATTTATTTATTTGCTTGCTGCGGTCATCTGCAGCGCTTTTTCGGGTGAGGCGTCGAATACGGCTTTGTGATCGTTGCTGCAGAAGTGGTAGGTGTGGCCCTTGTAGATCGAGGTGGGGGCTGATTTTTCGTCTATGTCCATGCCGCAGATCGGGCAGGTTAGGTTGGTGGTGGATTGGACTTGGGCGTAGATGGCGTTGGATGCGCCGGTGGCGTCGAGCCAGCCCTGACCCTGGTATTCCATATTGAGGGCGGTGCGCATTGCCTGGTCGCGGCCGTAGTAACGCTCGACTACGCGCAGGGCCAGATCCATGCCGGAAGTGAGGCCGCCGGCGGTGGCGATTTTTCCTTCTTCGACGAAGCGAAAGCCGCGCTTTACGTGAATGTCGGGATACTGCATGGCGAGGTCGGTGTAAGCGTAATGGTGCGTGGTGGCGGATTTGCCGGAGAGTAGGCCGGTCTTGGCGAGGACGAAGGCGCCCGTGCAGACGGACATGGTGACGTCGGCGGCTTTGGAGGATTCGCGAATCCAGCGGTACATGGCTTCGTTATCGCCATTCTGTGCGGGGATTACGATTATTTTCGGCTGCGGCGCATTTTCGAATGTGTAGTTGGGCAGGATTTTCATGCCGCCTGAGGTTTCGACGGGCGCGTCTTTTTCGGCAATCGTGTAGAGGTGGAATCCGCTTTTGCCGTCCATTGGCGATGCGTCTTGAAAAACTTCCCAGGGGCCGCAAAAATCGATTACGACGGCGCCGTCGGAGATGGCGAAGGCGACGGGGATTTTGCCGGTGGCGGGCGGCGCGAGCGTCGAGGGGGCGTTTCCGGGCTGCGATTGGCCGGGCTGGTTTTCTTTCTGGGCGTGCCAAGAGAATGGAAGCGTTGCCGCGCATCCGAGAAATGCCGAGCTTTGGAGTAGCTGCCTGCGGGTGAGATTGTGTCGCGCCATAGTGCTCCTTATTTTGCTGCGTTTTTTTTTGCTGACTTGGTTCCGGTCGCTCTAACGGCTCACGCTAGACTATATCGCGACGCGGTGTAGTGTGCAGTTTTGATTCCATTGTGGTGGGTGGCGCAAGTTTTTGTTTTTGAGGGAATTGTAAACTCGGAGCAAGGTGGAGTCCGGCAGGTTATTGTCCGGTCGTGGGACGGATTGTCGCGGTTGCGGACAGGATTGCTCGAGCGATTGTAAGGTTGGAGCGGACTTTCAGGTGAGTGAGCTAAGGGAAGGCGCACAGGCAGGAGTGCCTGTGCCACTAAAGGCTAAGAGAACGCAATCGGGGCGGGCGGCAAGCATTGACGATTCCTCTAGGTTAGTTACGTTGGCGCAGGCTGAAGCCTACGCTACTTTTACGCGCGGACTTCCCAGGTGTCGCCTGCGCGGAGCAACTTGGCTAGATCGCCTTTGCCTTTTTTGGCTTGGACGTCGCGGATTTGTTGGGTGATCACGTCTTCGTAGCGCGGGACGTCGTTCCACTGGCGCAGGACACCGATGGGCGTGGGGAAGCCGGGGCGATGTTCCATGTGGCTGAGCATGAAGGCGTAGGCGGCGCGAGGGTGGTGCTCGTCGTGGACGAGCAGATCCTTTTCGGTGAGGCCGTTGCCATTGCCGAGGTGGACGACTTCCAGGTCGAAGCCGTTCATGCGGATGCCTTTGTCGCGATTCTTCCCGAAGATTAGCGGCTTGCCGTGCTCGAGGTGAACGATTTGTTCGCTGCGAGCGTCTTTTTCGGTGAGCGTTTCCCATGCGCCGTCGTTGAAGATGTTGCAATTCTGCAGAATTTCGATGTAAGCCGCGCCTTTGTGAGCGGCGGCTTTCTTAAGAATTTCTTTCAGGTGCTGCTGAAAGACGTCGACGGTACGGGCGACGAACGTGGCTTCCGAGCCGATGGCGAGCGAGATGGGATTGAACGGGCGGTCAGCTGTGCCGTAGGGAGTGGATTTTGTTTTCTTGCCGATTTCAGATGTGGGTGAATACTGGCCTTTGGTGAGACCGTAAATTTTATTGTTGAACATGAGGACTTTGAGGCCGACATTGCGGCGCAGCATGTGGATGGTGTGATTGCCGCCGATGGAGAGGGAATCGCCGTCACCGGTGGCGATCCAGACGTCCAGATCGGGGCGCGTGAGTTTTACGCCGGTGGCGATGGCTGGGGCGCGGCCGTGGATCGTGTGAAAGCCGTAGGTATTCATGTAATAGGGGAAGCGGCTGGAGCAGCCGATGCCGGAGATGAAGACGAATTTTTCGCGCGGGACACCGAGTTCAGCGAAGACGGCTTGGGTGGCGGCGAGGATGGCGTAGTCGCCGCATCCTGGGCACCAGCGGACTTCCTGGTCGGTTTGGAAATCTTTTTTTGTGTAGACGGGTAAAGTGGCCGTTGTCATTTTGCGTTTCCTCTTTGGACCTCAGCGGCTAAAGCCGCTTGCCTTCTTTGTCGGTCGCGGCACGGTTGCCCTTCGTGCCTCGGGGTAAAAAACCGTGCTCTGACATAACCAAATTCACATGCCGCACAAGCAAAGTGCCCTGACGTAAAACCTTACTCCAGGATTTCGTCGATCTTTTGTTCGATTTCGGATTGCTTGAAGGGCTTGCCTTGGATTTTGTTGTAGCCCTGGGCGTCGACCAAAAATTTGGCACGCAAGATCATCACGAGTTGGCCCATGTTCATCTCGGGGACGAGGACGTGCTTGTAACGCTTCAGCACGTCACCGAGATTGCGCGGGAGCGGATTCAGGTGGCGCAGATGAACGTGGCCCACGGACTGGCCTTTTTCACGGGCTGTTTTCAGTGCGGCGGTGATGGGGCCATGCGTCGAGCCCCAGGCGACGATCAGGAGATCGCCTGACTGATCGCCTGCGGGCACGGCGTCGGGAATATCGTCGGCGACGGCTTCGACTTTCGCTGCGCGGAGACGAACCATGCGCTCGTGATTGAGCGGATCGTAGTTAATGTTGCCGGTGACGTCCTGTTTTTCGATGCCGCCGACGCGATGCTCGAGACCGGGCGTTCCAGGAATGGCCCATGGCCGCGCGAGCGTTGTGGGATTGCGGCGATACGGATGAAAATCTTCGGTGTTGGTTTCGAAATGCACCGGAATCTCGGGAAGTTCGGAGAGATCCGGAATTTTCCAGGGCTCGGCGCCGTTGGCGAGATAGCCGTCAGAGAGAATGATGACGGGAACCATGTATTTGATGGCGATACGGCTGGCTTCGAGTGCGATCCAGAAGCAATCGCCCGGCGAGGAAGGCGCGACTACGGGAATCGGAGCTTCAGAATTTCTGCCGAAGAGCGCTTGCAGAAGATCGGCTTGCTCGGTTTTTGTGGGGAGGCCAGTGGAAGGGCCGCCACGCTGGATGTCGCAAATCACGAGCGGAAGTTCGACGGCGACGGCGAGGCCGAGAGCTTCGGTCTTGAGAGCCATGCCGGGGCCGGAAGTGGTAGTGATGCCGAGTGCACCGGTATAAGCCGCACCGATGGCTGATGTGATGGCGGCGATTTCGTCTTCGGCTTGAAAGGTGATTACGCCGAAATCCTTGTACTGCGAAAGCTCATGGAGAATATCCGATGCCGGCGTGATGGGATAGGAGCCGAGGAAAAGCGGGATGCCGGCTTTGTCCGATGCAGCAACGAAACCCATCGCGAGAGCGGCGTTACCGCTGATGTTGCGATACGTGCCGGGCGAAAGTTTTGCCGGGGGAATTTCGTAGCTGATCTGAAACGCTTCGGTGGCTTCGCAATAGCTGTAGCCGGCCTGCATGGCCAGACGGTTGGCGGCGACGAGTTGCGGCTTGCCTTTGAATTTGTCCTCGAGGTAGCGGAGGGTGGCGTCCATCGAGCGGTTGTAGAGCCAGTAGCACATGCCGAGCGCGAAGAAATTTTTGCAGCGGTCCATGCTCTTGGCA
>DATNKB010000402.1:0-9417 GCA_035603595.1 Candidatus Dormiibacterota bacterium
CGCAGCGACATGTCGCGCTCGAGCCGGCTTTTCTCCGCTGCTTCTCCCGCTCCTTCCGCCCGCACGTCCTTCAGCCCTGCTCGCAGCGCCGAAATAATTGTCGGGAGTGTCCGCAGCAGTGTGATCAACCCTGCCGCCGCCACCGCCCCAGCCCCCATCGGACGAATGTACTGCCGCCACATATCGTCTGGCGTCATCTGCGGAATCGGAATCGTCGAGGGATAAATCGGAGTGTTCCCCGCAAGCTGCCCGAAAAATTGAATCGCAGGCATCACCAGTAGCCAGGAAATCACGCCCCCGGCAAAAAGAATCCCCGCCACCCGCGGCCCGATAATGAAACCCACGCCTAGATATTCTGAGGTAATCGTCGCCCGAAACGACGCGCCCGGAAACCACTTCGGCCGCGCTTCGGGTTGCCCGTTCCACGCCTGAATCGTGTTCATGAAAAACGTGTACACGCCGCCAAGCCCCAGCCCCCAGAACACGCGCCCCGCAAACGACCCGCCGCGCTCTCCCGCCACCAGTACGTCCGCGCAGGCCGTTCCTTCTGGGAACGTGAGGTTGCCGTGTTCCTTCACGATCAGTTGCCGCCGCAGCGGTATCATGAACAACACACCAAGCCATCCGCCCAGCAGCGCCAGCGGAAAAATCCGCCAGAACGTAAACTCCGATCCAAATCCCAAAAATATCAGCGCCGGAATCGTGAACATCACTCCCGCCGCCAGCGATTCCCCCGCCGACCCCGTCGTCTGCACGATGTTATTTTCAAGAATCGTCGAGCGGCCGAACGCCCGCAAAATGCTGATCGACAACACCGCGATCGGAATCGACGCCGACACCGTCAACCCGGCGCGCAATCCCACATAAACCGTCACCGCGCCAAACAACAACCCGAACAGCGCCCCCAGCACCACCGCGCGCAAAGTGAACTCAGCAAGCGACTCCTCCGCCGGCACATAGGGCTTGAATTCTCCCGGCGGCGCCGTCGAACTCCAAGCCTTATTCGCAATCGCCAAGCCTCACCTCCGCAATCTCAATTCGTGTCCCCTCAACCGCAGCCAAACCCGCCGAATCCCCAGTCCAATTTGGCCGCAACAAGTGCGGCGAACTTAGCATCAGACTCCAGTCGAGGCAAGCCGCAACCGCTCCCCACATATCTCAACCCTCGCCAGTAGGGGCGCGTCTAAGACGCGCCCGCGAAGCCCACCCCACGCCCCGCGCCATTCATCTGCGCGAAGCCCGCCCCACGGTTCAACTCTCCACCGCCTGCCTACCACCATCATCAATTCTTCTTACACCCCGCACCCGCCAAACTTGTCATCCTGAGCGCAGCGAAGGAACCCAACCGCGCCACCCACCACAAACCAACCACCTGCACTCACTCATCGCGGCGCCTCGTATGCTATTCTTTCCAACCAACCCGAGGAGAAAATGTCCTACATCGACCGCATCCAATCCGATCTCACCGCCGCCATGAAGGAAAAGGACGAACTCCGCCTCAGCGTCCTCCGCATGGTGAAATCCGCGCTGAAGCACAAGGAAATCGAAAAGATGCGCCCGCTCGACGACCTCGAATCGCTTCAGGTCCTGCAAACCCTCGTCAAGCAGCGCCACGAATCAGCCGAACAATTCACAAAGGGCGGCCGCTTCGACCTCGCCGAAAAAGAAAAAAAGGAAATCGCCTTCATCGAACAGTATCTTCCAGCCGCGCCCACCGATGACGAACTTCGCCGCGCCATCGACGAAGCCGTCGACGAACAAAGCGCCGACTCCCTGAAACACATGGGTGCCGTAATCAAAGCCGCCCGCGCCCGCCTCGAAGGCAAAACCATCGACGGCAAAGCCCTAAGCGACAAAGTCCGCGACCGCCTAACCCCCAAATCCTAATCGCGCTTCAGTCATCGAATCTCCCGGCCAGCGGAATAAATCTCAGTAGGGGCGCGTCTCAGACGCGCCCGCGACGCCCGATCCCCTCCGTGCGCCATTCATGCCTGCCTGTGCTGTGTCGCCGCCTTGCCCTGCACCCGCATCACCTCATCCACGAGCCCGCTTCCCACACCGCCCGCTTTTCCCTAAGCTATCCCCATGCCCCTCCCTGCCCAAATCGCCGTCAAATACTCCGAGGACGACGCCCAATTCATCAGCATCCGCCCCCTCGTCCGTCAAACCTTCCGCCCCGCCGAACTCATCGACATGATCGTCAGCGTCACAGGAAAAGAGCCCCACCGCGTCCAGCAAATCCTCCGCTCCGGCACGATCGTCTTCAATTCCTACCGCTACTGGTGGGACTCAATCGACTCCGCCCCAGCCGAACTCACAACTCTTCTCTCCGCCTATCCCGACGCCGATCCCTCCCGCCCATTCCGCCAGGAAAATTGCACCGAGGTAATCATCGAATCCGCCGGCACTCCGCCGCGCCACACACTTCGCCTCCATCGTACGAATGCCTCGCGCAAACGCCTCTTCCGCACGCGCAGCCTATGGGATGTGCTCCTCGACCTCACCCGCCCGCACGCCCCCGTCTACCGCGAATATTCCTACGCCCATCACGCCGACGTCTACGTCCTGCCACTCGACCCAGCCGCAATCACCAAACTAATCGATTCCGCGAATTTCGCCCCGCGCGCTCTCGCCCCTCAACTCGCAATCCTTCCACAAATCTCGATCGCCAAATTCCTCTGCTCCCGGTAGCGTAGGCTTCAGCTTGTCCTGAGGAACGAAGGGCCTGCGCTCCAAGTCCCACTCGGCGAATGCCTCCCATGTTTGGCAAGGTTAATTCGCTGTTTATTTGCATGGAACCCGAGCTAAAGATTCCGCTAAATAAATAGAGCGGTCTATTGACACGCTACTGAACGCTACGTTAGAACCATAGAGTCTGGTCTTGAGGGGTGTCCAAGCGGGCCTCTGACATGCAATTCTCGCTTGGCACGACGATTGGGTTTGTTATAATTTAGGTGAAGTTGAATTGCGGTTGCTTTGAGTTTCAAGGAGCTTCAGGTTTCCGGCTTGCTGTAATGCCCCGCCCAAGCCACACGATCAACAGACGACTTAACGTCAGAACTCATCTTCTCTTCAGGGGACAATCATGGCTAGTCCGGCAATGGATTTTCGAACTTCGCTGCTTCCGATCTTCATGACGCGCTTGAAAATTCTCCGCGCCATCGCACCCGGTCTCCGCGACCTGCCTTCCCAAACTTTCAACGAGCTTCAATCGCTCTTGGAGCGGGCGGAAGCCGTAGTCCGGGAGTCCGTCGGGCGTGTTCCCGACGAGTCCGAGTAGCGTCGCGCATCCTTCGAGGGTCTAGTCGACTGTTCGCCCCGCACCGTTCAGGGCCTGATCATGATCGAGCGACGTTTCGTTCTTCCCGTGACGTGACGGCGACATTAGCGTAGTTGGCAGCGGCGTCCCTGCTCCCGTTAATACGAGCGTGTTTGTCTCCTTCCCACCACACTAGAGACAAAAGCAGGTGTGCTAGCTGGAACTTCCTTTCAGCTGTTGGTATCCGCGGGGTAGTTTGGGCAACTTCGGTGGCTTCGGCCCATGCCGCACCGCGCTTGCGACCGGAACATACGTCAGTTGCTCGCCGGAATAGGCGCTTCTCAGCATCAGGCCGCCGCGGCTCATGTCGCCACGCCCTACGAACTCGATTGGAAAGAGCAAGCGCTCGCCAAAAATTCCCATCAGCGGCTCGACGTACTTCGGCGTAGCGATGCTGCCGAGCAGCACAACTTCGCATTTTGGTCCGGCCTTTTCGCAAATCGCGCGGGCGTCACGCTCAAGAGGCTCGCGGTAACGGCGGTCGGTGGTGCTGATCGAGGCCGCCGAAATCGCTGCGAGGTCTTCGGCGGTGATCAGCGTCTCGGGTGGAATCAAGCCGCCGGATGCGGTAATCACGAAGGCGCCCGGGATTCCATTTCTCGCTTCGGCGAACCGCTGCGCGTAGGCAAGTTTCCCGCGAAAGTAGAGGCCGCTGATGAAACTGAATACCTCGCCGAGCGGCGCTCCTTCGCTTCTTAGACGCATCGCTAGTTCGAAGCTGGCGTTTTCGCTCGCCACGATGCGCGCTCGAATCCCGGCCGCATTGGCGGGTGAGAGCAGGAAGATGCGCCTTGGCGGCGATTTGGTGGCAGCACGACTTCCAGATTTCTGGCCTGGTTTGGTTTGGCTAGGCCGAACGCGATCATTGCGAGTGGAATTTCTTTTCATGTGGCCTTAAAGGGCTGCGCCTTTTACTTTTTGATGCTAGTCCAATAGCCGCCTCTTTGCAAAATCGGGGCAACCCGTCGGCGATGGATGGAAGGCTCTGTCCCAAGCATCGCGTTCAGGCATGGCGTGCCGTGCCCCTGCGGAAGCTGCAACAGCGAAAAGAACGATGTCTTACGTGTGCCAGGTGTCGCGAGCACTAGTGTTGTTACGGGGGCACAGGCAGGAATGCCTATGCTACTGTTCTTCGCTCATGAAGGCCAACCTATCGTTACCCATCCGCGCAGTTCTCATCCTGGGCTTTGTTTTCCTGGTCGCAAGAAACCTCGCGGCGCAGGCGATTCCGCCGATCTATGCCACGATGAAAAGAGTTCAGACAACGATTCCGTTGAAGGATGGCGTGCGCCTTGCAGTAAGTCTGTATCTGCCTGACGGCGCAAAGGCGGAGGACAAATTTCCCGCTATCCTCGAATACTTACCCTACCGCAAAGATGATTGGACTCTTTCGCGCGACTGGGACCTGCACCTTTATTGGGTGCGTCGTGGCTTCGTTGCGGCCCGCGTCGATATCCGCGGCACCGGCGCAAGCGAAGGCAGCCCGCCTGACCGCGAATACTCGGATCAAGAGCAGCAGGATGGGCTCGAAGTGATCGACTGGCTTTCGAAGCAGCCTTGGTCCAACGGCAACGTGGGCATGATGGGAATTTCCTGGGGCGGATTCAACGCGATCCAGATGGCGCTGCGGCGTCCGCCGGCTCTGAAAGCAATCATCGCCGTTTGCGCCACGGAAGAATTATTTCACGACGACATTCATTACATTGACGGGCTGATGCACGTGGATGAATTCGAGCCTGCAATGGACCTGGAATTGGGGCTGACTCGCTCGCCGGATTTTCCCACCGACGAAAAATCGCTGGCGCAGCGTTTTGATAGTTCTCCGTGGTTCTTGCTTTACCTACACCAGCAACGCGACGGTCCTTTCTGGCGGCGGCCTTCGGTGGCGCCCGATCGCTACAGCGAGTACACCGTTCCGTCATTTATGATCGGCGGTTTCCTTGACGGCTACCGCGACAGCCTGGCGCGATTCTTTGAGAAATCAAAGGCGCCGATCAAAGCGCTGCTCGGTCCCTGGAATCACACTTTTCCGCACGATGCGGAGCCCGGCCCGGCGATCGAGTGGCGCGAGGAAGCCACTCGCTGGTGGGACTACTGGCTGAAGGGCAAGCAGAACGGAATTATGGATGAGCCGCGCTTCGAAGTTTTTATGCGACGCCCGTATCCGCCCGATCCTAATATCAAAGAAGTTCCCGGCGAATGGCGAGCGGAAAAAACCTGGCCGCCGGCGGGCCAGCGGATGAAGACGTTACATTTACAGCTTGACCATTCTTTAAGCTCGGAAGGTCCGGGTACAAGCCATCTCTCCAGCTATATTCCCTCTCATGACCTAAGGTATGTTCCGTCCGTTGGCATCGAGGCGGGATTTTGGTGGGGCGATTTCGCCACCGACCAGCGTCCGATCGATGCGTACAGTTTCGTTTACGATTCCGCGCCGATTGAAGAGGAAACGGCGATCTTCGGATGGCCACGAGCAATACTTCATGTTTCCGCCACGGCGCCTCTGGCGGATTGGTTTGTGCGCCTCTCGGACGTGGCGCCGGACGGCACTGTCACGTTGATCACGGGCGCCGGGCAGAGCGGCGCGCAGCGCAATTCTGCCTCCAATCCCCAGGATCTCAAACCGAGTGACAATTCTCGTCAGGTTTACGAGATTCCCATCGAACTCCATCTCACAAGCTGGATTTTTCCACTGGGACATCGGATTCGGGTTGCGATTTCTAATGCGTTGTGGCCTATGATCTGGCCGACGCCCTATTCAATGACAACTTCTTTATATCTTGGTGCCGTAACCCCATCTCGCCTCGAGCTTCCAGTCGTTGCAGTCCGGGCGCCAGCGCGGCCGCATTTTCCGCCAATCGAAGTATCGCCGCCGCTCGAAGACGTCTCCTCAACTGGGGATATTTGGCCGCCGAAGAATTGGACCGTGACGCGCGATCTGATGAGCGGGACGACACGCGTAGTGTGGAGCGGGGAGGACGCCGGCCACTATCCCTGGGGCGATACCAAGGACTACGAGAAAATGACCTACGAGGCGCATGACAACGACCCCCCTGTCAGCACGGTGCATGCGGACGCGTCGACAACTGTGATTCTGCCCAATCGGACGCTCGTGTGGAGCATTGTCCTCAATCTCCGGAGCGATGCCAAAAACTTCTACTACCACTTCGAGCGTCACCTCACGGAAAACGGCAAGGAAATCCGCGCGAAAACATGGGACGACACGATTCTTCGGGATCATCAATGAGGGAACTTGGCAGCCGGAGTCTTAACTCTGTCTTGCGCGGGCCGTAGTGACAGGCGTTATGCGCAGAGACGGCCTTTCAATTTTTCTTTCTCGTAAAGTGGAAAACCATCGGCGTGTCTTTTCCCTTCGACCGCCACGTCCACGTTTCCGTAATGTGATCCGCGTCCTCGAACTGAATCACGAGTTTGTGCTGGTGTCCGGTCTCCTCTGACGGCAAGTTTCCCGCGCCCTGAAACGCAAACGTGAGTTCCTTTACGTCCCCCGTACCCGGCGTAGCTTTCATGCGGGGTTGATTGTTCGTCGGACAGTAATGGACGAGCACAATTGAATCTCCGTCGATGCTGTAGAGCGTCAGCATGTCTTCCATACCCATGCCGGTCGGGGAGATCGTTTCCATGACGGCG
The DNA here is from genome assembly GCA_035603595.1 of Candidatus Dormiibacterota bacterium. Classification (GTDB taxonomy): domain Bacteria; phylum Acidobacteriota; class Terriglobia; order Acidiferrales; family UBA7541; genus Palsa-295. Next base: position 6,971 of record DATNKB010000402.1, read on the forward strand.
GTTCCGGCTGCTACAACTTCGAATTTCGTTTTTGCTGCGCCGCCGTCGCTGTCCTTGCCTTCCCAATTTCCAGCAAGCGCTTGCAATTGCTTGAACGCGGCCTTCGGTGCCTCGCTGGCTGAAAAAACTGGAGCACAGATTGCCGTAACGAGTGCCAGGGCGGCAGCAACGATATTGAATCTCATATGTATCGCCTCGCGATAGAGAAGGTTATCACGCTTAGACGGGTGATCCGGAGAATCGTTATTGCTATTCAGCCAGAAACTGCGGGATTGGGCGAAGGCAAACTGGGGCCGCTAGCAGTTTCACCACACTGACTCGCGGCAAGCAATACGTCGTCGTAGCGACCTGTGCACCGGTCGCGGTCTCAGGAGGCCGCAGCCACCTTCGTGTCCTTCAGATCCGCAGCGAGCAAACGATGAAAGAGATGTTCGCCGGCCTCGCGACGCACGGAAAGGCGTCCGGCCTGATACGCGCGTGAACTGAGGCCGCGCTGGACGCCATCGCAAATCGCGATGTCTTCGATTTGCACCTGATGGCTCACTTCGATGCTCTGGCGAATATATGGCATCTCCGATTCGGACGTGTTGCCGAAGTAAAAATCGAAAATCACTTCACAACGATCTACAGCGAGCGGAATCACGAGGTTCGTGTCGAGATAACCTTCGTACCAATTCAGCATGAAATTCGGATATTGCCAGAAATAATAAGCGCGATCGCCTTTGCGCGTGGCTGCAGCATTCGCTTCCGAGGTGCTGTCCACCGTCACCGGGCTCGATTGCACGCAGCAGCGATCAACATTCTCAATCGTGTAGTTCGTGTAATCGAGGACGCTGTTCAGTCCCTTGTGCATATGCGGCACGTGGTAGCCGCCATCAAGAAAATTGTCCACATATACTTTCCAGTTGCAGTCGAGGGTGTAGCTGCGGCGCTCGACGAATTTCAGCTCCGAAAATCCCAGCGGTTTCGCGAGATCGACCAGCTTGCCTAGAAATTCTTTTAGCGGAGCGGCGTTGGAATCGAGATTCACAAAAACGAATCGTTCCCATGTTTCCAGGCGAATCGGCACGAGCCCATTCTTAGCACGATCGAAATCGCAGACGCCGTCGAATTCGGTCATGCCGCGAAGTTCACCTTCGAGGTTGTAGGTCCAGCCGTGATAGGGGCAGCGCATGTGCGGGGCATGGCCGCACGGCTCATTCATCACGGTCATCGCGTGGTGCCGGCACACGTTGAAGAATGCGCGCAGCTTCTTGTCGCTGCCGCGGACGACCACGATGGGCTCGCCCGCTACCATAGCGGTGACATATTGTCCTGGATTTTCAAGCTGCTCGAGCCGCGCGGCAAATTGCCATGAGCGCGAGAAGACGTTGAGCCTTTCGAGTTCGGCGATTCGCGAGTCGGTGTACCACGGTGCGGGAATTGTGTGCGCTTCCACCAGCGGGGCGTTGGCGTTGTAGGAGGCGAGAATTTCCTGAACAGACTTTTGGGCTGGCCGTTCCATCGGCTTTCACTCCAGATTTTGAGAAATTCTTTTTAGACGCCTATTGCGCCGCGCAGCACTTGCAGGAATTGCGTGATGCGTACCTGATTCTTTTCCGGATCCGAAGGATGGGGGAAGAGGCCCGGGTCGAGTTCTTCGGTCAGCAACGCGTCCTGAAAGCGCTCCATCGTCCAGTCGAGAATCGAAACGATCAGCGCTGTATCAATATCGGAGCGCACTTCTCCGCGCGCCACGCCCAATCGTACAAACGCGGCGCTGCCGTAGGGATCCTCGGCAAGCAGGAAACGATTGATCTCGCGCTTCAGACTCAGGTCGACCCCGTAATTCCCGAGCAGCGCGACGCGATATGGAATCCAGTCTTCGCGCACGAGTCGCTCGGTGCGCAAAAGCCAGTAGCGCACAATTTCGAAGAAACCTTTTTCACGGATATTGGCAGGACAATCGAGGTACGCCGGGAATGATTTCACTGCTTTCTTGTAGGTTTCCAGGAAAAGTCCGGCCTTGCTGCCGAAATATTGGAAGATCGAACCTTTTGCGAAGCCGAGTTGCGCAGCGAGATCCTCGATGCGCGCCGCATGGTAGCCCTGCTCGGCAAAGTGTCGCAGCGCTGCATCGATAATTCGCGCGCGCTTGGCTTCGAGTCGCGGACCCGGCTCGGGCCGAAAGCGCACGGGCGGCTCGAGTAGTGCGCGGCGCGACCTTACGCGCTGATGTGACCCAAGGTCATTGCTGGAAGCTGTCATTGGATTTCTTCCCCGCTTATGTTATCTACAGTCAGCGATACAATTGTCTGACTAGCGGTCATGCTAGTCGAAAACACCTGCTCTGCGCAAGTCCCGAAACGAGAAAAGAGCGTGCCGAGGAAAAGATATGACGCGATCGTCGTCGGCGCTGGCCACAACGGCCTGACGGCTGCGGCTTATCTCGCGCGCGCCGGACTTTC
>DATNKB010000403.1:0-4498 GCA_035603595.1 Candidatus Dormiibacterota bacterium
CGATGGAGTCAGCCTGCCCTTGATTTTTCCACCGCGTTGATTTGGGTTGACGGCACTTGGTAGCCAAGTTGACTGCGTGACGCCTGCCGCCCGGCAAGGCTTCCAATCTTCTTGCGATCGCCAACCTATCGTGCCGCAAAAGTATGATGTGTTGAAACTTTTTGATAGTGTCCCCTCATGAACTTAATAGAAATGTCCCCTTAGACTGAGACCTCCAGCCAGAGGAGGTTTGTTGAAGAGGACGGCCATGAGCAGGGGTGAGCTGGAGCGAGTGGAGGTGATGGGACGAGTCGCCAAGGAGGAACTGAAGTTAACCGATGCAGCCGCAATGCTGCAGTTGAGTTATCGCCAGGTCAAACGCTTGTGGGGACGGTATCGACGGAAGGGCAGCAAAGGGCTACAGCATGGAAATGCGGGTCGAGCCTCCAATCGCAGTAAACCCGCAAAATTTCGGCGCCGGGTCATGAGTTTGATCCAGCAGAAATATTCGGGTTGCGAAGACGAGCGATTTGGGCCGACGCTGGCGGCGGAGCACTTGGCCGAAGAAGATGGCATCGTGCTGGATCACGACACGGTCCGACTTTGGATGTTGCAGGAAGGGCTGTGGAGCCGGCAACGGAAGGGGAAGAAACACCGCCAACGAAGGGAGCGCAAAGCCCACTTCGGGGAACTGGTGCAACTGGACGGGAGTTTCCACGACTGGTTGGAAGAGCGTGGACCGCGGGGGTGCCTGATGGACATGGTGGATGATGCTACCAGCGAAACGCAGGCTCGTCTGGGCAAAGAAGAGACGATCTGGGCGGCAGCCGGGGTGTTGCGGGCCTGGATTGAGAAATATGGCGTGCCGGGCGCGCTCTACACCGATTGGAAGAATGTATACAAACGAAAGGCCACGTCGTCTGAGCAATTGCGGGGAAAGGTCCCGGTCACGCAGTTCGGGCACATGTGTCAGAAGCTTGGCATCCGGATCATTGCCGCCAGTTCGCCCCAGGCGAAGGGACGTGTGGAGCGAATCCACGGGGTTCATCAGGATCGGCTCATCAAGAAGCTGCGACGGAAGAAGATCGACAGCTACGAAGCCACGAACGAGTATCTGGAAAAAGAGTATCTGCCGGAGCACAACCGACGCTTTGCCCGGCCGGCGGCCAAGCCGGAGGATTATCACAGACGAAAACCGACCGCCCGCGAACTGCGTCAGATTTTCCGCTTGGAGACCGAGCGCACGATCAGCAACGACTGGGTGATCCGGTATGAAGGCCGTTATCTGCAACTGCGGCCTGGGCAGCGGCGCTATGGACCTACGCAAAGCAAGGCTCTGGTCTGCGAATCGGAGGAGGGAGCCATCGAGGTGTACTACCGCGGGGAGCGGGTAGCCTTTATCGAACTGCAGGAGCCCATACGAAAACCCGTTCCGCCAAATCCGCCCGCCGCCCGACCCATGGTGGTGAGGAAAGCTAAGCACGACCATCCGTGGCGGCAGGGTTATCAAAACATGAAGCCCCGGATTCCGAACCAGGGGACCGCAGCGCCGCTCGTTGGAATACGCACTTACGCTTCGCCCTAACTACAGGGCTTCGCTTCAGTGCGCATTCCAACGAAAACACCACAACCCAAAAAGGGGACATTTCTAATAAGTTAACGATGGGGACATTTCTAAAAAGCTTTGACAAACGGATCGATTCCTTATTGACAACGTTGCACTTTAAGGCGAAACTCCGCTACAGACCTCATCTTCAGTAAATTGATTTGTGCGGGCTTAGTATGGCTCATCACCCCATGTGGCGGCCTGACTCCGCAAAGCCGGTTCAGTTTGAAGCTGGTTCACCTGAGACCGCGCCGGAGACAGTCCCTCTGCCATCTCCTATTTCCGGAACGGAAGACTCCCTCGCGGCGAGGCAGGAATCTGATTTTGCGCAGTTAATATCGAAGTTTGCGGCTCACGGGGGCGGCAAGATCCCGGCAGAACTCTCCGGCGAGTTGGCGCTCGATATCGTGCTGAATGAAATTGTCGAACAAGCCTGCCTGGCGACGGGTGCAACCGGGGCTGCCATTGCCCTGGCACGCGGCGACGAGATGGTTTGTCGTGCCAGCAGCGGAGGCACCGCTCCGGAGTTGGGAACGCGGCTGGACATGAGCTCGGGCATGTCCGGAGCTTGCATGACAACCCGGCGAATCCAGTGTTGTGATGATGCCCTGACCGATCCGCAGGCTGATGCGGAAATTTCGCTGCAGTTGGGAGTGCGGTCGGTGGTGGTGGTACCCCTTTTGCGGGATGAGGATCTGATCGGCGTCTTCGAAATTTTTTCCGTGCGCCCGTCCGCGTTCGGCGATCGTGACCTGCAGACGCTTGAGGTATTGACCAAACGCATTCTCAATAACATTGAGGCACGCCAGTCTTCACTGGTTTCAACCGCAGGCGCCTCCGAGAGTCTGGTGGAGCAAATCCATGAGGATGGCGGGGACGTCCCGGAACAGGCTGGCGCGGCGTCACACTCAGAAATCGATCACATTCCGATTTATCAGTCGCTGCCGGCGCAGCACGAGTTGGAAGCATCAAAAGCCGCACTCGTAGTCACCCCGCGATTCGATTGGCTCGCGGCCCTAATGAGCGCGATGATAGTCGCAGTCGTGCTTGTGATGGGGACAGCGTTCGCGATGCGGATGGGTTGGTTGAAAGCGAAGGGTCACCAGCATGCGACCCGCTTGCAAACCAGCGCCTCGGCACCTTCTGGCGTGACGGAAACAACCCCCGGCAATCAGACTAAAGCAAGCCTCGGCATGCCCCCAGGTGAATCGAGGACGCCTCCGAACGAGCACAAATCGGCAAACCAGCAACCCGAGTCTCGGACGGAGAAACCGCGCGTGCCCGAAGGCAGTCTGCGAGTCTACGAGAACGGCAGGGAAATTTTCCGAATGCCGCCATCGGCGGGGGACGGCACAGGGGCACCGCTTGGGTTGAAAAGCTCGAACCCGGATTCAGTGTTACAGGCGGCGAGTATCGTGGAATTGTCATCCGATGCCGCGGAGGGACTCCTGGTACGGCGCGTGGAGCCAGACTATCCCGAGGAAGCGCTGGCGCTGCGCGTCCAGGGACCGGTCTTGCTCAACGTGCGCATCGGCAGGGAAGGGACAGTGCAGGGAGTCAAGGTGATCAGTGGAGATCCACGATTGGCGGAGGCAGCCACCACAGCGGTGCGGCAATGGCGGTTCAAGCCGCACGTCGTGGGTGGCGTCGCAGTAGAAATGGAAACCGAGATCACTTTGAATTTTACGCTTCCTTCGAGTTAGTCCCAATCGCCCTCGATCAGCTGATTTTCTGGGCGAAAGTCACGACCCCACCTCGGGGATCGTCGAAGGGAAATTCGCGCATTCCCTAGAACTGGTTTTTCATCCGCACGGCGGTGCTGCCACTGTGGTGCTGCACCTTCTTGAAGAGTTCATCGATCCTTCAGAGAAATGAAGTGCATGTCACAGAATACGATCCCACCCTTGCAGAGGATGCAAGGGTGGGCCTTCCCGCAATAGGTGGGCGAACCTGAGAGGTGGGAGCTTACCAGCATTTCAGGCAGCGGTTTGCCGGTAAGCAATGATTGGCATTTGAGCGCAAATAGTTTTATCTCCTGGAAGCAGAATTCTTTGTCAATGACGACTATTTGAATAGTGAGCGAGAAAGGAAAACGTTTCACAGATATTTGTGGTAGGGATTACATCAAGCGAAGGTGAGTCGATGACGAAAGATGCCGCATACTGGATTACGAAGCTGGAACTGAAGGCGCATCCGGAGGGCGGGTATTACCGGCAGACTTACAAGGCTGACTTGGTCTTAGGCAAGCAGAGCTTGCCGCCGGAGTTCAGGGGCGCGCGTTCGGCCTCGTCGGCAATTTACTTCTTGCTCGAGGAACAGGATTTTTCGGCGTTTCACCGTTTGCGGTCCGACGAGGTGTGGCATTTTTATGTTGGGGTGAGACTAGTGGTGCATGTGATGGATGAGGAGGGGCGGTATTCAGAGATTTTGTTGGGGAGCGATCCAGAGCGAGGGGAGGTACCGCAGGCAGTTGTGAAGGCGGGAAGCTGGTTCGCGTCGCGGGTGCGGGAGGGGAAATCATTTGCGCTGGTGGGTTGTACGGTGGCTCCGGGATTTGATTTTGAAGATTTTGAATTGGCGAAGCGGGAGGAGTTGGCGCAACTCTATCCGCAATACCGACAGTTGATCGAGGAGCTAACTCGGGCGTAGTCTTCGATCGAGTTATTGCTGCACGTTTATACCTTCACAGCTATACCTTCACAGCTGCGGCCTTTTTCGGGAACATTTCACCGATGCGTTTGATTTGGGCGCCGACGGCGCGGAACTTTTCTTCGATGTGTTCGTAGCCTCGATCAATGTGGTAGACGCGGTCGATGATCGTTTCCCCATCGGCGACTAGCGCGGCGAGGACAAGCGATGCGGAGGCCCGAAGATCGGAGGCCAGGACGGCTGCTGCACTGAGCGGAGTCTTGC
>DATNKB010000404.1:0-21176 GCA_035603595.1 Candidatus Dormiibacterota bacterium
GAGTGGCGCCAGGAGTCCGCTTGCGCCTCCGCGTCAGCTGGTGCGGTGCCGCCGAAAGAGTAGCGTGCGTTGCGGAGATGGGGATTCCGCGAATCGCGAGCCGTGGTTGGCAGAAACGGATATCGCAGCATGTGGCCGGCATCTGGATAGTGGAGGTGCTCGACGCGGTGTGCGAAACCGTGTTTTTTCAGGCGCGCAACGATTGCTTCGCTCATTTCCTCTGCCGGCCAAAGATGATCGTCACCGCTCGATATGAGCATGATCGGACCGTGAATCTGTTCGACTGGAATTGCTGCCGCCGCCACGGCTTTTGAATTTCGCAGCCCAGCGCGGAACAGATCGCGAAACATGACGGGTCGCTTCAGCAGGGCCACGGGGATGGCAGAGCGAAAAATAAATTGACGAAGCGGAAGCGGTACGAAAGGAATCGCTTTACCGCCGTACGTCCACGAGGGAGGCAACTCACCGCTTTGCTTGTCACGTCCACCAGCCGCCCAGACGACGCTGCTCGGCGCGTAAGCGACAACGGTGCGGATTTGCGTGAATCTGGTGCCGAGCAGGAGGGCAAGCTCAGCGCCGCGCGAAACGGCAAGGATGCCGACCCTCTTCGGATCAACTTCTGGCTGTGCGCAAAGCCACCCGAATGCCCCTTCGAAATATTCCAGTGGAATGTGGTGAAGCCACGTAGGCAGAGGCGGCGTGCCGAAATAAGCGAGCGCGAACGCAGCGAAACCGTGACGAGCGATTAACGCAGCCTTGTCGAGATCGAAACCACCGCCTGAGCCGCTGAGAACGATGACCACAGGAAGGCGATCGCCGGCCTTCGCGCCGGGCGGCAGAAACAATCGGCCAACGGTGTGCATGCTATTCGTGGCTGGTTCGCCTGGCACTTGCAGATCACGCGTTTGAGTGCCGTGGGCGAGATAACCCCTTTCGAAGTGCGTGGCGGCGATCACGCGCTCGGCTGATCGAACTTCCAGAGTCACTTTGTTCGCGGCGACACTCTTTTTCACGAATGTGGCGCGGCCCATTTCTTCCTCACCTTCAAGATTCATGGACCAGAACAAGCCCATCGGCGATATACCGCGATAGGTGCCGCTCATTGGTTCCTGCGATGTGACGTCAACGCTGCCGGAAGAATTTGCTGCGAAGGTTGCGTGCGAACTCCAGACGCGCTTCTCGTCGTCTTCGGTCGAAGCGCGAATCGTCACAGTTTCGCGTGGCTTCAGACCGAGAATTCGAATGCTTAATTCGTCGTCGATGAACGCCGTGGCAGGTGAGATTTCGAGGCGGGCGCCACTCGCCGCAACCTCACTCGCAATGGAAGGCGTCGTCAAGGCCTTGATTTATAACATGCTTACGCGCGGAACGGGCTAGCCGGGGGAGTGAGTCTTTTTCAGGTCCTCTCACGTATTACAGATATGATGGGCATGGTCGCATTGCGATGGGAGGTACCGGTGGGACTCGAGGCCGACGTTGCTCAGCTTCGGCGTGGAGACCTGGACGCACTCTCGGCTCTGATATCCCGTTACCAGAACCGGCTATATCGCTTCCTGCTGCGGCTGGTGCGTGACCGAAGCGAAGCGGAGGATCTTTTTCAACAGACCTGGGTTCACGTGGCGGAAAAAATCAGGCGCTTCGATCCGAGCCGAAATTTCGACGCCTGGCTGTTCACGGTGGCGCGCAATCTGGCGATTGACCACCTTCGGCGCATTCGGCCGTCGAGTTTAGATCAGCCGATTTCGGACGATGAATCGCAGGAGACCGCGCTTGATCGATTGGTGGCGCGCAGTCCGGCGCCGCTCGATCGCATTCTCGAAAACGAGCGCGCGAGCCGTGTGGGAACGGCGCTCGACGAATTGCCGTTCGCTTATCGCGAAGTAATGACGCTGCGATTCGAAGAGGAAATGAAGATCGAGGAGATCGCACAAGTGCTCGGCATTCCGCTTTCCACCGTGAAATCCAGGCTGCGCCGTTCGCTCCACCAGATGCGCAATAGCCTGGAAACCCGCTATGCCGGGGAGAATTGGCGATGAGCGAATCGAGGAACCTTTCAGTGACCGAGCACAACAGGATTCGAGAGATGCTGGCCCTGGCTGCAGCAGATGCACTCGAGCAGAACGAATTAGAACCAGTAATGCAGCACGTGCGGACTTGCCCGCAATGCTCGGCTGAGATGGAGCAATGGCAACTTTTATCTCGCGGTCTGCGGCAGCTGCCCACGCCGCAACCGTCGGCCGACCTGGTGCAAAGAACATGCGCGCGAGCCGAAGCGCGAGTGATTGACGAACGCGAGCACGCATGGAACCGCTGCGTGATGATTTCTCTGGTGCTGTTTGCCTGGGCGCTGACGCTAACGAGTTGGCCGATCGTGCGGCTTGTGAGCGGCGGCCTGTTGAGTATGCTTGACCCGCGGCTGAATCAATCTTGGCTGGGATTTGCGGGGTTCACGTCACTCGCGTGGCTGACGGGCGGGATCGCAGCCGTTTTGCTCGCACGCCATCAACGGCGCGAAAGGAGCTTGGCATGAGCCGCTTCAGCGATGGGCTAAAGATAATTCCACGCGCGGTGTGGATCATTGGGGCCGTTTGCTATCTCGGGCTGGCGACGCTGGGGTTGACTGTCTTTGTCCCCACCGACGAGAAAATGAAATACTGGCCATTCGCGGGGAAACTCGCCTTCGCCTTCGGTGTTTTTCTTTTCGCCTATGCCTGGATTCTGTTAATTGGCTACGTGTACGCGGATGCGAAGCGCCGCGGCATGCGCTATGCGATGTGGACATGGCTTGCGGTTCTGATACCCAACGCCATTGGCATCATCCTCTACTTCATTCTGCGCGATCCGCTGCCGCGTCCGTGTCCGGGGTGTTCGACACTTATAAAATCTGGATTTGTTTTCTGCCCATATTGCGGAACTGCGATGAAGCCCACCTGCCCCAATTGCGGCCGTGCTGTGGAGCACGGTTGGGCGAATTGCCCGGAGTGTGGTTCAAAGCTACCTGCCGCGACCACGACTCCCCGCACGGCCTAGCGCCTTGCGGGTCATGTTAAAGAACCCGAGACTCTGCACAGCCGTTTATAATAGCTCCTGCATTTTCTTCAGGAGGGCCGATGCCATACGTCCAGGTAACGTGGGTTGCAGGACGCACGCCGGAGCAAAAACGCAAACTAGCTGAACGCATCACGCAAGCGCTGATCGAAGACGGACGCGCGAAACGAGAGAATATCCAGGTAACCTTCGTTGATCTGCCGCCCACGGATTACGCCGAGGCGGGCGTGACGGTGGCCGATCAGAAGCGCACTCCGTAGCCACGGTAAGCGTATAAGCCATAGCTGAATTCAGGTTGCAGTTACTTACCCAATCCAATATTCTCACCGCCATTCGGTAATCGACAATCCCGCACCTCTTAGAGGCCGATCCTTGGCGAAACGCTGGGAAAGCATTCTCGAGCGCTGGCAGGCTGCCGGATTCATCGACGGTGCCACCGCCGGAAGGATTCGCGCCTTCGAATCTGACCGGCCCGAGAACCAGGGCTTGCACTGGCCGACGATTCTAGCGATCAGCTTTGGCGGGCTGATGCTCGGCGCCGGTGTCCTGCTGTTCGTAGCAGCTCACTGGGATCAACTTTCCCCAGCGCAGCGACTAACTTTGGTAATCCTGCTTGTCGGCGCTTTCCATGTGCTCGGCGCATTCACGAGCGATGATTTTCCACACTTAGCCACCGTTTTTCACGCAGTCGGCACCGTCGCGTTGGGCGCAGGAATTTTTCTTGCTGCACAAATTTTCAATCTGAACGAAGGCTGGAGCGGAGGTGTGTTGCTGTGGGCGCTCGGCGCTGTTCTGGGCTGGGCGATACTGCGCGACTGGGTTCAGGCGACGTTTATTGCGCTCTTGGTCCCGTTGTGGCTGTCCGGAAAATGGATGGATATCACGCAGGGAACCAGGGGCCGCGACGCGATCCTAGCGGAAGGGCTGCTGATGTTGGCTATTTCCTATCTAACAGCGCGCGACACGGGTGAGTCATCGCCTTTACGACGCGCCTTGTCCTGGATCGGAGCGATTGCGTTGCTACCTTGCGTTGGGTTCGTTTTAGCAGGCGAATTCGACTTTGGAAATCTTCATGGGATGCTGGCGGGTAAACAGTTATTGGGCTGGACGGCAGCGATCGGGCTGCCATTGCTCGTCGCTTTTCTATTTCGAGGTTCCGCGGTGTGGATGAATGTGCTGGCCTGCGGCTGGGTGTTGATCCTCGGCACCATGGACTACAGTTACCGCGGCGGGAACCGAACCGGAATCTCATACTTCTACAATGAAATCGCGCCATTCCTCTGGTGCCTGCTCGGTTCAGTCGGCTTAATCGCCTGGGGATTACGGGACGGGCGCAAGGAACGGATTAATTTTGGCGTCGCCGGGTTCGGAATTACTGTACTTTGGTTTTATTTCTCCAGCGTGATGGACAAGCTGGGCCGCTCCGAAAGCTTGATCGGTTTTGGCGTGATATTTCTGCTGGGCGGATGGTTCCTCGAAAGGGCACGCAGACGACTGGTGGCAAATCTTCGCGAGGTGTCTCGATGACCTCCCGTGCGAAGGGCCTTCTGCTGGGAGCATTGCACGTGATACTTGTGCTCAGCCTCGGCGCTAAATTGCTGATTGATCGTCACCGATATCCCAGGGTTTGGGCAGAAACGATTCCTTACGACCCTGATTCTCCTATCCGGGGCCGCTACCTCGCCGCAAGACTGCAAATTGAAGACGAAGGTATTTATTCCAGGCCGCCGGCAGAATCACCACAACAAAATCGCTGGATGGAAATGCGAAATGTCAGGCTCGGCGTCGAGAATGGTCATCTCGTCGCATTTCCGAGCGACGATTGGACCGGCATCCAGGTGGCGCGCCGGGACAGAGGGGGTCAGACAATCGTGGCACTCGAGCAGCCTGTCGATTTCTACATACCCGAACACATTCCTGACCCAAGTCTGCGGCCATCCGGCGAACGGCTGTGGGTGGAAGTAACAGTCCCACCCAAAGGACCGCCGCGCCCCATTCGACTGGGTGTCAAAAAGAACGACGTCCTCACGCCGCTCAAAATTGATTGAAGGGATGAACGGAAACTACGCAGCCATTGGTAGGCGAGATTAATTCAGGGCGCCGGCTGCACTTGCATCGTCTGATCAACCGTCCAGTTCGAGCAGCCGGGATTCGCGGCAGGCGTGCACTTTGCCGTCACTTGAAAGCCCGAAGCAGATGTTTCCAATTCATACGAATAGCCATCGCGGCCGTCCTTCAGCATCGACATCGCGCCCGCCGATTTCAGTTCCTCAAGCGAGCCATACGACCCGTGTTCCGACTGATAAGCCCGCTCGGCCTGCGCAATTGCGAGCAGGTCATTCTTCACGCCCACCACGCTGATCGTCTGCACGGGCGTCCCCGTCTCCGAGGATTGCATTTTTGAAAAGTACAGCTTGTAAGCCAGCACTGAAATCAGCGCTACCACCAGAAGTCCCGCTAAACTTCGCATTGTCGCCTCGCAACGAAATCCGCCATCACCAACATCCAGATCGAGACAAGTCGAGGTTACGACGGCCTTGGCCTCGCCGCAATGAATCGCGGAGTAGCCTTTTCCTGTTGGTATACGTCTAAATACCAGTGGCACACAAAGCTAATCGCGCAGAAAGCTGCGGGGAACAATCCTTTGGGCAGATTTGACAGCCGCAACGAGCGTCAAGGATACTGGAGAATCTTCTCTCGGTTGCAGGCGCTTCTGATAACGGGCTTATCTTTACCGCAGGCCTTTCCGCCTTGCGAGCATCACGCGCAATAAATCCCTCGGGATGGGAGTTATCGGTTTATGAGGAATGGAAGTCGCTTCGCTATCGCTGTGCTGTTCGTCGCGGCATTAGCCGTATCACTCGCTGCGCAAGAGAAACAAGACAAACCGGAACAGGTTAGGCCTCCGAAGCTTAACTTCACCACGCACACGCTTGCCAATGGCTTGCAAGTGATTCTGCTCGAAGACCATGCCGCTCCCGTGATCAACCTGCAGGTCTGGTATCACGTCGGCGCAAAAGACGAGCAACCCGGCCACACCGGCTTCGCGCATCTCTTCGAGCACTTGATGTTCAAAGGCTCCGCGCACGTCGGGGCCGATGAGCATTCGCGCATCATCGAAGCCGCCGGCGGATTCGATAACGCCAGCACGTACGACGACTACACGAATTTCTTCGAGACCTTCCCGAGCAATTATCTCGAGCGCATCCTCTGGCTCGAGGCCGACCGTATGGGCAGCCTCAACGTGGACGAAGCGAATTTCAAGTCCGAGCGCGAAGTAGTGAAGGAAGAGCGCCGCGTCCGCGTGGATAATCAGCCATACGGCCTGCTCGAAGAGGACCTTCGCGCAGCTGCATTCACGGTCCACGGCTATCACCACACCGCGATTGGAAGCATGGCCGATCTCGACAAAGCCACGATCGAAGACGTCCGCGAATTCTTCAATACCTTCTACAAGCCGAACAACGCGACCCTCATCATCGTCGGCGATTTCAAATCCGAAGAAGCGCTCGGCTGGGCCAAGAAATATTTCGAAGGTATCCCTGCATCCGCAAAACCGATTCCGCGAATCGATAAGTCCGAGCCGGCACAAACGGAAGAGCGCGTGGTGAACAAGTCCTATTCCAACACTCCGCTTCCCGCGGCCGTAATTGGCTACAAAATTCCAGCCCGGTACGCGCCCGATTCTTATCCCCTGGATCTAGCCTCGAATATCCTGGCCGGAGGCGAGAGCAGCCGCCTGTACCAAACGCTGGTCTACAAAGACCAGATCGCCGTGCAGGCCGCGGGCTTCGGCAATTTCACCGAAGACCCGAACCTCTTCTGGGCCTATGCCATCATGAATCAGGGGCACACCGCCGAAGAGGGCCGAAAGGCGGTGGTCGCCGTTCTCGATGAACTCAAAACAAAGCCGGTCGAGGCGCGAGAGTTCGATAAGGCTGAGAACCAGGAGATTTCCGGATTCATCCTGGGCCGAAATACCGACGAGGAAAAAGCCGTCGCGCTCGGGGCGGCAGCCGTGATCGGCAAGAATCCCGATCTTGCAAATACCGAGCTTGGTCACTATCTGAAGCTTACTCCGGCAGACGTACAGCGCGCGGCGGAGGAATATTTTGTCGCGAAGCACGCCACAGTTCTGCTCGTAAAGCCGGCGGCACAGTGATGAAGCACGTGGCCGAAAACCTGCGCAATACGGTTCGAGCAGTGATTCCAGGAGCGACGATGAAGAGGTTCGCAGTGCGCCAATGGCTGATTTTATTCGCCTTGGTCAGTCTCACGGGCGCTGCGGTGTTCGCCCAGCAGGCAGCCGCGCCACCCGCAGAAAAGCATCCCGCCGCGCAGCAAGATCAAAAAGACCAAAAGAACGGCACCGGCGTCGTCCCTTCCGGCACAAAACTCGACCCACAAATGCCCGGCCCGGGCGCTCCGACGCCCTATCACTTTCCTTCCGCGGCCACGAAGACTCTTCCGAATGGTCTGAAAGTTTTCGTCGTCAGCGACCGCCGCGAACCCTCCGTTGCCGCGCGCCTTATCATTTTCTCTGCGGGAGGCATCGACGACCCAGCAGGAAGTCCAGGCGTGTCGCAGATGACCGCAAACCTGCTGACGCAGGGAACCAAGCGGCGCTCGGCTCAGGACATCGCTGACGCCATCGATTTTGTCGGTGGCCAGCTGACGGCGCAGGCAGGCAAGGACGCAACCACCATCACGCTCAACGTCGTCAAGAAGGACTTGAATCTCGGGCTCGATCTGATGTCCGACGTCGTCCTCCATCCGGCATTCAAGCCCGAGGAACTCGACCGCCGTCGCGAACAACTCCTCTCATCTCTCGCGGTGCAGTATTCGAATCCGGACTATCTTGCGTCGCTCACATTCAATCACGTGGTGTATAGCGGTTCGCCCTATGGCTGGCCGATCGAGGGAACGCCGGATACGGTGAAAAAGTTGAAGAGCGAGGATCTCGCCAAATTTCACGACGCGCACTATGCGCCAAACCAGGGATTCCTCGCTTTTGCCGGAGATATCGCTCCAGAGGAAGCATTCGCGTTGGCGGAAAAATATTTTGGCGATTGGGCCAAAATCGATTTGCCTGCCGCAACGCCCGCTGTGCCCGCTCCGATTTCCGGCCAGCACATCTGGCTGATCGATAAGCCCGACGCGGTGCAGACGCAGATTCGTGTTGGCAAGCTCGGCGTACGGCGCGCGGATCCGGAGCTGATTCCGCTGCAAGTGACGAACCGGATCTTCGGCGGTGGATACAACAGCCGGCTGAACACCGAAGTTCGCGTCAAGAAGGGTCTCACCTACGGCGCATTTTCTAGTTTCACGCCCCGGCGCTTCGCGGGATCTTTTACCGCCGGAACATTCACGCGTACGGCAGCAACAGTCGAAGCCACAAAGCTTGTCGTCGATCTCATGGCCAAAATAGCCACGGGTGATATCACGCCGAAGGAGCTCGATTTCGCGCGCGATTATCTGGCCGGCGTGTATCCCATCGAGACGGAGACCGCAGAGCAGGTGGCGGATCGTATTCTTACGGCGGCCGCTTTCGAATTGCCCTCGGATTACAACAGCACCTATCCAGAGCGCGTCCGCTCGGTCTCGGCGAGTGACGCAAAGGCCATCGCGCAGCGTTATTTCACGACGAAGGATCTCGACATCGTGCTGGTGGGAAACGTCAGCCAGTTTCGCGATGACCTGAAAAAGCAATTTCCCGGCGCGCAATTCACGGAAATTGCAGCGGATCAGCTGGATGCCACGCGTCCAGATCTTCGCAAGCCTGCCCAATCCTCGGGTGCAACAACGCCTGAAGCGCTCGCCAGAGGGAAAGAAATTCTGCTCGCAGGGGCAAAAGCCGCGGGTGGCGATGCGCTCGCGTCTGTGAAAAGCCTCACAATGAACGAAACCGGCGGCATGTTCAATCAGGGCAACGAAGCGCCGATCAAAGTTTCCTGGCTCGTGTCCTATCCGGATCGTTCGCACGGTCAGGTGGATTTTCAGGGCCAGACGATCATGCAGGTTTGCGATGGAAAGTCTGCATGGTTACAGTTTCCCGATAAAGTGGTGGACGCCACGCGCTTTATCGCCGAATTCGAACGCGGAATCGCGATGTTCGGTGGCGGCTGGGGCGCGTACCAGCGCGTTCTCGATGGCAAGCTCGCAGGGCGGTTTATAGGCGAAGAGGAAATCGACGGCAAGAAAGCCGAAGCCGTTCAGCTTGAAGCGCCGTTCAATTCAGTAAAGCTGTATTTTGATCCCACTACTCATCTGCTGGCAGCCGCGCACTATCAGTCGGAGGGCCAACACGGGATGGTCGATAACGACCAGCGCTGGGGCGACTACCGAGCCTTGGACGGAAAGCAATTCGCATACACGACAACAATTTTTCGCGACGGTGCGAAATTCCTCGAGTCCCACGTCGAACAGGTCAACCTCAATCCTAAAATCGACGAGTCCTTATTCGTGAAACCCGAGGCGGCCGCAGCGAAGTGACCGCACTCTATTTCACCGTCAGCACCACCTTGCCGATATTCTTCCGCTCTTGGATAAACCGATGAGCCGCCGCGGCATCGGCCAGTGGAAAAGATTTTCCAATCACCGGTTTGATCTTGCCCGCAACGTACATACGGAAAATCTCGTCGAGTTCTTTGCGCAAGAGCGAGCCACGAGCCTGCAAGCGCCCGAGATTCACTCCAATCACCGTCAGGTTCTGAGTCATCATTTTCAGGGGATGAAACTTCGGCGTTTCGAACAGAGCTTTTGCTCCGCGCATCAGGCTTCGCTTTCCATCCGGGCCCGCCGCGGCGGAAAAGCCAAACACCACAAGCCGGCCGGTGGGACCGAGGCACGCTTGGCTGTGCGAAAACGATTTTCCTCCGATCGGATCCATCGCCATTTCGATTCCGTCCGGCGCGAATTTGCGTACCGCCTTGACGATGTCGCCCTTGGTGTAGTCGATCGGATGATCCACGCCAATCTTTCGCAGATATTCCTGTTTCGTGGGACCAGCCGTTCCGAACGTCACCAGGCCATGCGCTTTGGCAAGTTGAATCGCTGCAACTCCCACACCTCCGGCGGCCGCGTGCACCAGCATTCGATCGCCCGGCTGCAGGTTTCCCATCACGAACATCGAATGGTAAGCCGTCAGATAGTTCACCGGAATCGCTGCGCCCTCTTCGAACGACATCCCACCCGGCAGGCGGTAAGCCAGCGACGCAGGAACAGCAACCCAGCCAGCATAAGCGTTGAAGTGCGGGAAGGCTGCGACAGCGTCGCCAGGACGCAAAGGCTCCCCCTGTTCCACTT
The DNA here is from genome assembly GCA_035603595.1 of Candidatus Dormiibacterota bacterium. Taxonomy (GTDB): domain Bacteria; phylum Acidobacteriota; class Terriglobia; order Acidiferrales; family UBA7541; genus Palsa-295. The sequence continues at coordinate 10,354 of DATNKB010000404.1, forward strand.
CCCGTTTGCCACCTTCGGCCACTTTCTCGACGACACCGGCGATTTCAATTCCCGGGACGAACGGAGGTTTCGGCGTGCCCGGGTAAATGCCCATGCGCTGCAAGAGATCGGCAAAGTTGATGCCGACGGCTTTGACGCGAATCAATACTTCGCCCGGTTTTGGCTGCGGGTCGGGCACTTCCTGCGATTGAAAAACTTCCGGCGGCCCGTACCGCCTTACGACCATTGCGCGCATCTAATCTCCTTCAAGCGATTTTCGGTGAATCTCGGCTTCTCTTGCAACTGCCGGGGAGAAAAACTGGCCCCGGCTTTTTATTTGGGAATGTACGCATCCTATCTTAAACTGTTGGACTTTGCCTGACGATGAAACCCACACTGACGTATAGAAGTTTGATTGCAGCACTCGCAGTCTTGCTGGCAGCATTTGGGGCCTTTGCCGAAGACCGTGCCGTCGAAGCCCGTGCCGAAGTTCGTGCCGGAGTTCGTGGAAACGACCAGCATTCGAAGACTGCGGAACCCACCGAAGCGCCTGCGATTCTCGCCACCATGCAATCCGAGCTCGATCGCTCCATGGCGGGCTATTCAAAGGCGGACCCGCCGGTTTACTTCATTAGCTATACGATCGCCGACCGCGAATATGCTGAAGTCTCCGGCTCGAATGGCGCACTGCTCTCGAGCACCGAGAATCACGCCCGATGGCTCGAAGTGCAGACCCGCGTCGGCAGCATCAAGCAGGACAATACGCACAAGCTCGGTGACCGCCAGCCTAGTTGGACGAGTCCCGGAACCGCCACGATTCTTGCAGACGACTTGCCCGTTCTCTCACGCGAGATCTGGCGCGAAACCGACAAGCAATACCGCGCCGCGTCGCAGGCGCTGATCAAAGTGAAAACGAGCCAGCAGGTGCAGGTGCAAACGGCTGAAGGCGCCGCGCCCGATTTTTCTGCAGAAGCTCCGCGGACCTACACCGGGCCGCACGTCGAGATGCGAGTGGATCGCGCGCCGTGGGAAGCTCGGGTCCGAAAATATACGACGGCATTTAGCCAATCGCCAGCCGTCCTTAATTCCATCGTCACCTTCACCGCCCTCGCCGCGAATCAATACGAAGTGACCAGCGAAGGATCGAAGATTGCCTTCGGTCAGATTCACTACCGCCTCGAACTTTACGTTCAAAGCAAAGCGCCAGACGGGATGGACATCAACCGCTACAACAATTTCGACTGGCTCGCTCCGAAAGATGCTCCCGACGACAAAACTGTGCTCGAGCACATTCAGACGATGATCCAGGAAACCGAAGCGCTCGATAAAGCGCCGCTCGTGGATCCCTACGCAGGCCCCGCATTGCTCACCGGCCGCGCAGCCGCAGTTTTCTTTCATGAGGTTTTCGGGCATCGCTCCGAAGGATTCCGCCAGAAGGACATCAACGAAGGCCAGACGTTCACCAGCAAAATCGGCGAACAGATTCTGCCGGCTTTTCTCTCCATCAAGGACGATCCCACCGAGTCGGTTTTCGGCGGCCAAATGCTGCTCGGAAATTATTTATACGACGACGAAGGCGTGAAAGCCGAGAGCGTTCAGCTCGTCGATCACGGAGTGCTCAAGACTTTTCTCATGTCCCGCTCGCCGCTCGTAGATATCCCGCATTCGAATGGCCACGGACGGCGCCAATTGGGATTCGTTCCCGTCGCGCGCCAGGGCAATTTGATTGTGTCCAGCACGAATGCTGTGACGAACGAACAGCTTCGCGCGAAGCTTATCGAGCTGGTGAAAGCGCAGGGCAAGCCCTTCGGCCTGCTGATTGACGACATCGCCGGCGGATTTACGTTCACCGGTCGCGGCCAGCCACAGGCGTTCCAAGTTCTTCCCCTCGTGGTTTACAAAGTGTTTCCAGATGGCCGCCCCGATGAACTCGTTCGCGGCGTGGACATCGTTGGCACGCCGCTCGTCTCGCTCACCAAGATCGTCGCCACCGGTAACAAGCCGGAAATTTTCAATGGTTACTGCGGCGCCGAATCCGGATCGGTACCCGTTTCCGCTGTGGCTCCTGCGATTCTTATTTCCGAGATGGAAGTGCAGAAGAAGCAAACATCCACGGATCGCCCGCCGATCCTGCCGCCGCCCACGCACGATCCTGAGTCACAGGGGCAGAAACAGTGAGAAAAATCGCGACGATAATCTCGTTCTGGGTGCTCGCGTTCTCATTGCCGTCCTTTGCCGCCCATAAGAAATCGACACCCGCTAGCGCACCGGCCGCGATCTCTCTGCAACCGCACGCCATCCAGCAGCCCGCTGACAACGATCAGACTCTTCGCGCCATGCACGATGAAATGGAGAGGAATCGCGCGCGCCTGCAGTTGCCCGGCGTCGAAAAACCGTTTTACCTCGAATACAGACTCCTCGACGTAGATGTCCGCGCCGTCACTGCGTCATTTGGCAATCTCGTCTCTTCCACAACAACTCGAAATCGATTCATGAGCGTCGACGCCCGCATCGGCGACTACCACCTCGACAGCTCCAATTTCGTCAGCGAAGACGGCTTTCAAGGCTTCCTCGGTTCCACCGGCGAAGTGGGAATCGACCACGACTACAGCTCATTGCGCCAGGATTTGTGGCTCGCCACCGATCAAGCTTACAAGGAAGCGGCGACGCAATTGTCGCTCAAGCAGGCATTCCTCCGTAGTCTGACGAAGCCTCCCGAAATCGACGACTTTTCGCAGGAGCGCGCGCTCGTCAAGATCGATCCCCGCGAATTGCCGGACTGGACTTCCCGCAAGTGGGAAGATGAAGCCCGCGCAGCCTCGCTGGCACTAAAGAGTTTCCCGCAGCTCTACGGCACGCGCGTGAACTACTATTTCGTCTACACCACGTACTATCTGATGAATAGCGAAGGCACCGAGCTTCGCACCTCGAAAAATCTGGCAGCTGTCGAAGCGGCCTTTGACACGCAAGCCGACGACGGCATGCCGCTTCACAATTTTTACGCGATCTATGTTGCCAAGCCCGGCGACATCCCGGATCCCGCCACAATTTCCAAGGGCCTCACGCAGGCCGGCTCGGAATTGATGCAGCTCCGCTCGGCACCGCTGGTTCCCGATTACACCGGCCCTGTCCTTTTCGACGCCTCCGCCACAGGTTCCGTGCTAGCACAATTAACGGCAGCGTCCCTTTCCGGCGCGCGCCCTCCACTCTCCATGATGTCGGCCTTCGACCAAATCATGGATCGCATGGGCGGCCGCAGCGAATGGACCGGCCGCGTAGGCACGCGTGTCCTCCCCTCAACGGTGTCGCTCGTGGACGATCCCACGATAGCTGACTACCAGAATCATCCGCTGCTTGGTCACTACGAGATTGACGATGAAGGCGTGAAAGGCCAGCGCGTCGAACTCGTGCAAAACGGCGTCCTAAAAAATCTCCTGATGTCGCGCCGGCCAGGACCCGAATTTCAGGCCTCCAACGGTCACGCGCGCTCCGCCATGCTTTCCGACACCAAGCCGCTCGCCAGCAATCTGATTTTCCAGTCCTCAGACGCATCCAACGCAGCCGACCTGCGCAAAAAATTCATCGACGCCTGCCGCCAGGACGGCCACGAATGGTGCGTCGAAGTAAAACGTATGGATAATCCCGCGCTTTCATCTCTCGGCCAGCAGGATTTCTCCGATTTTCTCGGCTCGATCGCCGGAGGCGTCGCCAGCGGCGAACGCATCCCTCTCCTCTACTACCGCGTCTACGTCGCAGACGGACGCGAGGAATTAGTGCGCGGAGGGCACATCGAAAGCCTCACGCTGCGCTCGCTCCGCAATATGCTCGCCATCGGCGACGATCTCGCCGTTTTTGATTACATGCAGAATCCCGCAGCAGGTTTCGCCGGCACCGCTCTTGGCTCGTTTGGCGGAGTCCAGGGCGGAATCCCCAGTTCAATCGTCGCCCCGTCTCTGCTTCTCGAAGAAGTCGAAGTCCGCGGATTCCACGGCGAACCCCGTCGGCTCCCCCTCGTCCCTGCCCCGGCGCTGAAATAATCCTCTACGTGCCACGCTCACCCCAACGCTGTTTCTCCAGCGTCGCCAGCGTATAATCGCCCGACGTTAATCCATAGCGTCGCCTGACCCACTCCGAATGACCGAACCTCTCAAACAAGCAACTCACGAAAAGCGTCTCGCCGCTCTCGCCTCCGTCGGCTCCGCACTCGTGCTCGTAGCCTTAAAACTTTTCCTCGCCGTGATCACCGGCAGCCTCGGAATTTTATCCGAAGCGCTGCACTCCATACTCGACCTCATCGCCGCCGTGATCACCTTCCTCTCCGTTCGCGTCGCAGACAAGCCTGCCGACGCAGACCACCTCTACGGCCATGGAAAAGTGGAAAGTTTCTCAGCCTTCGTCGAAACCGCACTGCTAATTCTCACCGCGGTCTACATCATCTGGGAAGCGATCCACCGCCTCCTCTTCCATTCAACACACATCCGCCCCAGCCTGCTCGCCATCATCATCCTCGGCATCTGCATGATGGTCGATCTCGTCCGTTCCCGCAGGCTCGCTCGCGTCGCGCGCCAATATCCCAGCGAAGCCCTCGAAGCCGACGCGCTCCATTTCTCCACCGACGTCTGGAGCACCTTCGTCGTTATTCTCGGCATCACCGGCGCCTGGATCGGCCTGAAGTACGACATCCCATGGCTCGGCACGCTCGACGCCGTCGCCGCTCTGGCCGTCGCCGGTGTCATCATCTGGATCGGCTCGCGCCTCGGCAAAAAAACGGTCGACGCATTACTCGACGTTGCTCCCAGCGGCCTGCAGCAGCAAATCACCGCAGCAGTTGCAAACACGGAAGGCGTCCTGCGCAGCGAGCGAGTCCGCGTCCGCCGCTCCGGCCAGCGCTATTTCGTTGACGTCACGATGAGCGTCCCCCGCACCGCCAGCCTCGAACAGGCTCACATCGCGAGTGATGCCGTCGAGCAGCACATCGAGAAAATCGTGCCGGATGCGGACGTAGTCGTTCACGTCGAGCCCCGTGCTCGCAGCGATGAAGACCTGTTCGAAACAATTCGCGCCGTCGCGCAGCGCCGAGGCCTCGCCGTCCACGAGCTCTCAGCGCATCAGTTCGAGGGTCGCCTTTTTATCGAATTGCATCTTGAAGTGAACGAAGGCTCCAGCCTGCGCGAAGCGCATCGCAGCGCCACAGAACTCGAAGAAGACATCCGCCGCGCCACCGATCCTCGCGCCCTCATAAATATTCACATCGAGCCGCTTGGCGCGCGAATCGCAGGCGCCGAAGAGATGAAAGGCCTCTCGCGCTCGGTTCAGGATTTCCTGAATTCACTTCAATCGGAATACCACGAGCTGCTTAATTGCCACGAAGTTCACGTCCGCAGTGTCGATCACAAAATCCTGGTTTCGTGCCATTGCGCGATGGACGGCGGCCTTCCCATCACCGAGGTCCACGACATTACTGCCGCGCTCGAAGATCGCGTGAAGGAGCGCTTTCCACAAATCTTCCGTCTCACGATTCATCCGGAGCCGGTCGAAGAAAGCTGATTCTCCCGCACCCGCGCGAATGGCTGCGCCGCAAAGGCGATAATCGCCGGGAAACATTCCAGCACATAGCGCGGCTCAGGCGCCTCCACGTATATCGAAAAGAAAATCGTCCGCACCAGAATAAACACAACGAGCAGCGCCCACCCAGGCCGGTCCCGCGCCAGCCATGCTCCCCAGAGCGCCAGTGCCAGATACAACGCATTCGTTGCCACCAGTGCGAGAGTCGCCAGTAAGTCTGCCCGGTCTTTCTCCCATTCCTCTCGCAATGGCCACACCCGCGCCGAAACCGGTAATAGCTCAACGCGCGGCGTAAACCAGATCACGAGTGTCCGCAAGAATGGAATCTCGAGATATGTCCGCAAAGGATGCCGTCCAGCCCGCTCCCGTGCAATCTCGCGAAATTGGCTGTCGACCTCCGGTCCCATCGTCGTGCTTTCATTGTATTTTTTGAACAAATTTTCCACGCGCGCGCGCTCGTCGGACGAATCGAATGCACCGGCAGGAAGGTCGTCAGCCGAGATCGGTTCATCATTCACCTTCCACGTCACCCGGTACACGTCGCGAAAACGCCACATCCACGTGCTCGTCCAATCGGTCAAGCCCAGCGGCGTATACTCGCCCGGCAATTCGCTATAGCGCGGCGCGAGAAATTGCACTTTGTGCAGCACCCGCCAATTTCTCGCAGCCCATGGCAATAGCGGCAGTAGCACGCCCAACCCCAGCAGCATTCCTGCTCGCGCGAGCTTCGGCCAGTCGCGCGGCTGCCACCATCTCGCGCACAATACAAGTCCCCCCGAAATCAAGAGCAGCGGCGTTTCCGGCCGCACGAGCGTCCCGAATCCCACCACGATTCCGGCTAGCAGCCACGGATTCGCAAAAAATTCATTTCCAACCAACCCCGCCGCCGCACCGGTTATTGCCCGTCGCCCAAGGTCCGTCTCCAGCAGTACCAGAATCACAAGTGCAGTCAGAAAAGTGACGAGCGTCTCAGTCAGCACCACCGCCGGATAGTTCGCCGTAAACGGGCATAGCACCGCCAGCCACAGCCCCGCGATAAACGCTCGCCGTCTCGATTCCAGCGCCGCCAGCCGCTCGGCAATCAATGCAATCAAGAAGCACGCCGCCACGTCCATCACACACTGAGCCAGCATCACGGCCTGCGGCGATTTCCCCGCAAACGCGAAAATTGCCGCCAGAAACGCCGGGTATCCCGGAACGCGCATATCCACCGGCGTCAGCTGCCCGTTCACCGGGAACCCGTACACTCCGTTCTTCAGCCAATTCCAGGCCAGCTCGATGTAGAATGGTGCATCGCCTGATTGAGTCACGGGAAATTTCAGTACGAAATAAATCCTCAGCATCAGCCCCGTCAGTGCGGCAAAAGCGATGTGGGTGCGCATCAAGTTGTTGGAGTCATCGACACGTTGTTATTGACATGCGATTTGATACGCGATTTGACACGCCACGATCGGACGGCTAGCTTGGATTGCCCTAATGCCTGAACGCAAGCCCATTTTCTACGACGAGCAGCGCCGTCGCTGGCGCCGCACTCGCCGCGTTCTCGAGCTGGCGGGCGGATTTTTCACCATCGTTCTCGTCATTTTCGTCGTCAATCTGATTCGCAACCCCGATTTGCCGGATATTCTTCGCGCCGATACCCACGGTACTCTCCACGCCATTCGCGGCCGCCTGAAGCCGAAGTCCGTTCGCCCCGGCAGAAAGCACAAAGTCTCACAACTCGGCAAAATTCCTCAGAATTATGATCCGCTGCGCGCCGCATTCTACGTCAGCTGGGATTCCAACAGTCTCGCCTCGCTGCAATCTCATTATCACGATCTCGACCTCTTGCTCCCCGAAGCTCTCCACGCCGTGTCGCCGGATGGCCACCTTGATCTTGACCAGGATCCCAAGCTCCTGAATTGGCTTCAGTCGATCAAAGCCAAGGGCGTCGAACTCCCCATCATGTCAATGGTTAACAATTACGACGGCAAGGACTGGAAGATCGACGAAATGGCACAAATGCTGTCCCACCCGGCAGCACGAGAAAAGCTTGTGAAAGCGCTCGTTGCCTTCGCAAATTCCGACCATGAACCCGGCCTTGTCGTCGATTTCGAAGAAGTTCCCAAGGAAAGCCAGGAAAACTTCCAGGCTTTCATCCATGAGCTCGCCGGGGCTTTGCACGCAGCCAACCTGAAATTAATGGTGGCCCTTCCCGCCGCGGATTGGACCTACGACTACAAATATTTTGGCTCCCAGGCTGATGCGATTATCTTGATGAATTACGACTTTCATTGGCCTGCATCCCCTCCCGGTCCGGTGGTTTCGCAGGACTGGTTCGTTCGCAACATCAACAACATCCTGAAGCTCGTCCCGCCGGAAAAGATCGTCATGGGTATCGCCAATTACGGCTACGACTGGCCGGCGAAAACGAAGACCAACCCCCATCCCGTGGCCACGGCCGTCACGTTCCAGGAGGGGGCAAACACCGCGGTCGAATCACAAACGGACATTGAATTCGATTCCGATTCCATGAGCCCGCACTTTTCCTACGAGGACGAACACGACCTCGTCCACAACGTCTGGATGCTCGATGGCATCACCGCCTACAACCAACTCCGAGCCGCCGAGCGCGCGCATGTTCAAGGCACGGCCCTGTGGCGCCTGGGTATGGAAGACCCGTCGCTCTGGAATATCTGGGACGCCACTCGCCCGGACGATGCAATTCGCAAGAAACTCGAGGACGTGCCGCCAGGATACGATTTGATCCTGGAAGGTGACGGCGATATCTGGCGCATCACCGCCACACCGCAAAGCGGGCATCGGACTTTTGACTACGACGCCGATACAGACTTGTTCGACGACGAAAGCTTCACGAGTTATCCGCTCACCTGGCGAATCCAGCAGATGGGCGATATGCCGAAGAAAATCGCGCTAACCTTCGACGACGGCCCTGATCCCCAGTGGACGCCGCAAATTCTCAATATCCTGAAACAGAAGAATGTTCCCGCATGTTTTTTCGTGATTGGGGAAGCGGCGAATCTCGAAACCGACCTCGTGAAGCGTGAGTTTGCGCTCGGCAACGAAGTGGGTAACCACACATTCACGCATCCCGATTTCGAATCCATCACAAAATCTCAGCTGCAGATCGAATTGAATCTCACCGAGTTGCTTCTTGAAAGCAGCTTGGGCGTGAAGACATTGCTTTTCCGCCCTCCTTACGGAATCGACCACCAGCCGGAAACGGCCAGCGAAGTCCAGATGCTCCCGATTCCCCAGGCGATGGGCTACATCATCGTTGGCGCCCGTATCGATCCGCACGATTGGGGTGAGCCCAACGGAGGCCTTCCGCCGCCCACGGACACCATTGTCCAGCGCGTGATCGCTGATGCCTCGGCCGGAAAGGGCAATATCGTCTTGATGCATGACGGCGGCGGCGACCGCAGCCACACCGTTGAGGCCCTGCCACGCGTGATCGATGGACTTCGCGCGAAAGGCTTCGAATTCGTTACCGTGCCCAGTCTTTTGAATCAGACACGGGCGCAGGTAATGATGCCGCTCAGCCACGAGGAATGGCTGCTCGCACGCGCCGATGCTTTCATTTTTGACGTGTTCCGCCTCTTTCGCAGCGCCATCGGTTTCATTTTTATCGCCGGAATCTTGCTCGTCAGTGGCCGCGCCCTCGTGATTGGTTTGCTTGCCTTGGCTGAAAAACTCCGGCCCTCTCCGCCGGACCACCCGGGTTATCAGCCCACTGTTTCCGTTCTGATCCCCGCCTACAACGAAGAAGCGGCGATTCTCGATACCATACGATCTGTTCTCGCCTCCAATTATCCAAAGCTCGAGGTTCTTGTGATTGACGATGGTTCCACCGATCACACCGCTGAATTGGTGCGCCAAAATTTTGGCCGCGACCCGCGCGTCCGTCTCCTTCTGCAGCCCAATCGCGGCAAGCCCGCGGCTCTAAACCACGCTCTTGCCGAAGAAACCGGCGAAATCGTCGTTTCCATCGACGCCGATACGAATGTGGATCCCGATGCCATTCCGCTTCTGGCCCGGCATTTCGCTGATCCCAACGTCGGCGCCGTGGCCGGTAACGTAAAAGTGATGAACCGCAATCGCTGGCTCACTCGCTGGCAGGCCCTCGAATACATCACCAGCCAGAATCTCGAAAAGCGCGCTTTCGATCTATTGAATTGCATTCCGGTGGTGCCCGGCGCCGCCGGAGCGTGGCGCGCCGACGTCCTGAAAAGTCACGGCGGATTTTCAGGCGATACGGTTGCGGAAGATACTGACCTCACGCTCACGATTCGTCGTGAAGGGTGGAAAATTCTTTATGACGAAGACGCCATCGGCCGCACTGAAGTTCCAGAGACCGTCGAAGCCTTGATTCGCCAGCGCTTCCGCTGGACTTTCGGCACCCTGCAAGCCGTTTGGAAGCACCGCGACGCCGTCGGCAAGCCCCGCTATGGAACTCTCGGCTGGGTCGCGATCCCCAATATTTTTCTATTCCAGATCTTGCTGCCTCTGGTCTCGCCGGTAATCGATCTTTTGTTTTTACTCTCGATCGCTCTCTGGGGCTTGGCGCAACTTCGTATCGCGCGATTGCCTCAGCTCTGGACGTCACAGGACGTGGAACGCTCGCTGATCTTCTTCGCAATCTTCATGATGATCGATCTGCTCACGTGTGTGGTTGCGTTTGCCCTTGAGAAGAACGAAGACTGGTCGCTTCTCGCCCCCTTGATTCTTCAACGCTTCTATTACCGTCAAATGATGTATGTCGTTCTCTTCCGCGCACTTAGAGAAGCCGTCAGAGGCCGCCCCGTAGGCTGGCGAGGTGTCGAACCACAAATGCCGGCCCCAGTCACCCAGGCCTGAAAAGGCAGCTCCGGCGGCCTGTTGCATCGCGTACCGGCGGGGCCATCCAATGGTTGGGTAGGGCAGGCCAATTGTTTCGATTAGAAGCCAGAGAGCCATTTTTCTAATCGTTAGACAGTAAATTAGGATTTCGCGTAAGTTGCTAGAAATAGAGCCTCTAGCAAATTCCTAATCGTTACAAATCGTCGTTTTGGAGTGCGGCGGCTCGCCGCCGCTTTGTCACGACCCTGCTTGCCGGGAATAGCTCTGAATGCTCGTTCCGAAATCTTTGCCCAAACCCACTCCCTTCTGATAGCATCCAATCAGCTAGTGGGCTGCATCCCGACGTCTGGGAGCGGCACCGGAGGCGAAAATGAGTGTTGCACCGCGTGCGGGCAACGGTAAAGTCACCGTGCCTGACATTCTCTCTCGCAAGGTATTTC
>DATNKB010000405.1:0-3570 GCA_035603595.1 Candidatus Dormiibacterota bacterium
TACAAGCCCGCCTACCACGCCTCCGGTACGGTCGTTGCTGGTCACGCTCTGGCTCTCGTCGAGTCGGCCACGCAGATGCTCCTCAAGATCGGATTCACTCGCCGCGGTGCCAGCCAAGCCCTGCTCCCATTAATCCGCCAAATGCTGGATAATTATGAGTTGCTCGGTCCGCACGCTGCCTGGACCGGCCCGCTATCGCGCGGCGATTACGCGACGATTTCGAAACACGCAAAAGCGCTACGCCGCTTTCCGCGCGAGTTTCAGGATGCCTACCGGGCGCTCGCGCTGCTATCCACCCGCGTGCTTTCAAAAGAGCCCGCGGCAACGAAGCGCAAAGTCGCGAGTGCCCTAGGCCATCGAGCATCGGGCGAGTAACAAGAACGCCTTGTGGGTCGGCCCTTTAGGGGCGACGTAACAGCAACCCGAAAATGAGGGGCTTTAGCCCCTGAAGTTCCGCAACTTATAAGGAGACCCGAATTGAAGCAATTGCACATCCCCGTCGAACACACCACCCTCGCCAATGGCTTGCGTGTGGTTGCATCACCTGATCGTAGCGCCCCCGTCGTCACCGTCGGCGTCTACTATCAGATCGGCTTCCGCCTCGAGCCTCGCGGACGCAGCGGCTTCGCCCACCTCTTCGAACACATGATGTTTCAAGGCTCCGCCAACGCCGGCAAAATGGAACACATCCGCCTCATCAATTCCTCCGGCGGCCTGCTCAACGGCACCACCAACTACGACATCACCAACTATTTCGAATCCGTCCCTTCGAATGCTCTCGAACGCGTCCTCTGGCTCGAAGCCGACCGCATGCGCGCTCTCAAAGTGGACGACGAAAATCTCCGCAATCAGCGCGATGTCGTGAAAGAAGAAGTTCGCGTCAACGTGATGAACCAGCCCTACGGCGGTTTTCCTTGGCTCGATCTTCCTCCGGTAGCGTTCCGCAATTGGCCTAACGCCCATAATTTCTACGGCGATTTCGTTGATCTCGACGCCGCCACTCTCGCCGATGTGCAACATTTCTTCCGCACTTACTACGCCCCGAATAACGCCGTCCTTCTGATGCTCGGCGATCTCGATCCCGCCGAAGCCTTCACCTTCGCGAAAAGATACTTCGAGGACATTCCCATTCAGCCTCCGCCACCACGCGCCGACGTCACCGAGCCTCCGCAAACGGAAGAACGTCGCGGGACCGTTCCGGAACAGTTTGGTCCGCTTCCCGCCCTCGCCATCGGATACACCGCGCCGCCTCGCACCTCTGACGATTGGTACGCCGCCACAATTCTCGAACGCGTGCTGCACGGCGGCCGTTCTGGGCGCGTCTATCGCGAGTTGGTCCTCGAAAAACAGATCGCGCTCGAAACCGACGGCAGCTACGACGCCCTCGATACCAATGGCCCCACCCAAATGGGCACGCGCATCTTTCATCGCCCCGAATACACCAGCGACGCAACCATCGCCGCTTTCGATTCCGTTATTAAAGACGTTCAGGAGAAGGGAATCAGCGCTGAAGAGCTCGACGCCGTGAAAGTTAAATTCCGCGCCGATTACTACTCGATGCTCGAAGGCGGCATGGGTTCCTACATGCCTCGCTTCGGCCTCATGCACTATCTCGCATGTTTCACGCTTTTCGATGGCGATCCGAAGCGCGTCAACACGGTGCTTGACGGCTTCCTCGCCGTCACCCCCGCGCAAGCGCAAGCAGTCGCGCAAAAATATTTCGTCCCGCGCAATCGCGCGATTGTCGTACGCAGTCCCATCAAAGAAGGAAGCGAAAAATCGAATGGAGGCGCCCGATGACGCCGACGTCCTCGAGCACGATGCCCGCAGTCAGCTCCCACAGCACCGCCGCGCCGGCTCTTGGGCCTGAACGTCCTGTCGCCTGGCCGAAGCGCACGTCGGTCACCCTCGCGAATGGTCTGGAAGTGGTCCTCGCCGAATCGCACACCTTTCCGAAAATCACGGCCCAGCTTTTCATTCGCAGCGGCAACGCGGCCACCGCACACAGAGCGCCGGGCCTCCCGGACCTTACTTCCCGGGTAATTCGCACCGGCACCGCGAAGCGCACGAGTCGCCAAATTGAAGAGGATCTTCGCCGCATGGGTGCGGATGCCGGCTCGAGTGCCGGAGCGGACAACAGCGCCATTTCAATTGGTGGCCTTGCTGAATTCTCCGACGGGCTTTTCGAATTGCTGGCCGATCTCGCTCGCGACGCCTCATTCCCCGAAGATCAATTCGAACGCGAACGCCGCCAGAAAATCGAAGGACTGCGCGTCGAGCGCACCACTCCCGGTTTTCTTGCCAATGAACGAATGCGCCGCGTCCTTTTCGGCGACCATCGCTACGCCGTCATTGCGCCTACCGAAGAACAAGTAGCAGCTTACCGGCGAGACGAGCTCCAGCATTTCTACGAACATCACTACACGCCTTCGAATTCACTCCTGCTCGTCGTGGGAGATTTCTCGAGTGAACACATGCTCGCGCAAGTGGATAAAGCATTCGGAAGCTGGAAAGGCTCTCGGCCCGAACCGCTGATCTCCTCCGCTCCTCCGGAAGCTGTAGGGCGCCAGGTGCATCTCGTCCATCTGCCAGGTGCCGTTCAAACGCAGGTTCTTGTCGGCAATCTCGCAATCACTCGCCGCGATCCCGATTGGTTTCGCACAGTGCTAGCGAATTCGATTTACGGCGGCGCATTTCACTCGCGCCTAGTGATGAATATCCGCGAGCAAAAAGGCTACACCTACAGCCCGCGAAGCGGAATCACCGCTCTCCACCAGCACGGCTTTTTCACTGTCCATGCCGCCGTGCGCAACGAAGTAACCGCCGCCACACTCACCGAAATGTTCTATGAGATGGACCGCATGCGCTCGCTTCCCGTCACGCCCGAAGAACTCGAAAGCGCACAAAGCTACCTGACCGGCGTTTTCTCGCTAGGTGTTGCCACGCAGGATGGCGTCCTGGGCCAGCTCTCGACCGTCTACCTCGACCGCCTGCCCGACGACTACCTCGAAACCTATCGCGAAAAAATTCGCGCGCTAACCGCCGACGATATTTTGCTCGCCGCTCGCCGTCACTTCGATTCCGCCAATGCCCAAATCATCCTGGTAGGCGACCGCGACCAAATCTTCGACCAAGCAACCCTATTCGGCCCAGTAACCGAATACACAGCCAATGATCACAAACATTAACTATCAAACCGGTCACTCGAAACGCGGCTTTAGCCGCTAAGGTGAAAGGTTTCAAGTAGCACAGGCATTCCTACCCGACCTGAGGAACGAAGGGTTTACGCTGAGAACCGAAGGGCCTGTGCCACAAGTCACCAGATGTAACTCGTCGATATGCGCGGCAACGCAAAATTCGGTTCTTGTGGTTTGCTTCTCGCCGCCAGCGCTGCGATCGTTCTGTTCATTTACCTCGTCCCCACCCTCGCCCAAAAAACTCTCCCGTCGCAACCAATCAACCTAAACACCGCCACAATCGCCCAACTCGAAACCCTCCCCGGCATCGGACCAAACACCGCCAAAGCAATCGTCGACTTCCGAAGTCACAGCGGCCCATTCCAACGCGTGG
>DATNKB010000406.1:0-5919 GCA_035603595.1 Candidatus Dormiibacterota bacterium
CCGCGTCGGCTGCTCTTTCGTCTCCTAGTCGTATCCTCGACTAATGCACCAGGTCGTTTCCGGAGTCCGGTCCGTCCGTGCCTTCAAGCTCGTGCTCGGCCTCAAGCCACTCGTCCAGCGTGTAGCCGCCATTCACAGCGCCATGTTCATGGTGAATCTCGAAAGCCCGGCGTTGCACATCGTCCAGAGTGGGCGGGTGATGGTTGGCATGTGCTTTAGAATCCTCATCGAACAACACCGCTACTTTATTAAGACCACTTACTTTATGAATTTGCGCAAACGGCCCCATAAAAAGCCCCTTCCTCAGGCAATTTCTTTTTCTCTTCCAGTTTTGCCTGCCATACATTTGACGCTTCCGTGACTGCGCAGGTTGCCGTTTTTTGAAAGCTCATGCGCCGAGGGGAGCGTGGCAAATGGATTCAGAGTGGGCAAAGAATCTGGCCGATCGCAAAAAGAGCGAGCTCGAGGTCAAAAGACTTCAGCAGGAAAAGGACCTCAACGACCGCAAGCTCCTCGACACGAATGCCGACAAAATGTGGGTCGAAGTTCGCCGCGCCGCCGCGGCCTGCTGCAAGGAACTCAACTCCTCCATGGGAAGCGACTACATCAAGTTCGAAGGCGCTTCCTATCACAACAGCTTCACCTTAATCACTCCGGAAGCGACTTATACCGCAACATTCAGCCCTCAGACCTGGCTCCTGTCCGCCCAGGAAACCACATACACGTTGGTCATCGCTGAAGGGAACACAGTGCTTTGGAAAGACGCGCAGGGAAATGCGCTGCCTTCCGAAAAGGTCGCTCAGAATATCGTTGGCACCGCGTTTCGCTGATTTTGCAAATCATGCATCATGTCGTATAATTGAGGTTTCTCCGCTGGCCTAGCGACGTGACTGTGATGCCGTAGCTGCTGTCACGCAGACCGGCCAGCCGACAGGAGCCTTTCATGAAAGAAGGAATTCACCCCGATTATCATCCCGTCACCGTCCACTGCGCCTGCGGAAGCACGTTTCAAACCCGCTCCACCACCAAAGGCGAGTTGATCCGCGTTGAAATCTGCTCGCAGTGCCACCCGTTCTTCACCGGCAAGCAGAAGCTGATTGACACAGCCGGCCGCGTCGAACGCTTCCAAAAGAAATACGCCGACAAAGCCGCCGCCACCGCCGCAGCGAAAAAGAAATAGCCGCTTGCAATCGCGAGCGCGATTCACATCAGCACAACTCGTACATCCTCAAATGGCGCGGCACCGCCGCGCCATTCGCATTTGATCAGGTAGCCACGACGACGCCTTCCTCGTCGTGGGTTTAGCGACCTGTCCTTGTTCTGGTCGAACGACCAGTCAAATTTCTACCTCGACATATGAGACGCTCGACTCGGGGTCCTGAAATGGAAAAAGAATTGAACACAAGAACGAATACAAAAGCACAAGAGAAGTGCCGAGCGACGGCGCGATCTCCCTTCGGTCTTTTCCGCTGCGGCGCTAGTATCCTACCGGCTCTCCTCCTCCTGGCTTCGCCCTTCAGTGGTACAGATACTTCCATGTTCAGCCGCATGACATCCATCACAGGGTGTTATCGGGACTTTCATCACAATTTGCGCCCGTAAAAGGCTTAGCAGAAGAGGCTGTCGGGAAGAGAGCGAGGTCGAGGAATGTGAAAGTGGACGAACCACGAGTACGCACCGTGGGGAGGCGGCCACCCGCCCGTTACCAGCCTCATCTCGGCGCCACTTTCTAATCGCAAATCTGGAATTAAAATTCAACGTAAGCTACATAAGAATCAACGATGTAAAATTTCCTAATCGCAAATTTTTCGCGATTTTTCACTACATTTTTCCGAGCCTCAAGCCCCCAACCTCGCGCTCTGTCGTCCTGAAAGCATCCGGCCGGGATGCCCGACCTAAAGGATCTCGACTTAGACCTCATTCAAGCCCGTCACCATCTGCACAAGTGAAACCCCTAATCGAGACACCGCGATTAGAAATTCGCGTAACCTCGAGAAAACAAAATCAATCCCAATTTCTAATCGAGACAAATCAGGCACTTTGTGCAGCCGGTTCATCCCTTCACGGTGCGTGGGCCGCGCCCGCGTCGCCACAAGGCATGCCTCGCTCCGCGACCACCCTCCGACCTTTTCCGCCTCTATGCTAGAGTCAAAAAGCACATGAATTCGGCTGCCATTGCCACCGAAGGTCTGACGCGCCGTTTCGGCGCCCTCACTGCCGTAGAGGATGTAGACCTGCGTGTTGCCCCAGGGCAATTCTTTGGCTTCCTCGGACCTAACGGCGCCGGCAAATCCACCACTATCAAGATGCTCACTGGCCTGCTCGCCCCTACCTCGGGACGCATCGAAATCCTCGGCCTCGATCTCGGCGCGAACTCCATCGAAGTGAAGCGCCAGATCGGCGTCGTCCCCGAAGGCATGGCCCTCTTCGGACGGCTGACCGGCGCGGAGTATTTGAATTTTGTCGGCCGCATGTACGGCCTCGATCGCGAGACCTCCGCCAAGCGCGCCGCCGAACTCCTCGATTTCATGCAGCTCGCCGACCAGCCCAAGAAGCTCGTTACCGATTACTCGCATGGCATGCAGAAGAAATTGGCCCTTGCCGCCGCCGTCATCCACGGTCCGAAAATTCTTTTTCTCGATGAGCCCTTCGAAGGCGTGGACGCGATCGCTTCCGGCACTCTCAAAGCGATGCTCCAGAGCATGATCTCGCGCGGCGCCACGATTTTTCTCACCTCGCATGTCCTCGAAATTGTCGAACGCCTTTGCAGCCATCTCGCCATCATCCATCGCGGAAGGCTAGTAGCGCAGGGTTCGCTCGAGGAGCTTCGCGCCGGCGTCGAAGCGCAAGCTGCTGCCGCACTTCCGAGCGACGGAGGTCAAGCCGCAGCCGTCGCCGCACCGGGAGAAAAACTCACGCTCGAAGAGATTTTCCTGCGCACCGTTGGAGGTGCTCGACCAGCGGATCAGGAGCTTTCGTGGCTGAGTTGACCTTCGCTCCTGGCGTTCGAGAGCAACTCGCGGCCATCGCCCGCGTCCGCTGGCAGCTCTTCGTCAACTCCCTGCGAACGCTTCGCGGTCGCCTCGAATTGGTCTCGCACATCTTCATCACGCTCGGTTTCGCCGCTGGCGGAATCGGCGGCCTCGTAGCGTCCAGCGCTGGCGCTTATTACGTGATCTCGAGCGGCAAAGCGGAATGGCTCGCTGTGATCCTCTGGCCGATATTTCTTTTCTGGCAGTTGTTCCCGGTCGTTGCCACCGCCTTCACCGAAAATTTCGACACTTCGAATCTCCTCCGCTTTCCCCTCAGCTACTCGTCCTTCGCTGTGATTCGAATTGTCTATGGTTCCCTCGAGCCGGCCACGATGCTCAGCTCCCTCTGGCTTCTAGGAGTAGCAGCAGGAGTCGGAATGGCCTCGCCGAGCCTTTTGCCCTGGGCCGCCCTCGCTTTACTCCTGTTTGCGGCGGTAAATATTCTGCTCGCCCGAATGATCTTCTCCTGGGTCGAACGTTGGCTCGCCCAGCGCCGCACCCGCGAAATCCTCGGTGTGCTTTTTCTTCTGTTCATAATCAGCTTTCAGCTGATTGGGCCGTTGATGAGCCGTTACGGCCGCAGTGCGCATCCGAACCTGCGCCAATTCGCGGAGCGAGTCTTTCCGATTCAGCGCCTCTTGCCTCCCGGAACAGCAGCCTCCGCCATCGCGAGTGCTGCCCAGAGCGATTATGCGATCGCTGCCGGCACGCTCGGCATTCTCGGCATCTACTGCGCTGCGATTTTCTGGTTTTTGCACCTTCGGCTGCGCGCTCAGTTTCACGGAGAAAATCTCAGCGAAGCGCCCGCGCTCGCCGAAACGTCCGGAGAACGCGGAATCGTTAGCGTGGGCTGGAGCCTTCCTGGAATCCCCGGCTCGGTGGCGGCGATCTTCGAAAAAGAAATTCGATATCTGTCTCGCAGTGGGCCAATGCTTTTCACGTTGATCATGCCGGTGTTCATTCTTTTTATTTTCCGGCTCACGCCTTCCACTTCGCACAGAGGTTCGGGTTCCTTCCTCGGCAGCTCGTCCGACATGGCGTTTCCTATCGGCGCCGCCTACGCTCTGCTGATTCTTACGAACATGGTGTACAACAACTTTGGACCAGAAGGCGCTGGCGTCCAGATCTACTTCACAGCGCCCGTGCCCATCCGATCCGTCATGCTCGCAAAAAATCTCGCCCACTCCACGATCCTCGCGCTTGAGATGGTTCTCGTCTGGATCGGCGCCAGCCTGATCTACAAGCCGCCTGCTCTCGCAACCACTCTCGCCACAATCGCTGGAATTCTCTTCGCGCTGCCCGTCAATCTCACCGTCGGCAACCTGCTCTCGATTTCCTCTCCCAAGAAAATCGACTACGGCACTTTCGGACGCCAGCGCGCTTCCAACACCACCGTCTTCGCCAGCTTCGGCGTCCAAATCGTCGTCGTCGGACTAGCCGCGATCACGCTTATGGCAGCCCGCAGCTTCGACAGAATCTGGCTCGCAACCGCCGTATTCCTTATATTCGCCGCAGTCGCCTGGGTAGTGTATGCGGTAGTCCTCAAAGGTATCGACCACATGGCCTTCGGCCATCGCGAAGAACTGATCGCCGAAATCACTCGTGCTTCCTGAAGCCGCAGCGCATGTTGACAGCGCCCAATGAATAATCTAGACTAATCATCTAGGTTGATGAGGAATTATGCGCAAAGTCGGATTGTTTGAAGCCAAGCAAAAGCTCTCGGAACTCGTTGAACGAGCCAGTAGTGGGGAAAAGATCGGGATTACACGCCGCGGTAAGCTGGCTGCATTCATCGTATCGGCCCGCCCGGACGCCACTCCACAGGATATCTTTGATGACATCGAACGCATCCGAAAGCGCGCCCGCCGGACAAAGAAGCTAAACGTCAAGAACTTGATTGAGGAAGGCCGTGAGTGATGCGTTCGTGCTCGACGCTTCCGTGTCCCTTCGCTGGTTTCTGGATCATACGGTTCCGCCTTATGCAAACCGGATCAAACAATCAATGATCTCCGGATCATTGGCAGTCGTCCCGGCACTCTGGCATCTTGAGATGGCCAACGGATTAGTTGTTGCACAGCGCCGAGGCGTGCTTAGCGCTTCGGACGTCGATCGGTCCCTCCTTGATCTGGAACAGCTTCTCGCACAAATGATTCAGTCCGACGTGGCCCTTGTTTCCATTCGGCAATCCCTGCTCACCGCCCGAAAATTCCACCTTTCTTCCTACGATGCCGCTTACCTCGAAACTGCCCAGCGTGGTAATTTGCCCTTAGCGACATTGGACCAACCTCTGCGTGCGGCAGCAAAACAGGCCGGCGTTGAGATCGTTATGTAGGCTCGCACCGTGCATGAGCGTTTCGCTAAACTATTTGGCTAGCTGGGAGAGCAAGATGATTTATCAGTGCATCTCCATATTTGCGTGGCTGATTTATTTTCTCACGAGCGCTTTGCCTGCCCGGGCGCAGTCGAAGCATGAAGTCACTGCACGCGAGGCTAGCTTCAACAACCTGAAATCGCTCGACGATGTGACCGCGATCCCCGGGTACGAGAAGCAGCTTGTGGATCAACTCAGTTCTCAGCTCGCCTCGCTTCATCCGCAGGTCGACAATATTGGCGACGTCGTTGTCACTCTGGGCAGCGGGGCTCCGCGTCGGCTGCTCGTCACCGGAATTGACGAGCCCGGCTTCGTTGTCAGCGCCATCACCGACGATGGCTACCTGCGCGTTCAACGTTTGCCGCAGGGTGGCTTGCCGCCGATGTTCAATGAGTTGTATTCCGCGCAGCCCGTGAAGATCGGGACGACAGCGGGCGCGTGGATCGATGGCGTCGTCGCAGGTTTGTCCGTCCATCTCGCGCCCGGACGCGCGAACCCGCCGAAATCAAATGATCT
>DATNKB010000407.1:0-2482 GCA_035603595.1 Candidatus Dormiibacterota bacterium
GCGGCGACCTGCACAATCACCTGACCGGCGCCGTGTACGCGGAAAGCTACATCAATTACGCGGTGGAAGATGGAGACTGCATCGACCGAGCGACGTTCAAAATATTGCCGCCGCCGTGCGATGCGGCTCGCGGATTGTTGCTGGCCTCGCAGGCGATCAGCGATTTTGTTTTTCGCAATCTGGTGATTGACGCATTGTCGATTCGGAATTTTCATCCCACGGCTGAAGACCGCGACGTGCGACTGCATTTTTTCGCGACGTTCGGGAAATTCGACCTGGTGACGAACAAGCACTGGGGCGAAATGCTGGGGGAGGTGACGCATCGCGCCGGGGCGCAGAACGAGGTGTATCTCGAGACGATGCTGACGCCGGATCAGGGCGAGGCGATTCAACTTGGGAAGCAGGTGGGCTGGAACGACGATTTTGCCGCGATGCGCTCGCAAATGCTGGCCGGCGGAATGAGCAAAGTGGTGGCCGATGGACGGAGGAACCTGGACGACGCTGAAGCGAAAATGCGGCAGGTGCTGGGCTGTGATGGGGCGCAGCCGGACGTGGGATGCTCGGTGACGCTTCGCTATTTGAATCAGGTGCTGCGCGCGTTTCCGAAGGAGCAGGTGTTTGCGCAGATGGTCGCGGGGTTTGAGATTGCGAGCGCCGATCCGCGGGTGGTGGGAATTAATCTTGTACAGTCGCAGGATGAGTTCAACGCGCTGAACGATTTCGATTTGCAGATGCGGATGCTCGATTATCTGCACGGCGTCTATCCGAAGGTTCACATCACGCTGCATGCGGGCGAATTGACGCCCGGCGAGGTGAGTCCGGAAGAGCTGTACGCGTCGCACATTCGAAAATCAATCGAGATCGGGCACGCGGAGCGAATCGGGCACGGCCTGGACGTGATTTACGAGCAGGATCCGGTCGGCCTTGTCGCGTTGATGGCGCGGAAGCACATCCTGGTGGAGGACTGCCTCTACAGCCATGAACTGGTGCGCGATATGAAGGGATCGGAGAACGTGCTGCCGACATATTTGCGCGGGGGCGTGCCGGTATCACTTGCGACGGATGATGAGGCGATCGTGCGGTCGGAGCTGACCTGGTATTTCCGGCGGGCGGTGGAGGGTTACAACGTCGACTATCACAGGTTGAAGCGAATGGTGCGCGACAGCCTGGAGCACGCGTTTCTGGCGGGGGCGAGTTTGTGGACGGCGCCGGAAGATTTCAGGATGGTGGCCGCGTGCGCGAATGAAAAATTGAGCGATAAGCCTTCTGGTGCGCCTTGCCGGGAATTTCTGGCGGGAAGCGAAAAAGCGCGATTGCAATGGAAGGAAGAGAACGAGTTCGCGCGATTCGAATCTAAATTTTAGCCGGCGGACGCGGTTGAGTGTTTCGCCAAGGCTTGGATGTCGTCGAACAGATAAGTGTGGCGGCCGGGTTCGGCGCGTTTGACCGCTGCGATCATCGCTGCAGCTAAGGTCGAAGCTTCAATCGGACGATATTTGCTGAGCCCGCCGATGAACGCGAATTGCAGTGCTTTCGCGAGAGCAAGGCCGATGCCCTCACCTGAGCGTTGTTCGGCGCGCGAGCCCATCAGGAAGCTCGGCTGAAAGATGCTCACGGATTTGAAGGTGAGGGCTTTCACCGCTTCCTCGAGTTCACCTTTCGTGCGGAGATAAAAAGCCCGCGAACGAGCGTTTGCGCCGACCGACGACACGAGCGCGAATTGTTGAGCGCCTCCTGCTAGAGCAAATTCCGCGAAGGCTTTCGAATAGCCGAAGTCGATTTTGCGATACGCTTCCTGGGAACCGGCTTTGGCGTTTGTGGTGCCCATGGCGCAGAAGGCGTCGTTCGCGGCAATCGGAGCGAGCTGGCTGAGATTATCGAAGTCGACGAGTTTCTGGACGAGCTTGGGGTGCGATTCGGATGCCGGCCGACGCGAGATCGAAATCACTTGCGCGTAAGCGGGATCATCGAGCAACTGCTTCAGACAGAGGGAGCCGACGAGTCCGGTGGCGCCGGCGACCAGTGCGGTTCGCTGCGGCATGATTCGAGGGTATCGAAGCTGCGGGAGAAATTCTAGCGCTTGCTGTGGCGGACGAAGGGCGTGTGCTCGTTGTCGAGTTCGCGCGGGATGCGTTTGGGGCCGGGCTTGGCGGCGACGAATTTTACTTCGCGAATTAATTTGCCACCCCAGGCTTCATTGATGCGAGCGCAGAATTCCGGCTTCATGTCTTCGAGCTGCTTGCGCCAGGCTTTGTTGTCGGCGGCGATTTCGAGGCAGCCCTTTTCGCAGCGCAGGGGACGAGTGCGGGCGGCCAGAGCTTTGCCGACGATCTTGGGCCATGAGCTTACGAGCCAAGCGAGGGCGGCTTCGGGGCGATGAAGGCGTCGCAGTGTACCGCCGAGAAGTTGTCCGGCCTTCTCCATAGAGTTTGCGGATTCTAGCACAAGTGCGCGTGGAAATTTTTTTGTGATTGCTTTTGCT
>DATNKB010000408.1:0-10359 GCA_035603595.1 Candidatus Dormiibacterota bacterium
TTCGTCTTCGCCATCGACACTTTCGTCAGCGCCGATTCGCCGCTCGAATCGAAACGGTTTGGCGACGCCCAAATCGGCAATGGCTTCGTTGTCCGCGCTGTGGACAATTCGAATATCGTACCGCGCGCATTCGTCGAAAAAGTTATGAAGCTTGCCCACGACAATCAGATTCCAGCGCAGTTCGGCGTTACGGGCGGAGGCAACGACGGCTCCGCGTTCGTTCGTTACGGCTCGATCGACGTCGCGCTCGGCTGGCCGCTTCGCTATTCGCACGCGCCCGCTGAAGTGGTCGACACGCGCGACGTGGACGCGCTCGGCCGCATCGTCGCCGCGATCGCACGCAGCTGGTGAACCAGCGGCGACCCTGTAAAATCGATTTGCCGCGAATTGCTTAGTTGACGAACGTTCTAGCCGCTGTGTCTCCGGCGTTTTGCATGACTTTGCTATAATCGCGCGCCGTGAGCGGCCCCAAATTTAAGTCCCCGCGGTATATCGTGATTGAAGGGCCGATTCGCGTCGGCAAATCCACACTCGCACGCGTCCTCGCTGAACAGATGCACGCGCGACGCATCTTCGATTGCGAGGAGAATCCTTTTCTTGCCGAGTTTTACAATGAAAAACCTGGCGCCGCCTTCGGCGCGCAGATGTATTTCCTCTACGAACGCCACCGCCGGCTGCTAGAAGCGCACCTCGAAGACAGCGCCGTTCCGGTCGTCTCCGATTTCCTCTTTGAGAAGGACAAAATATTCGCGTACATCAATCTCGACAACGAAGAGCTGAAACTCTACGAGCGCTATTTCGATATGCTTGCTCCATCGGTTCCCGCGCCTGACCTCGTAATCTATCTTCAGGCCAAGCCCAATGTGCTGCAGAAGCGTGTCACGAAAAAGGGCGATCCTTCGGAAACTGAAATCTCTCCTGATTACCTTGAAGCCGTTTCAAATGCTTACGAGCACTTCTTCTTTCGCTATTCCGCTTCGAATCTGCTGGTGGTCGACACGTCGGACATCGACTTCGTCGAACGCAACCACGATTTGCAAGAGCTTCTGCGACGCCTGCGTCAACCGGTGAAAGGCACGCAGTATTTCCTGCCGCTGGGCCAAAGCTGAACGTTCATTTTGTTTTGGGAGTGACGCTTGTTGCGAGAGAAACGTTCCGGAACGGGCGACCCCGCCAGATCACCCGCTCCGGCCAGCTCTATGAGAAGGCGAAACTAATTCGAAGATGCTGTAAGTCAGGCGGCTTTGTAGGGCCCTGACAACTGATGCCGCCATTTCCCGAGCGCGCGGTTCACGGGATGGCTGCGGTGAAGGAACATGAGCACCGGGGGACGGCGAACGCCAATTCTTTCGAGGGCTCGGCGGATACGGAAATCACGCCCGGCCGAGACCATGCCTTTCTCAAGGGTGTCGATCGCTTCCGATGTGCGTCCGGCCTGGTGGTAGACCTCGGCCAGGTTCAGGTAGAGTTGGGCGTGGTTCACCCTCATTCCCAGTGCTTCGCGGCAGAGCGATTCGGCGTCGCCAAATCGCTTCTCGGAAACGGCAGCCAGCAAACCTGTATATGAGAGGTAAAACGGGTTCTTCGGAGCAACTCCCAGGGCGCGCCGGGCATGTTGTAGGGCCTGCTCAGCTTGTCCGTCGCGAAGGTACTTCAGACATTCCTTAAAGTCGGTCATTCCTGCATCGGTGGGGGATGTAGTTCCAATCCAATGGGACATAGGCTCCTTCCTTTCCTCGCCGGGTATTTCTGCGAGGACGTTAAGGAAAGCCTAGCGCCCGGTCTTGCCGGAGGATATAGAACGTGCGGCCAGATTTCGTGCTAGTCCGATTTCCTGTACGGAATGACAGGCGAAAGCTTCCCACCTTAAGAATCGGCCGACAAAGCGTCTGCCTTAGCCCATGCGCCGGCCATTATCATTGAGTTGTTAGCGTTAGGCTATTGATCGCGCGGATCGCCCAGTTTTCCATGGTTTCAGCGATGCTGGCTGGCCCTGAAATCGTGACGTAAATGGTCAGGTGTGGCCAAACGAGGTAGGTATGCAGCCAAACCATACCAGTTTCATCCGTGCGTTCTCCGGTCGCTTGTTCGATCTTAGAACTAAGAAAAAGCTTGTTGGACCAGATACGCCAATTGCCTGGGTCTTGCGCGATGCGGTCTTTCAAGCGGGGCTCTGCTTCCAATTGGCTTCCTTCTGACCGAATGTAGCTGGAAAGCTGCAGGAGCAAGGGGCTTCCTTCTATCCAGAAGCTTGATACGGTTCCCTCAAACCTCTCCCGAACTTCTTCGGGCAATTTGAGGCTGTAGCTGCTCGATGGCTTCACCGTCTTCGTCGTCATTCTGACAATCGCGCCACGCTGCATACTCTTACTTCGCGCCGCCGAGGTATTGGCCGAACCACTTCGCGGTGCGATCGATTACGTCCCGGCTGTGTTCGGGGTTTGCGAACAGGTGACCTTCGTTGGGATAGATGACGAATTCGGTGGGCACTTTCAACGTCTTGAGGGCGTGCCAGAATTCGTAGGATTGGGGAGCGGGACATTCGCCGTCGCGATCGCCTACAACGATGAGCGTCGGCGTCTTCGCCTTCTTAATGAAATTGATAGGCGAACTTTTGGCATAGACGACCGGGTCGTCGTAAGCGGTAGCGCCGAAATAGGGAATCATCCATTGATCGATTTTGTTCTCGCCGTAGTAGCTCAGATAGTTTGAAAGACCTGCTCCGGCGACCGCGGCGCCGAAGCGGTTCGTCTGGGTTACGGCCCACATGGTCATGAATCCGCCATAGCTCCAGCCGGTGATCCCCAACCGCGCGGGATCGACAGGAGCTTGCTCGATTGTTTTGTCAACTCCGGCCATGATGTCGAGAAAATCGCCGTAGCCAAAATCTTTCACGTTTGCTTGCGTGAATTTCTCGCCCATCCCGTAGCTACCGCGTGGATTCGGTTCGAACACAAAGAAACCGTGCTCGGGCAAAGCGAAGGGATAGTTCCAACGGCTGGGAAAGCTCGGCGTGAAAGCCCACGCAGGGCCGCCATGAACGTAGACGACGAGCGGATATTTTTTTGCGGGATCGAAATCCTTCGGGTAGATGAGCCATCCTTGGACAGAGCCGATACTTGTAGTCCAGCGCAGGCTTTTGGCCTCGCCCCATTCCGGTTTGAGGCTGGCATTCACGTGCGTGATCTGCTTCCAATCGCCCACTGGGCCGGCCCAAACCTCGGGCGCATTGGAGAAGGTCTCGCGCACGACCGCGGTCGTGGTGCCATCGTTCGCAACTGATACGTACGGGACGAATTCTCCGTGGGCGAGAGTTTCGGGACCCTTCCACACGGGAGTCATCGCGCCAGTGAGGGTGAGTCGCGCGACAAATGTTTCGCCGGCATCGATTCCGGTGACGAGAATTCCCTGCGAATTGGGCAGCCATGCGAGCGAGGTGGCCGTGGATTTTGAATCGGGCGTGAGATTTCTCATCGAGTCTTTCATCGGGCTTTTCATCGGGCCGGCCGTCGCATCGGTGGCATAAACGTCGCCGCCGGGAATCGGCTCATCGCTCATCAAGCCGCCGATGAAGATGATGGTTTTGCCGTCGGGCGACCAGCGCGGATTGGCAATCTGCATACCGGGTTTCGGTTGCACGTCGCGCATCTCGCCGGATGTTGCGTCGATCGCCGATAGAGAAGCGATGTACCAGTTGTCGTCGCCATTGCCTTTTGCCGACGTGACTGCGAGTTGCTTGCCGTCGGGCGACCAGTCGAATTCGTAGACGTAGGTGTCCGCCGGAGAGAGTTGGCGAACCTTTGCGGTGGCGACATCCACGAGCGTGAGGCGCTGCTCGAGAAAATCCTCGGAGACGACTCCCTCATCCGGCGTCTCTGCGACGAGCGGGCCGGCTGCACGTGTGGCGTTTTCAGTGAACAGTAGCGCGATTGTCTTTGAATCGGGCGACCAGCCTGGCCCGGCGAGAAATCCTTTTACGTGCGTGAGCTGTTTGGCCGCAGCGACTTCCTGTTTCGACGCAGACTTGTGGGTAGCCGGACCTTTCGCCAGCTGAGCCCCCGGGACTGAAATAATGAAGAGCTGCAACTGCCCCGCCTTCGGAGCATCGGAAAGAAAAGCGAGCTGCTTGCTGTCAGTTGACCATGCGATATCGTGCTCTTCGTGTGGCGCTTTACCGTCTCCGGCCGTAATTCTCTTTTTCGTCGTGGGTGCTGTGACATCTGCTATATAGATTGCGGAATTGGAAGACGGTGCGCCTCCAGGGCCTGGCAGCGATTCGACCCAGGCCACACGTTTTCCGTCCGGAGAAATTTCAGCTTGCTGAAAATCGCGGACGCCGAACATTGCGTCGACGGCGGCTGCATTCGCCTGCTTGGGCGGCGCAGCCTTGTGCGCTGTTTGCGCGCTCGCGCACAAACCAGTTGCCGCAACTGCAATCAGCACTGCGATCGCTTGAATCGGCTTCAAACTCACGATTGCTCCAATCCGCCCTGGGGTCGTTTTCTTCCTCTTCCGGGTCCGGCGCACACGCTGCGCGGCGGACATGTTGAGGCACGCCGCGCAGAATATCAACCTCAGAGCGGACTGGCTTGTGATGAAGTCAATTGACGCGTATTCTCCGCTTTCGCACGTGGGAGGGGAAAATGATGCGTTGGCGGAATGCTTTTGCGGTCGCGTTTGTATTCGCTTTACTTTCGACTCTTCCTGCGAGGGGTCAATCACAAACGCAATCCGTGCAACCGGAAGTGGTCGAGCGCGGCAAATTCATTCTCCATAAATTTGAGCAGCCGATCGGCGAAGAAACTTTTGACACCACTCGCGAAGCGCAATCTTTGGTAACGAAAGTCACCTTCAAATTTGTTGACCGGGGAACGGCAGTTCCGCTCACTGCCACTTTTCGAAGCGCCGACGATCTCACGCCGCAAGCTTTTGAGATCAAGGGAAAGCCGGCGCGGCCCACGGAAATCGATGAAGCCGTGGAATTCCAGGCGGAAAAGATTCGCGTGCGCAATCGCGAGAAATGGACTGAAGCGTCGCGCCCCAAGCAGTTCTTTGCGATCGCCGGTTACGCGCCAGCCACCATGCAGATGCTGATGGTGCGCTATTGGGCTTCCCATGGTTCGCCCGCTGAACTCGAGACGTTTCCGAGCGGCCGCGTGAAAATCGAACCGCGCGGCCACGACACTGTGACAATCGGCGGCAAAGACGAATCGCTCGACCGCTACACGGTAGAAGGGCTCATCTGGGGGCGCGAGACACTGTGGTTCGACTCGAAGCGCAATCTTGCAGCAGCGGTGACAATTGATGCTGAATTCGACCACTTCGAAGCCATTCGCGAAGGTTATGAGAGCGCGCTCGGAAAATTCGTGGGAATCGCGGGAACGGATGGGATGGCAGCTCTGGCCGACATCTCGAAGGGTATATCCGGCAGCCGGGCTGAAACGCTCGCAATTGTAGGCGGCACTCTGATTGATGGAACTTCCACTGCGCCTGTGGCGGATTCGGTGGTGCTTATTGAAAAAGGACGCATCGTCGCGGCGGGGCCACGGTCACTGGTGAAAATTCCGCACGGTGCCACGAAAATTGAAGCGCGCGGCAAGACGATTCTTCCGGGCCTGTGGGACACGCACTCGCACTTCGAGCAGGTGGAATGGGGGCCGATTTATCTGGCCGCGGGCGTAACAACTGTGCGCGATTGCGGAAATGAATTTGAATTCATCACCGCAGTGCGTGACGCGGTTGCGAATGGACGAGGGCTCGGTCCTCGGCTGCTGCTCGCGGGAGTTGTGGACGGAACCGGGCCGCTCGCGCTGGGCGTGGAGCGTGTGGATACGCCCGAGCAAGCAAAAATGTGGACGGACCGCTATCACGACGCTGGATTTCAGCAGATGAAGATCTATAGTTCGGTGCAACTCGAGGAGCTGAAAATTGTTGCGGCTGAAGCGCATCGGCTGGGCATGACGGTTACTGGGCACATCCCGGAAGGGCTGACGGCGTATCAAGGCGTGGAAGCGGGCATGGACCAGATCAATCACATCGAATACGTGGCCGACATCATGCGGCCGCCGCTGCCGGCGAATGCGACACGGCTAGACCGGTTGAAGGCCGCTGGCGATTTCGACGTGAATTCTCCTGAAGCGAAGAAAGCTGTTTCGTTCCTTGTGGAACATGGAACCGTGATTGATCCGACCCTGGCACTATTCGAGCTTTATGCGGCGAGCTCTGAGAAGCCGGTGGCGACTTTTGAGCCGGGCATCTCGAAAATTGCTCCCGAACTTACCGAAGTGCTTTCGTTCGACGCTCCGCCTACACCGGTTACCAGCCTGATCCAGAAGGCCACACAGAAAGGCATCGAAGTCGTCGGCGTGCTTCATCGCGCGGGAGTTCCGATTGTGGCCGGTACTGACCAGGCAGTTCCGGGGCACAGTTTGCATCGGGAGATCGAGTTGTATGTGCAGGCCGGATTCACGCCGATGGAAGCGATTCAGTCGGCGACGATTGTTCCGGCCCGCGCGATGGGCGTGGACAAGGAAGTTGGCACGATTGAGGCGGGAAAGCGGGCTGACGTGGTGATCCTTGGCGCGAATCCGCTGGAGTCGATTCGCAATATCCGCACCGTCGAGTTTGTGGTGACGAATGGGGTGATGTACAACTGCGCGGAGCTTTGGCGCAGTGTGGGCTTTAAACCTTAGCGGGTGCGTCCGTGAGAAGCGGCAGCATTCATTTCTCGACAACAAAATTGCCGATGACGAGCGCGTCCATTCCCGAACTGAAGAAGGTCCTCACCGCATCGGTTGGGGTCGAGACGATCGGTTCACCGCGCAGATTGAATGAGGTGTTCATCACGACAGGAACGCCTGTGCGATTGCCGAACTCGCGAATCAAGCGCCAATAAAGTGGATTGACGTCGCGCTCGACTGTTTGCGGGCGCGCGCTGCCGTCCACGTGGGTGACGGAAGGGATCACGCTGCGTTTTTCCGGTTTGACCTGTGCGGTGAGAATCATGAAGGGCGAATCAGTGGCTGATTCGATGTACTCGTCGGCTACTTCCGCGAGCATCGAGGGGGCAAAGGGGCGCCACCATTCGCGAAATTTCACCGCGTTGTTCACTTTTGCGTTCATTTCCGGATCGCGTGGATCGGCGAGAATCGAACGGGCGCCGAGCGCTCGGGGGCCGAATTCCATCCGGCCCTGCACCCAGCCGAGGATTTTACCGTTTGCCAGCATGTCCGCAGCAGCAGCCGCGGGATCCGCGACGCGCGTGGCGCGAAGCTTGTAGGTGGTAAGAGCTTTTTCTATTTCTTCGTCGGAGTTTTCCGCGCCGAGGTACGCATGCCGCATCTTGTGCATGGGCAGCTTCCCGCCGTTGTCGAGGTAAGGAGCGAGAGCTGCGCCCAGGCACACACCATCGTCGCCAGCGGCGGGCTGCACAAAAATTCGGTCGACGATTCCCGAAGACAGGATTTTTCCGTTGGCCTTCGAATTCAGTGCCACCCCCCCGGCCAGGCAAATGTTTCGCGAGCCGGTTTTGGCGACTGCCGCGCGCGCGAGCGTCATCATCGCTTCCTCGCAGGCGTCCTGCACCGCGAATGCCAGATTTTTGTGCTTCGGGTCGATCTCGGATTCGGCTTCGCGCGGAGGCCCAAGGCGGGCGGTGATGCCGGCAAGCGGGGCCGGCTTGTCGTCGAGCAGGAGACGAGTGGAAACCTTGTAAGGATTATCGTCGGGGATAATGAAGTCACGCAGATTGACACCGGGCTCCCCGTACGGAGCAAGGCCCATCACTTTCCACTCATCGCTGTAAGGCTGAAAACCCAGGTATTGAGTGAACTGCGCGTAGAAAAGACCGAGCGAATTCGGCCAGGGAATCGTCCACACGTGTTCGAGGCGGCCATCGCGCCCATGCCAGAGGGACGACGCTTCCCACGCGCCGCGTCCATCGAGGACGAGCACGGCGGCATCGTCAAATCCTGAAAACGAATACGCGCTGATTGCGTGGGCGAGGTGATGCTCGACAAATCTGAATTGCGCTTTCGTAGGGAATCGCGCGAGGAATTGTTTTTTGCCGTTTTGTTTGCGGGTGTGATTGAGATTTCGCCGCACGGTGCTTACGAGATCGACGTAGTTCAACGGAAGAGAGCCGGTGGCCATGCATTTCAAATCATGCTTCAGGGCTTCGATTGCAGGAGGCCATCCAAAGCAGACAAAATCGAGTTGATCAGCGCGAACGCCGGCCGCAGCAAGGCAGGCTTCAATCGAGAGCGACGGGAATCGCGCGTCATGTTTCAAGCGGCTCAAGCGTTCTTCGGCTACGGCGAAAAGAATGTGGCCATCGCGGGCAATGCAGGCCGCGGAATCGTGCATTTCCGAATAGTTGATACCCAGGCTGATCAAGCTGATTTCCTCTGGCCGGTTTTTAGACGCGCGAGAACCTCTTCGAGGCGCTGCCCTTGAGCTTCTGTCGAGTGCGCTCGCGCTACATCCATGCGAAGCGCGCGTTTCGGGCTGTCTGGCGGCTCTTCAAGCGCGCGCGCGACGGCTGCCGAGAGCCCCTCGGCGGTCGCACCTACGTAAACGAGATCCTTGAATTCCGAAATCTCAAGGATCGCAGTAGAAACTACCGGCAACCCCGTCAGAAAATAGTCGTACAGCTTTAAGGGAGAGCAGTACAGATTCTTTTTACCTGAACAATCATACGGCATCAGCCCAGCATCAAGCGACTCGACGTAGCGCGGTAATTCCTCCGGGCGATGCCAGCCCATCGCGTGGGCATTGGAAGGCAAAGAATCATCGGGATCTCCAAAGTACACAAAGAACCAGTGCGGATTTCTTGTTAGAACCTCGCGCAACAACGGCAGGTTGAGGCGCGCGAAGACGGGCCCTAGATATCCTAAACGCGGACGGGGAATGTTAGCGATTTCGACCGGTTCGCGGTTCGATCCATGGCTCGGCGCTTTTGCCGCGGGCAAATGAATCGCTTGCGGAATCCATTGAATTTTTTCACCGTACCGTGCTTGCAGGTCTCGAAAGACGTGTTTCGGAATCACGAGCGTCTGGTCGGAAGCTTCGATCAATTCGTATTGATACGGTTCTGGATAGTCCATGCAGATATGGACCAGCGGGTACCCTGCGGCTCGCATTTCTTCGCATAGTGGTGCCATGTTCTCGAAATGTGAGTAGATGAATACCGGATCTTTCAGTTGTAAGGATTCCGCGCGCTGGACGATTTGTTTTGCAACCGCTTTCCACTGGAGATGGCCGATCACGGGCAGAGAATTGAATTTCGCGCCGAGGTATTCGGGGCCGAAGCGATAGACTCCTTCGCTTACTTCGGTGAGGGGTTGGCCTTTTCGATGAACACGAGAGACGGGAGCCTCGCAATACAGAACGCGGGCTCCGCGAGACGCGAGGGCGAGTGAGATTCGTTCGGGGACGTTGAACATATCCCAGAACCAAGTCGAAAATACGATGGCGTCGCGCAGCGGTTAGTCTCTCGTCGTGGAAAAGTGATTTGGGACTGGCAAGAGTTTCTGTTTCCCCGTTCTAGTGGGCCGCTTTTCGTGCTGAGTTCAGCGGTTTTGTAACCGCGACGTTTCCGATTTCAGCGTTGGGCACTGGCTCACCGAGTAGCCCTCGGACCCTGCGCCAATCGCTGTGACTATACCAGTCCCTCAGCTTGTAGAAATTCCTGGGAGGCATCACGAGCGTACAGGCGAGCACGAGTCCCTTGAAAAGCCGGTAGCCGGCGCTTCCTTTCTTGTAAGCAATTTGAAACTCGTCTCGCTCGGCTTGGAATGTTTCCCAAGGCTTTCCACCATCGAGCATTAGGCGGAGACGTTTGCTGCCTACATCGAGTGGCTTAACGATTGCGTCGGTTACGTCTGGCGCTATTCCTGCAGATGCAAGCCGGATGCGAAGCTCGTCGGCCAGCGCTGCGAGGGCTCTCTGAATTCGCCGCTGCTTAGCTTCGTCTTTCGTTCTGATCTGGAATAGGTTTCCAGAATGCAGCCGGTAAAATGTGAGTGGTTCCTGTATCAGGCCAGCTGCCGAATAAGCGGCGCTCATAATGGAGACAAACTCATCTGCTTCGATCACGATCCGCTCGGGAACGGGAAGCACTCGCGCCAATATATTTCGACGTACCGTCACCCGACTCGTGCCGAAAAAACACATCATCTGCCTAAAAAAGCGGCCGTTTTCCACGCTATCGAAAGTGATTTCTTGAGTGCGCTGCGGAATCGTAGCCTTCGTATTTGCGTTATCGGAATCGATTTCGTAAATGCCGTGGCCGACGAGCCCGATATGTGGCCGGGCGCCCAAATAGTTCGCAACAACTTTGAGCTTCTCTTTCGCCCACCA
>DATNKB010000409.1:0-27587 GCA_035603595.1 Candidatus Dormiibacterota bacterium
CGGCTTCGCCCTCGCAGCGGCAATCAACTCGCTCAGGGTAGCGATGCCCGACGATTTGCCTGCGACCAACACATAAGGCTGGCTTGTCAGGGGAGCGACTGGAATGAAGTCCTTCAAAGGGTCATACGGCAGGTTCTTCAAGAGTGCGGCGCTATACGCCTGAGCGCTGGTGTTGACTAGCAACGTGTAACCGTCAGCAGGCGACTTCGCAACCAGGGCGGGGGCCGCTGTACTACCCGCGCCGGGATGGTTCTCGACTGTAACGGGTTGGCCCCAAAGCTCCGATAGCTTTGGGCTGATGGCGCGAGCTATCAAGTCGGGCCCACCACCAGCCCCGAATGGTTCGATGATGCGCACGGGCTTCGAAGGGTAATCCTGGGAAGCCTGCAAGATCACTAGCAATGAAAAAACAAATCCCAGTGCCATCCGAGTCAGCATGCTTCACCCCTGCAGAAATGGCGACGTCGGGACCGATCGGCCAATGAGTGCCGCTTTGCGCGTAGTAAAAATCCACTCGCATATTTGTTGCCGATGTTGAGTGTAAAGTGATCGGTATATCTGCGTCCATCATCAGTAAGAACGAACACCATTCAATGCATTGTTCGGCGATGTGGAAGTCATGTCAACACGATGGTAACTACGACATTGCGCATCGCGGGTTCTTTCATTAGAGAACGGCCTTAGTTCGTCCCGATCCAAAGGAGATTCGGGAGGGACCTGAGCTACGGTACTTGGCCGCTGGGCCAAACTCGTACGGATAGAACCGCTTACTTTTTGGGATTGGTTGCGATTGGGTGGCCGCCGTCTTCGGCCATCTGGAAGGGCATTTCGTCGGGCATGGGATTTATTTTGTAACCTGGCGGAATCTGGAAGAGCGAGTGATCCGGTTCTTCTCGTTTGATATTGGTCAGAGTGACGATGTCTTCCATCTGTTTCCGCGGGTTGGAATGAATCTCGAGGATCGTCGCGGCGAGATCGTCGGAGGCCCACGTCTCGCTGATTCTTACGGGCTTTCCGTTCCATTCGCCGTCGCTTTCGGTGCCGAGGTTAGTTAGGCGCACGCCGCGAGCGGAGATTCCTTCGATTTCGCGGTAGCCAAGATCCTCGACGGAAATGTCCGGCCGCGGTTTTCCGCTGAGGAAGTTGGTGACGCGGATTGAGTAGGGACGAGGCGGCCCTTTCGGTTCGGCGGCCGGGACACCCTTGGTGACCCGCGCGATTTGCATGCCCGGCTGGACTTGAATCGTCATGCTATCGGGGCAGTCGAAGATCAGAATCGAGATGCCCATTGTCTCTCGGGTGGTCTCTATTTGTCCGCCGTCGCGTGTGTGCAGGATCACTTTTTCTTCGTCGCCGGCGGGTTGAAAGCCTCCGTGTTTTTCAAGGCGGATGCGGCCGTCGCTATCGCGAGCGAGAAATTCAACAAGCTCGGTCAACTGTTTGGTTCCGTCGGGAAAGATAGTGGTTGCTTTCGTGGTGCGCTTTGCGGTGAAAGGATTGGCAGTTTGGCCGCCTATGTAGATGTTCCCGCCGCATTGGCGCGGGCGTTGGTCTGGCGCAGGAGGGGGGCGTGAAGTTTGAGCGTTCGAAGCGGCTGCTGCGAGGAGTATTGCGAAGGCGGCGCGGAGGAGCGTCTTTCTGAGATAGCTCATTTGATATCTCCCGATTCAGGTAACACGGAGTATACGCTTTTGGATTGCGAGTGGTGTGGATCAGGGATTTCGTGTTCGTTGACGAGAGTTGCTTTTCATCGTTTCGGAATGCTATTGGCTCTTGTTTGCGTTTTTAGTGCCGGGGTGGAGAAATCCCGGGGCTAAAGCCCCATTCGAATAAGAGATGCGTTTTTACGCTGGACTGAAGTCCAGCTCCCCCTGCTGAAGCAGGAGGCTCCCACCGACAGGCGAACGTCGGCCAGTTGCGAGGCACGCGGCGGACATTGCGCGATTTTCGGTGCGTGCAAGCAACGGCTCGCACGGAGTGGCTGTGAGTCTGTGTTGGGGTCTGGTAGAATCTGGCCAAGTTTAATCAAAGTAACCTGAGGCGGGAACGGCGTGGTGGACTTTTCTATCTATTTCATCGGGCTGCTGGTGATGGGGGCGGTTTTATTGCTGCCCGTTATGGCATTTGTGCGCTCGGGCGAGGCGAAGAGGACTGCCGAAGCGCTACGCGAGGAGATCCGATCGCTGCGCGCGGAGCTTGGTCGAACGACCGCGCGAATTGTTGGGCTTGAGAAAGCGCTGGAGAGGGCGCTTGAGAAACTCGAAAGCCGGTCCGGCGGCGTGCAGGGTCCGGAAGTAGCGGCGACCGCGCGCGTCGAAAATTCGGCCGCCGAGACTGCTAAAACACGCGTCGTTTCTCCCGACGTAGATAAATCAGAGATACCCCAGCAAGTTCCAGCGCGAGTGATTCCGTCTGCGACGCCGATCCCAACGATTCCGAGCCCCGGCGGGCTTGGCCCGGCGGTGCCGGGCGTGCCGGACGCAGGAGTGCAGATTCCGCCTTCGACGCCTGCTTCGCAGGCTCCCAACATTTTCTCAGCGGCTAGCGGTGGAAGTGCGTCGAGCGCAGCCGCAGAGAAGAAGAGAAATTGGGCGGACTTGGAAGAGACGCTCGGCACGAGCTGGCTCAATAAAATCGGCATAACGGCTTTCGTAATCGGAGTGGCGCTTCTTCTGAACTATTCGATGCACTACCTCGGGCCGGCAGGGAAGATCGCGCTTGGTTATGTGTTGAGCGCGATGCTGCTGGGGATTGGAATCTGGGGAGAGACCAAACAGAGATACCGAATCGCGGCGCGTGCGGTGCTGGGCGGAGGATGGGCGCTGGCGTACTTCACGACTTATGCGTTGCACAACGTGCAGTCGGTGCGTTTGGTTGAAAGTCCGGGGCTGGGATTTGCGCTTTTGTTTGCGGTGGCGGTGGCGATGGTGGCGCATTCGCTGCGCTACGATTCCGAACTTGCGACCGGGTTCGCGTACCTACTGGCTTTTGTGACGGTGGCGATCAGCGAGATTCCGATGGGAGGGTTGGTGGCGTCGGCGCTGCTAGCTGCGTCACTCGTCGTGATTTTGCGGCAGCGGCGATGGTTCGTCGTTGAACCGCTGGCTATCGTTGCGACATACGCGGTGCATTGGATGTGGCTGGATCAGGTATACGAAAGGATGGGGGGCTACCGGCCGTTTCCAGAATTCCCGGCGAGCTTGGCGTTGTTGACCGCGTACTGGGCGATATATCTGACGTCGTACTTCTTAAGAGAAGACAAAACGCCACGGGAATCGAATCTTCTGACTGCTTCGTTTCTTTTGAACGCGGCGGGATATCTGGCGCTGCTGCACCATCAATCGTTTCATCCGGAGTGGCGATTCTGGTTCTTGCTGGGGGCGGGCGCGGTTTATCTGGGTGTGTCGGCCTATTCGCAGCGGAGCGGGCGGCGGCTTGGATTCATCCTGGCGAGCACGCTGGGCGCGGCGCTGATGATCGCGGCGGTACCGTACCGCTATTCGGGAGCGAGGCTTGAAATTCTGTGGCTAGTGGATGTGGAGGCGCTGCTGATAGCGGCATGGCGGCTTTCGGAAAGGCACCTGCGAAAACTTGGGTGGGCCGGGGCAGCGGTACTGACGACGTATGTGTGGGTGCACGATGTAATGCCGCGAGTGGATGAATGGAGGCCGCCCGACGCGAAGCTGGGGTGGATGTTTCTCCTCTTGGCGGCGGCATTGTTCGTTGATGGGTGGCTGAAAGCGCGGGTGGGTGAGGATTGGGAAGCGGTCGATAAGGTGGCGTTCGTGCTGGCGCCGATTTGCGCGACGGAATTCCTTCTGGCGGCGGAATGGGTGGCGCTACCGCTGATGTGGGCGGCGCTGGTGTGGGTGATCTCAGCGGTGGTGCTGGTGGAATGCGGAAGGAAATTCAAGGACAGAGTCCTGGAGTGGTGTGGGCACGGAGCGGCGGCCTTAGCGGTGACGCGGCTGCTGATTTTGAATTTGCAACGAGACGACATGTGGCATCACGTGAGCTTGCGGTTGATTACAGTCGCAGCTTCGTGCGCGACTTTGTATATGGCATCGAGATGGCATGTGGTTGCGGAGGGCAATGGCGCGGTGCCGAAGAAAACCGCTGGCGATTTTTTTTCACGGGTGGTGACTTCGGCTGGAATCTCCGGTGTTTACACGGCGGCGAGCACGGTGTTGGCGGGATATCTCCTGTGGGTGGAGGCGACGAGCGGAGTGGTGGGGCTGGCGTGGGGACTTTTTGGTCTGGTGTTGATTGAAGCGGCGGGGCTGACGCGTGACAAGGCTTTGCTGTGGCAAGGGCGCGCGCTGCTGGCAGCGAGTTTCGCGCGGATATTTGTTGCGGATCTCAATTCGACGTCGCAACTAGGCGCGCTGCCGGCGCCGGTGGTTACGGTCACGATTCTTGCCGCCATTTATTATTACGGTGCATTTACTGCGGATGGCTCGCCGCGAATACGAAGCGCGCAGCTTTGGATGGGAACGATTTCGATTGCAGCGCTGCTTCGTTTTGAGATGCCGCCTGAGTGGGTAGCGGTGGCTTGGGCGGCGATGGCGGTGGTTCTGTATTTCGCGAGCGGCGCTTTGCGGGAGGAAACTTTTCGGGCGCAGTGTTACGCGATGACGCTGCTGGCGGGCGTTCGGTGCGGATTCGATAATTTCTATCGAGTGAGCCCGTGGCGGTTTACGAATGTGCGGACGCTGACGGTGACGGCGTGCGCGCTGCTGCTGTATGTGCTGTTCGCAGCGGCGAAGCTGGCGAAACGGGAGCTGAACCGGAACGGCCCGGGCGAAACGGAGAAGAAAAAAGGCGGGGGGACGGGGTTAGGGTACGCGTGGCGATCGATCGAGGCGTATCCACAGCATCTTTTCTTTTTCGTGCCGACGATTCTGCTAACAGTGCTGATAAGCCTAGAAGTGCGGCGCGGATTTCTGACGGCGGCTTGGGGGATCGAAGGATTGATTGTGTTTCTGGCGGTGCTGAAGATGGACGAGCGGGCGTATCGATGGTTCAGCTTGTCGCTGTTCATGCTGTGCGTGGCGCGAATCGTGACGGTGGACGTGTGGAACCTCGACGCGCTGGGACGGATCGTGTCGTTTCTAGGGTTAGGTGTGGCGCTACTTGGAGTGAGCTTTCTGTACGCGCGCCATCGGGAGCTGCTGAGGAGAGTGCTTTGATCCGGCGGGTGACATTGGCACTGTTGCTGTTCGCGGGGTGCGCGGCCGCGGTAGGGCTGCAACGGACTCACGCGATTGCACCGATCAGTCCGCGGCCGTTGTTGTACCTAGTGGCGGACGCGGAGGGTGAATGCGAACGCTGCCCATGACGATCACGCGCGTGAGTGCTGACGAATAGAAGCGTGGAGGGAAGTGTAATTCAATGGGTTCGTGATGACGGGCCGGTTTGGAAAATTGCCGGGGCTAAAGCCCCATTCGAATAAGAGGTGCGTTTTTACGCTGGACTGAAGTCCAGCTCCCCCTGCTGAAGCAGGGGGCTCCCACCGAAAAGAGGCCTCAGGTCATCCCGATCCAAAGGCGATCCGGGGATCTGAGCTACGGGCGGTTGGCCGCCGGCCGAACTCGTACCAACAACATCGGACTCCCACTGAAAAGTGAATTCGCAAACCTACCCCTTCTCGTGATGACGGGTTTGGACGGGTTCTTGCGCAATGCAGTGAGAAGGCTGCTGCGGGGAGCGGGGAGCGGCGGCTGTGGCTAGAACGCGCGGCGGATAAAGGAGAGCGACATGGCGGGATATGACAGTCAACAGGTTGGGGACGCGATGGAGATATCTACGACGCCGGAGACGGTGCCGGCGCCGTGGTTGTTGGTGGCTATTCCGGGGACTTTGCTTGTGTTAATTGCACTCTCGATGGGTTTTTTCGGGGGATTGATTGCGGCAGGGTTTGTTTATGGCGCGATGTATCTTTTGATGCATTCGAAGCAGGCTACGCAGTATCGGGCGCCGGCAAAATTTCGCGT
This sequence comes from Candidatus Dormiibacterota bacterium, assembly GCA_035603595.1. Lineage (GTDB taxonomy): Bacteria > Acidobacteriota > Terriglobia > Acidiferrales > UBA7541 > Palsa-295. Next base: position 5,994 of record DATNKB010000409.1, read on the forward strand.
TTCGAAGACGGGGATTGAGGTGAATGGCAATTCGATTCCCAAAGACGCGATTCATCGCGTGATCATTCGCAACCACGTGCTAAAAGCTGCCGGGGATATGATTGTGGTTGCCAATCCGAATGTGCATAGCGGGCAGCAGAACGTGGTCGCTGGAATGAATTGGGCGATCAGCAAACTTGGGCCGATTTCGTATCGGGTGGATGCGGAGGCGCGCGGGGTGCCTACGACGCTTGCTGGGGGATTAACCGAGCCGACGGCGTCGGCAATTATGATGGATGTGAATAAGGCGCTGCAGATAGGTTGAGTGGTGTTTTTTTCTCGGCGCGAGTGCTACGGAGAGGGGCGCTACGTGCGCGGCGCAAACAAAGGCGTACAGGCTCTTCGGTTCTCGGGGTAAACAGGAGTGCCTGTGCGACTGGTGGCGATTATTTGGCATGTGACGACGGGAGGCCGAGGCCCCAGACCGGAGTTGTGACCGCGATTCTCTCGAAGTTTGAGAGGAGAGGTTTCACGCGAGGCATCGCGTTTTTGACGGATGGGAGCGATAGAGAGGCGTCGTGACTGGCGGCGCTTTCCCATACTTCTGTGACCCATACTAAGTTTTCATCCGATGAGTCTTTGGCTAGCACGTAGCTGGCGCAGCCGGGCATGTTGGCGGCGCTCTCTTTCAGTATCGCGATCATTTCGTCTCGCTTGCCGGGAACTGCGGTTAGTTTCACGATCAGTCCATACATGCTGCTGGCCTCCTGCGAACGCGATTGAGGGTGCGTGATCGCGACTGCGCCTATACATGCTAGAAATTTCCGGCGATCTATTTGCATGCGCCTATCATAGCGGTTTCTGGCCGCACAATGGGATGCGCTTTAGTGAGCGCGAATCATATGGGGACCACTCAACCGCAAAACAAAAGATTCAACGGCGCCGGCGAGACGCCGGCGGTACGAAAGGCTTGGCTACTGTTTGAAGACGAGGGGCGGGCCTTTTATTTCTTTGGCTTCGAGGGCGATGGTGACTTCGACGTGGTCGGCGATTTTGATGAAGGGGATGCCGCTGTTCATGCCGTAGTCTTTGCGATCGAAAACCATTTTGCCGTCGATGCGCTCGAAGCCGGTGGCGTCGGTGGGAAGCGTCATGGTGAGTTTTTCGGGATTTGAGACGCCGCGGATGGTGAAGTCGCCGTCCACTTCGAAGGAATTGGGAGCGGTTTGCACGACTTTGGTGGAGTGGAAGGTGATCGTCGGGTAGTTTTTTACGTCGAAAAATTTTTCGCCCTTCAGCTTGCCGTTTTTCATTCCGCTACCGGTGTCGACCGAGTCCGCAGCGATTTTGAGGTCAAGCACGGCTGTGGTCGCGTCGGTGGATGCGAACGTTAGTTTACCTTCCCATTTGTCAAACTTGCCGGCGAGGGCCACGGAAGCCTTCACGTAGAATTTCACGGTGCTTTCTTTGTGGTCGAGCTCGACGATTGGAACGCCTTGGGCTCGGCTGATCGGCGCGAGCAAAACGGAAACAAAAAGACAAACGAGAGCGATTCGCATGGCGGGGAGTTTGATATTTTCGCGATACATTGTCAATTGCGGGGTTTTGCTTATTAGCAGGCAGTGAGGCAGAAAACAGGGAGGGGAGGGAGGAAAGGGGGTTGAGGCGCTGAGAGATTTCAAATTAAAAATTTCAAATTTCAAATAGAGGCAAAAGCAACGGCAAAACAGACGGACAATTTGACTGTGAGAATTGAGGAAAAGTTTAACTTTGAGATCGGGAACTGAATACGAGTCAAAGGAGAAACGACCCGGGCAGCGCACTCGTTCAGTCTGGACGTTCGTAGCGGGCGTAGGTGTCATGCAATTCTTTGAGGCGGGCTTCGGCTTTTTCGCGTTCGCAGCCGGCTTTGATGGAGATGGTGACGGTGCCGCCGTCGTAGGGAGTGGTTTGGGCTTCGCATTCGAGGTCGCGGTAACGACCCCATGCGGCTTGCGTTTTTTGCAGCTCAGTGAGGAGGGCGAAGTCGTCCCATTTGGCTGCTTTTCCTTTGGCTAGATCGGCGCGCATGGCTTTTTGGATAGAGCGGTAGTAGGCGTCGAGGCGGGCGGTGGCCTGTTTGGCGCGATCCATTTTGCAATTGTCGCGTTCTGCGTCACTTTGATCTGGGCGGGCTTCGCACGAGTCGGCGTCGAGGAAAAATTTTGCCCGACGGGCGGCTTCTGTCCAGCAGGCTTTTTTGTCGGCGTCGGTGGCCGCGTTCGCACAGGGATCGACGAAGGCTGCCTTTTGCGGATTGCTGTTGGTGGATTGTTGCGGGCGCGGTGAGGACGCGATTACGGAAGCGGAGAGAAGGACGGCGATAGTGCAGAGCGAGGTGCGCACGGAATCCTCCGGTTGGTGTCAATGCGTTGTCATATGCGAGTAACTAAGACGGAGTATAGTCTGAGCGATATGAAAACTCGACACTCGGCGGCGAAACAATTTCAGGGCAACAACTTCAGCCGCAACAACGTCAACCGATAGCATCAATCGCAATTTTCGATGCGTTTTGACCTCCTAATGCATCTAAATTAGTACTAGAGAATAAAACTAGGCGAAAACCGCGGATGACGCGGGTACGGGTGTATGGAGAAGGAGAAATGGGAGCAACGACAAAGCGGTATTTGTTCGCCAGCGATTTCGATCAAACGCTGACGTTTAATGACTCAGGATACGTGTTGAGCGAACTGGTGGGAATTCCTCCGGCGGAATTTGAACGCAAATCGAAAGGGATGGCGGAACTGAATCTGGTGCAGCAGGGGGCGGAATTGGCTTATCTGCTGCTGCACGATCCGGAGTTTCATTCGAAAGTGCGGCGGGAGCATTTGCATCAGGTGGGGAAGCAGATCCGGCTGAAAGAGAATATCGAGCTGCTGTATCAGATTTTGGACCACGGGATTCCCGGTTATCACTTTGACTTTTATGTGTTGTCGGCGGCGCCCGTGGAGGTGATTCAGTCGGCGCTTGAGGGAATTGTGCCGGCGGATCATATTTTCGGGACGGAGTTTCGATATCACCCTTCCGGGGAAATCGATACGATTACGCGCGCCACGGCGGGGTACGGCAAGGTGGCGGCGCTGGACCGCTTGCAAGCGAGTTTGCAGATTGGACCGGATCACATTGTGTATGTGGGCGACGGAAGCTCGGACGTGCACGTGATGCTGCATGTGAATGTGCGCGATGGATTCACGATTGCGGTGTCCGACACGCGGCACGTGTCGCAGACTGCGTCGCGAACTGTGCTGGGAACGAATGCGCTGGCGACGCTGGTGCCGATTCTGGAGAAAATCGTGGGATGGCAGCGACCGCAGTTGCGGGAGTTTTTTGAGTCTTACGGAGTCTTGATTCAGGAATGGGACCGGACGCGAACGGATTGGCTTACGCTGCGGATGGCGGAATCGTGTAATCCGGAAGTGGCGCCAGCGGATTAGCGAAGGGCTGTTTTTTTGTTTTGCAGGTCGCTCGGGCCTTCCTCGGCGGAAAATTCACAACTTCAATTTAAGAATGCGGATGTCGCTTAATTCACTGGGTGGCGGCATAGCGTCGTGTTCTTTCATTTTGTCGATTTGCGTGTTGCCCATGAAATAGAGCGAATCGCCGACGATTGTGCCGGTGGTGGGGAGCTCGGCCAGGGGGCTGTAAGTTTCGAGCACTTCGGCGCTCGTGATCGCGCCCCATTGTGGATTGAGGACGTAGCGGACGACTCGGGAGGGATGCAGGTCGGGATTCTGGATGCCGATGAGCGCTCCGTTGTAGAAGTAGAGGCCATCGAGACCGGCTTCGGAGATATTGAGCGGCTTCGAAAGTAGTTTGAATTGTTTTGTGGCGATATCAACGCGAGCGACGCCGATCCAGCCGGCGACGAACAAGACTTTGTCGTCCGGTGAGAGGGCGATGCCGTTGGCTTGGCCGACGGAGTCGCGCGGAAGGAACAACTCGAGGCCGTCGCGATCGGGCGAGGCGCGGAAGACTTCGCCAGTGGATGTGTTCGTTGTGAATGCGTCGCCTTTTGAATTCAAGGCAACATCGTTCAAGAAACCTTCGGCTCCATCTGCGCCTGCGTGCTTGAAGCGGAGGGCGCCCGTCTTCAAATCGTATTGGTAAAGTGCGAAGCGACTGCCTTTTGGGTCACCGGCAAACAAATCACTGGTGACCCAGAGGTAGCGGCGTTTTGCGTCGACTTTCATCCCCAGCGTTGCGCCCAGGCCATCCTGGCCAGACGATTTAAAATCCGTGGCAGAGCCGTCTGGTGCGAGATGCACGATTTTGTGTTTGCTGATGCTGCTGACGTAGAAAGATTTGTCGACGGGATCGTAGGCGATGCCTTCGGGGGCAAGATCGCGTTCGCGAAGCGTGTATGCAACGGAGGTGTGCACGACTGGTGGATTTTGTTTTCTGACTTGCTCGACGATGGCAACGAAGCGAGGGTCTTTCGCAATATCTTTGAATGACCGGGCGGCGCCGCCTGCGGGGTCGAGGCCGGAGTGGGCTTGAGACATTTTTTCAAGGAGGCTGAGCGCCTTCGCGTTTTGGCCGATGGTGGCTTCGTCGATGGCGAGATTGAAGAGGGCGGCAGGATCATCGGGATGATTGGCGAGGAATGCCTCGAGGATGCTGATTTCGTGGGCCGTGGCGGGAGGGATTTCTTTTTTTTGTTGCGCTTGGGCGGCGGTCGCATCTTGGGCGCAGGCCGCGGAGGAATACGCAAGTGCACCAGCGAATGCTAGGAGGACAATGCGTTTCAGGCAGCGCAAGGAATGGTGGCGAGACTTCATTGGCGCACGGAACATATTGACGCGGCTTGAGTGTGTGCGGTTAGCAGGGCGTGGAGGATTTGCGGTCGAGAAAGCTGAACGCCTGAAGGCCGCCGCTGGGAACGGATGTTATTTGATTGCGACGGCTAGAGTGTCGCGGTGGAGAGCGATCAGGGTGCGGAGGTACGGGCCGATTTGTGCGGCGGATTCGAAGCCGGCGGATTTGGCGGCGGCATCGGCTTCGGCGGGGGGAACGTCCGCGGCTTGCGCGTAGTGCTTCAGGTTCTCGAAGCAGCCGATGGTGAAGAGATCCCAGGCGGCACCCTGGTCGCGAAGAAAAATGAAATTCTCGGGAGCTTTCACGGTGCGGGAGAAGGCGTTTTCCATTTCTCGTTGTTTCTGCAGCTCGGCTTGCCTGCCTGGCAGGGACTGAAACATCTCCACGTGAAAGAGGCCGGCGGTTGCGAATGCTTTGCGCAGATCTTCGAGCGGCGGACCGTAGACGAAGATGTCCTCTTGCCAGGCGATGTCGGTTTTCAGGCGTTCGCGCCAAGTGTCGATGACGGTATCGCGTTTCACGACGCGGTCCGGCTTGTAGTAATCCATGTAGCTGCCCATCGGGATGAGGATCAGCAAGTCCCAACGGTCGCCCTGACTGTGGCGCATCCAGAGAGGCGTGGCGTCTCCCGTGACCTTTGCTTCTTCAGTGAAAATTTTCTTGTAGGCGTCGATGAGGTCGAGAAGCTTGCCGGGAGCCGCCTGCACGAGCGACGTCTTGTAAAGGTAAGTCGGCTGCGGTTGACCTTGCGCGGAGGCGGCCGGAGGCATGGCTGCGAGAATCAGAAAGAGAAAGGCGAGCATCGAGCGGGGCATTTGTGTTTTTGCCTTTAGAAGTATCGGTCACGAAGGATGGCGAGATGATGCGTGACGTGGCCAACGATGATGAAGGCGAGAGCACGCACGGTGAAGGGTTTACCGTCAGCGAGACCGTGACGCGACCACGCCGCTGGCGGCAGATTCTTGAACAGGCAAATGGTTGAGAGGCGAACCAGGCGGAACTCCTCGACGTGGTCGAGCCACGAAACTCGATCGGCCTCGGCGCCTTTCGCGCCGATGTTCTGGTCGTAGCCCGGGAGAGGCGACTCGAACCCTCGCGCAAACCAGAGGGCGCGAAAGGCAAAGGCGCGTTCGGTGTCTGTGACGTGATTGAGAACCTCGCGAATGTTCCATTTATCGGGGGCGTAGCGGTGAAGCGACGATTTTTCCGTGATACCGGCAAAGAATTCTAGGGCATCGGGCAGCTGCTTCTGCATCGTGGCGAGAGGGTTATCGCCGGTCACCTGATTGATGTAGGTGAAATAGTATGGGGCGGCTTCGGAATTTTCCGGGCGGCCAAGCATGATGGAAATGTATCACAAGTAGGTTCGGCTTAATGACGATCAGGGTTCGTCGTCGGATGTGGCAGGGAAGTCGGGCAGATCGCCGTGGGTGACGCCCCGAAGTTCTTTGCGGATTATATCGGAGGAGAAACCTGCGCGGAGGAGCATGCGGTAAAGCGAGGCGATTTTCTTTTCGTCGAGGGCGCCGCGCAGGTGCGAGAGGCGACGCTTGAGGCGCGCGCGCACAAGCGTGGACTCGTCGGTATCAGCAAACACGGCAGCGAGAGCGGCATCGATATGTTCGTCGGGCACGCCGCGACCTCGAAGTTCGCGCGCGATGCGGAAGCGGCCCTGGCGGCGGGCTTGCGAGTGATGACGAGCGTATTCGAGGGCGTAGCGCGCGTCGTCAAGGTAATTCAGTTCGCGGAGACGGGCGATGACGGGCGGGATCAGGTCTTTTTTCTCGGCGCGGCGCTCAAGGTATTGCTTCATTTCATGAATCGAGAAGGCACGGCGCATGAGGGCGCGCTGGGCGGACATGTTGAGCTGATATTCGGTGCCGAGTTTCCGCGCGATTTTCGTTCGCATGGCCACAAGCTGATAAAGGATAGCAAACGCGGATAGAAAAGACGCCGGGCGAAACGAAAATCCGCGGCCGGAATCGCGGCATCCACTGTGTTGCAGCGAAAAAAATTGGCTCCGGGGCTTGGACTCGAACCAAGATAACCAGCTCCAAAGGCTGGCGTGCTACCAATTGCACTACCCCGGAAAGGAGAAAACATTTTACTTCAGTATCGCGGGTCACCGGCAGAAAAGTTCACGCCTAGAAGGCTTTTCGACGCGTGTGCGAGTGAGGCGTTTGCCGCGTAGTCGTCAATTTGTTAGTCTTCTGAAGTCCTTTAGCATCTGCGGCGATTCAACTGCGGAGAGGTGTCCGAGCGGTTTAAGGAGCACGCTTGGAAAGCGTGTGTTGGGGAAACTCAACCGTGGGTTCAAATCCCACCCTCTCCGCCATCCGTCATTATCTGTTTTAGCGAATTGCTTCTTGGATTGGTCGGCGATCCGCAAATCCCGTCTACAGCGCCGTCCCTGCAAGCCTAAGTGGTCCACCTTATTCACGAGGATGAAAGCAATGTAGGACTATCGTCAGGCAAGGCTTGTGTTCTGGACTTCATCGTTGCGTGAGAAAGGAGGATGAGAATCATTTGCGAGGCTGGAATTTTTTGAAACGGCCTTCCTTTCCTGTATGACTGCACATGCGAATTTGAGGAGGAGGCGAGTGGCCCCGTTTATCGCCATCCTGACTTCTCTCCTGTTGCTCACCTCAAGCGGCACATTGCAAGCATTCTCTGTTCTCACTCACGAGGCAATTATCGACTCGGCTTGGAAGGATTCGATCCGGCCGCTTCTTCTCCAGCGCTTTCCGAATGCGACGAAAGAAGAACTCAAAGACGCGCACGCGTACGCTTATGGCGGTTCGATCATCCAGGATATGGGCTACTATCCATTTGGCAGCCACCTGTTTAGCGATTTGACTCACTACGTGCGGACCGGCGATTTCGTGGAAGCGCTCATCCGGGATTCGAAAGATTTAAACGAATATGCGTTTGCCCTCGGGACGATGGCCCACTATGCGGCGGATAACAATGGACATCGAATCGCCGTAAATCGCTCGGTGCCGATTCTCTATCCCAAGCTTCAAAAAAAATATGGGGATGTCGTTACCTATGATGAAAATCCCGCAGCTCACCTAAAAACGGAATTTGGATTCGACGTGCTGCAAGTAGCGAAGGGACACTACGCACCCGACGCTTATCACGACTACATCGGATTCGAGGTGGCTCAGCCGCTTCTCGAGCGAGCGTTTGAAGAGACATACTCGATTGAGTTGAAATCAATCTTCACCAATTACGATCTTGCGGTCGCGACGTACCGGTATACGGTCAGCGAGTTGATTCCCAAAACGACAAAAGTTGCGTGGGACCTGAAGAAAGATGATATTCAGCGCGCGACACCTGGAATCACCCAGCAGAAGTTTCTTTATCACCTGTCGCGCGCAAGTTATGAAAAGAACTGGAAAGGCAAATACCAGCAACCTGGCTTTGGCACGAAGCTCCTCGCGTTTTTTATTCGCATCGTCCCCAAGATTGGACCGTTCAGAACCTTGTCGTTCCGAACGCCAACCCCCGAGACAGAAAAAATGTTTGAGGCAAGCTTTAATGAAACCATCACCAACTATGGAAAGCTTTTGGAGCAGCAGAAAACAGAAGGACGGGTGCAGCTATTGAACGACAACTTCGATACTGGGAGCGTCACCGGACCGGGACAATATCCGCTGGCGGACAAGACCTATGCAGATCTCCTCGATCGGCTCGCTAAAAACCACTTCGCACAAGTGTCTCCCGAATTGCGTTCCGCCATTCTTTCTTACTACAGCGATTTGAATGCGCCTTTTTCGAACAAGAAGAACAAGAAGAATTGGAAGCAAGTGGTACGAAATGTCGAGGAGTTAAGAAACTCAACCGAACAAAAGCCCGTTACGCCCGCCGATTGACGAAATGGAGCGAGTTGCCCGTCATCTCAGGAGGCAGCTTTATGGGCGCTCTTCTTGGCAGTCGCCCCGCCAATCTTATTTAACGTTTCCTGAGCCTTCGCCTTGTAGGGGCTATTGACTGACACCGCTTCGGTCAGCACGGTTCGGGCCTCCGGCGTTCGCTGCATTTTGGCGAGAGTGAATCCCAACCGGTAGAGATTGCGGCCGTAGCTGAATGCGTCGGATTTCAAAAGCGGACTCGCCTGTTTGAATGCATCGACCGCTTGCGCATTCTGGTTGTTGTTCACATACACCTGGCCTAGAGCGGAATAGGCCAGCCCCTTCTGGATCGAGACTTGCTTTTGCCATTGATCGTCGGGGACGTTGTCAGGTTTTTGGGCTTTCCCCAGCAGTTCCAACGCTTTTTTGGCATCGGCTCCCGCCTTGTCGAGTTGCTGGCCGTTCTCGCTCCAGTTGTCGGCGAGTAGAAGCAACATCGAAATGTTGTCAGGATCCTTCGTGAGAATACTCTGCGCGGTCTCAATCATCTTCGGAGTGTTCTGCGCCTGCTGGTAGGCGATCGCAGTTTGTTCGCGAACGGCCAGCGTGTACTGCGAATCCGGAAAGGCTTTGGCGTATCTCTCCAGCAGTTGGATACGCGGCGGCAAATCTTTGGTCTTATAGGCTGCATTGACCATCGCGTATTGGACGTAGTTGAGATCTGCTTGGGCATCTTTTAGATTCTGGGCCTTCTGCGCGGACCATTGATCCTCGCTCATACCGGCGGGTGCGGGAGATGCCTGGTAACGGGCGAGTAGTGGGCCGACCTTTTCGCCGAGGGCGTATATTCTCTGTGCGTCCCCTTGTTCCTCCGCTGCATGCATCATCAAGATTAAGGCCGAGAAATTGTCGGGATCGAGTGCGAGGACTTTGTCTCCGTACTCATAAACTTTCGCGTAATTCTTTTGCGCGAGGTAGGTTTGTGCATAAAGCTGATCGCCAAGCAAAGCAAGATCGCCCGTGCCGTGGTCGGCCATGAATTTATCGAGCAGGGCGATTTTGTCGGGACCATCGGGGGCGGCGTAAATCGACTCGAGATCTTTGTCTTCGGGCGTGCCAGCCGCTACCGAAACGCTTTTGCCAATCTGCGCAGAGGCGGTTGTTGTAAGTATCAGGAATGCTCCGAAAAGAACTGTGCACCGCTTCATACGTCCCTCCTGACGACTGAGCAATATCCCCGATATCGCCGCGCACACTGTATGCATGGTGAGACCACCTGACGGGCGCATCTTAATCGAACTGGTAGCTAAGCGTAAGCGATTTTAGAATGATTCGACCGCTCACTACGCGCGAAAGGCATTGACGATTTGTGCCGTTCGATACACGATTCCAACGCAATCAATCTTCAAGAGAACGAGGTGCACGATGCCGGTCTCAACGCCCTGGGACAAAGTTAAAAGCGACAAATTGAGCGAGATCATTTCTCGGCAGATGGTGAGCGGTGAAGACGGCACTCTGGCCCGCGTCCTGCTTTCGCGCGGCGCCCTCGTTCCTCGTCATTCTCACCGCAGCGAGCAGTACACAATGATTCTGTCTGGCGCGTTGAAGTTTAATTTCGATGGTGGAGAGACGACTACCGTCCGTGCCGGCGAAATCCTCGTGATACCGGCGCACATGCCTCATGAAGCTGTGGCGCTGGAAGACACTGTGGATATCGATTTCTTTGCGCCACGGCGGGAAGAGTGGATTCGCGGCGACGATGCCTATCTTCGCCAGGGAACAAAAAAGGAATAAGCGATGGATCTCGGACTAAAGGGACGCGTGGCGATCGTCGCCGCGGCAAGCAAGGGGTTGGGTCGCGCAGTGGCGGAAGAATTTGCCAAGGAAGGTTGCCATGTGGCGATTTGCGCCCGCACGGCTGGTGAACTCGAGCGCACCGCCGCGGAAATTGAACAAGCCAGCGGCGCGCAGGTTTTTCGACAGGCGCTGAATGTGGCGAGTTTTGAGTCCGTAAGCAGCTTTGTTGATGCTGTGGAGCACAAATTCGGAAGAGTCGATATATGCGTTACGAATGCCGGCGGACCACCTGCAAAGAAGTTTCTCGACATCACGCTGGAAGAGTGGCGCGCCGCGATCGACCTTACGCTGCTAAGCACCGTATACTTCGCACGCGAAGTTCTGCCGCGCATGCAGCAAAGGCGTTGGGGACGCTTTCTGACGATCACATCCGTCTCCGTGAAGCAGCCGATTGATGGACTGCTTCTCTCCAATTCGTTGCGTGCCGCGGTGACCGGCCTGGCCAAGACGCTGGCAAATGAGTTTGGTGCGAGCGGAATCACCGTGAACAACGTGTGCCCGGGATACACGCTGACGGAACGCCTTGATGAGTTGGCTGAAAAGCAGGCTCGAATTGCCGGAGTACCGCGCGATCAAATTTACGATACATGGAGTTCGGAGATACCCGTTGGGCGCCTCGCGCGACCGGACGAGTTCGCGGCGCTTGTCGCATTTCTTGCATCCGAACGGGCCAGCTCAATAAATGGCACTACAATCGCGGTTGACGGTGGGTGGGTGAAGGGTCTTCTTTAGCCTCGTTCTCCAATCTTGCTCCTGTAACGACGCGATCATGTCAGTGCGCGATCAGAATTCGGAGGTCGCGCAAATTATTCCCGGTTGGTCCGATGACAATCGCATCGTCGAGCGTCGAGAAGAAATTGAAAGCATCACTGCGTTTCTGAAAGTCCAGCGGATCAAGGCCTTTGGCACGTGCGCGGGCGAGAGTCTCGCCGTCTGCCACGGCTCCTGCCGCGGGGCTGTTCCCGTCAATACCGTCGGTGCCTGCACTGAGTACGGTGATGTTCTTTCCCGCAATTTTCGGCACGCACGCCAGAACAAACGCGGAATTGCGGCCTCCCAGTCCCTTCCCAGTCACAGGACTGCTCACCTCGCCGTTGGCGACAATCGCACAACGCTGTCTAGGGTCGTTCGATTTCGTCGACTCCAGCAACGAAAGTAAGTGGTCAGCAGCTTTTTCGACCGGCCAATTATCCGTTGTGTTGTCAGCGATGCAGTAGATTCCTTCGCCTTCCAGCGCGTGATGAGCGGCGTGCAACAGATCGTGCGCGCCAAGAAGCAGAGAGAAATGTGCATTGCGGAAAGCAGGATCGGATTCCTTGGGAGTTTCACGCAGGAGTTGCTTCTCGAAGATTTCTCGAACGGATGGCGGCAACGTTGGCAGCAAATGGTATCGAGCCACGATTCGTTGAGCGTCAGCGATTGTGGTTGGATCGGGCAATGTCGGTCCCGAGGCAAGCGCAGACTCATATCCTTGGGGCACATCACTTACACCGAACGTGAGTTTTGTTGAGCGCGGCGCCGCAGCGGCGAGACGCCCTCCTTTCGTCGCCGAAAAGTGTTTTCGTACGACGTTGATCTCTTCAATCGGGGCGCCGCAGGTAACAAGCACTTGATTCAATTTCTCGAAGTCTTGCTTGCTTACCGAGGTATCAAGAGCCTGCTCAACCAAAGCCGAGCCACCGCCGGACACGAGGAAGAAAATGAGAGTGCGCTCATCGCAGCGCGCCAGCCGTTCCATGATGGCGCGCCCGGCAATAAAACTTGCTTCCGTTGGAATTGGATGACCGCCGATGAAAGTCTTCCAGCGTGGCAAAACGCGCGCGGGAGCGGCAGGCGCAACCAGTATTCCTTCCGGAGAGCAATCCGAAGGGAGAACGTTGATCAGAGCTTCGGCCATCGGAAAGGCTGCTTTGCCAAGCGCGATGGCGACGAACTCAGGAAAATCTGCAAGGTTGATTGTGTTGCCTTCCACATGAACGCATTTACCGTCGCAATCGAGCTTGCGCTCAAGCGCCGCTTGGATATTGATTGCGGCGAGTGTTTCGCGGAGAACGCGGAGGGCTGTTTCTTTCACGCTGTTTCAGGTAAGCGGCGAACGATCCGGCATGAGTTTTATCATTTCAACCCGAGCGCGTCCGCATTGAGAGCGTTGGGCGGCCGCTTGCTCTCGAAGCACGCTACGAGGTTGTTCGCAGCCATCACTGCCATTTTCGTCCGCGTTTCAACGGAGGCGCTGGCGATGTGTGGCGTCAGGATCACATCTTTCCGTCCGAGCAGAGCCGGGTTGGCTTTTGGCTCGGCTTCGAACACATCGAGAGCTGCGCCGGCAATTTTCTTGCGTTCTAGAGCATCTGCGAGAGCCGCTTCGTCCACCACAGGACCGCGGGCCGTGTTGATCAAATATGCGGTCGGTTTCATTTTATCGAGGTTCTCTTTGGAGATGAGGTGCCGCGTGTCAGGCAGTAGTGGAACGTGCAAGCTGATAAAATCGGACTCACGAAAAAGGCGATCGCGATCGACAAACTCGGCGTGCAACTCCTTTTCCACGTCCGCAGGCGCCCGTACCGCATCGCTGTAAAGCACTCTCATCTGGAAGCCTTGCGCACGCCGCGCCACACCGCGGCCAATTCGACCAAAACCGATAATGCCAAGCGTCTTGCCCCAAACATCGCCACCGAGCAACTGATCGAAGTCCCATCCCGGCCAGTTTCCCGACCGCATCTTTTCATCGCCTTCGAGCAGACGCCGGGCGATTGCCATCAAGAGCGTCCAGGCAAAATCCGCGGTCGTATCGTCGAGTACACCGGGTGTATTTGTGGCGATCACTTTGTGCTTCGTACAGGCAGCCACGTCGATGTGGTCGAAGCCGACCGAGACAGTCGCGGCAATGCGCAACTTCGGCGCGGCGTCGAGGAGTTCCTCATCCACTTTTTCGGTGAGCAAGCAGACGAGCCCTTCCTTATCGGCCACACGTTTCAACAATTCGCTCCGAGAAATTTGTTGGCCAGGTTTTCCGTAATCAACTTCAAAGTGCTTATCCAAGATGTCGCGAGCCGCAGGAAACAATTCGCGCGTCGACAGGATTTTTGGCCTACTCACTCGCCACCTCGTTCGAAACCGCTACAAAGAAATAATATACACCCGAAACTGCGCTGGCACGGACGCGGCTGCCCCCCTAATAATTCGATGATTCGAAGGAGTTGGGCGCGCGTTGACGGCCCCCCTACAGGCAGCTATAGTTGCGATGTTATCGTTACGCAGGCAAGCGAAAAGATCAGTAACAACCACACCCAAGGGCCAAAGCCATATAAATCCATGGAACCCCGGCTCCTTCAAGACCTGAAAAAGCTGCTTGGCTCAGATGCGGTGTTGCACGAGCCGGAGGACCTCATCCTTTACGAATACGATGGCTCCGTGGAGGTAGCGCGCCCGAATTGCGTCGTATTCCCGCGTACCAAGGAGCACATTGTTGGCCTCGTCGAGATCGCCAATCGCTACAAGACTCCCATTGTTGGCCGTGGCGCAGGCACAGGTTTGTCCGGCGGCGCATTGGCGCGGCGGGGAGGCATTCTAGCGATTTTCTCAAAAATGAATCGCATCCTTGAAGTGGACGTCGAAAACCAGCGAGCAATCGTTCAGCCGGGAGTCGTGAACGCCGATCTGAGCGCAGCTGTAGCGCACACCGGCCTTCATTTCGCGCCTGACCCGTCGAGCCAGAAGGCATGTACGATCGGCGGCAACGTTTCGGAAAATTCCGGCGGCCCGCACACGCTCGCTTACGGCGTCACAACGAACCATGTGCTGGAACTCGAGATGGTGCTGCCGACCGGCGAGTTGATTCGAATCGGAAGCTCGGCGCTCGATTCGCCCGGCTACGATCTTCCCGGCCTGTTCGTCGGTTCCGAAGGCACGCTTGGATTGCTTACAGAAATCACGGTGAAGCTCACGCGCCTTCCGGAATCCGTGAAGACGTTGCTCGCGATTTTCGACACGCTGGACGACACGACGGAGACTGTGGTTGATATCACCGCTCGCGGCATCACGCCTGCCGCATGTGAAATGCTCGATGGCTACACGCTGCGCGCAGTTGAAGCATATGTTCACGCAGGCTTTCCCATCGATAGCGCCGCTGTGTTGTTGATTGATGTGGACGGGGTGCGTGAAGGCGTTGAATCGCAGGCAGAAGAAGTGGCGGAGATTTGCCGTGCTCACCACGCTCGCGAAGTGCGGTTGGCGAAAGATTCGCGCGAGCGCGATTTACTTTGGAAGGGGCGCAAGAACGCTTTTGGCGCTGTCGGCCGCCTCTCAACAACTTACTACGTGCAGGACGGCGTAATTCCGCGGACGAAGCTGCCGGCCACGCTCCGCCGAATCACCGAAATCAGCGAACGATATGGCTTCCCAATCGGCAACATCTTCCACGCGGGCGATGGCAATCTTCACCCGCTGATTCTCTTTGATGCGCGCGACGAGAATCAGTTGAAACGAGTGATCGCCGCTGCCGATGAAATCATTCAGTTCTGCATCGAAATGGGAGGCTCGATCACCGGCGAGCACGGAGTGGGCATGGAAAAAGACCGGTTGATGCCGCTGCTATTCAGCGAGGCCGATCTTGATCTGATGCGCGGCGTGCGCGACGCGTTCAATCCAATTGGGCTCCTCAATCCCGAGAAAATATTCCCCAACAAAAAGGGCTGTGGCGAAATTCACATTCGTCCTCTGCCGGTGGCGGGAGCTTCCGTCACGTGAGTGCCACAAGCAAAACCGCTTCTTCGCACCTACCTGACATCGTGGGGGCGCAGCACGTCTCGACCGATCCGGCGGAACTCGGCGCTTGGGCAGTCGATGGAAAGCTGCCATCCGTAACGGTCTGCCCCGGATCAACCGAGGAAGTCATCGAGGTTGTAAAGTACGCCGCAGCCGAGAAACTTGCCCTGATTGCGAGTGGTGGGCGAACGAAACTGGGAATTGGGTCGCCACCAGCGAGATACGACGTTGCGCTCGACATGACGCGCTTAAACCGCATCATTACGTACGATCCCGGCGATCTCACACTGAGCGTCGAGACGGGCACGCCATTGCGAAAAGTGGCCGAGGCGCTCGCCCAGCACCGCCAATTTCTGCCGTTAGCGGTCCCGTACTTCGATCGCGCCACTGTGGGCGGCACAATTGCCTCCGGCGTTGATACTCCTCTTCGGCAGTTTTACGGGACAGCGCGGGACTATGTACTCGGAATGGAATTTGTTTTGGGAGAGGGAGTGCGCTCGAAAAGCGGTGGTAACGTGGTGAAAAATGTCACCGGATACGATTTGCACAAATTGATGATCGGATCATTGGGCACGTTAGGGGTAATGACCCGCGTGAACTTCAAGACCTTTCCGATGCCGGTGGCGAGCCGCGGCTTCGTTGCCACATTTGGAAGTCTTGACCGTGCCATTGAAATGCGAAATCGCGTCGCGCAATCACCGCTTACCCCAATGACGTTCGATCTCCTGAGTCCGCGCGCCGCGGATCTCTTCTCCACCCCGGGTGCCGAGCGGCTTGCGGGGGGCGCGATGCCGGCTGGTGTGCTTTCGCCCGGTCTTTGGGCTCTAACCATAGGATATTCCGGCAAAGAGAACGTCCTTTCGCGCTACGAGGCTGAGCTGCGCCGTATGGCGGCGGAATCCGCGGCGGGCAATGTGACCGTACTTGGCGATCGTCCTCGTGCTGCGGCGTTCGCCTTTAAACGCGAGTTTATCCCCATCGCGCTTGAGTCATCGCCCACAACTGCGATCGTCAAGATCAGTGTGTTATCCGCGCGACTGAAAGACGCTCTCAGTGCCGCAATAAAGGCCGCCGAAGCAAACCAACTGCCCTGGGCAGTCATGGCCAGGAGTCTAGGGGTGATCTATTTCGCCCTTCTCCCGGCGGAGCTCACCCAAGCGTCACATCGTCAAGTTGTCGGTGCTACCAATCAGATTCTGGATGCTAGTGCGTCCCTTGGGGCAAATGTGACGATTCCCTGGTGCCCATCGGAATGGAAGCCCGCGCTCAAAGTCTGGGGACCCGAACGCCGCGACCTTGCGCAAATGCAAAAAGTCAAAAAAGTCTTCGATCCACTCGGCATTTTCAGCCCCGGCCGATTCATTGGAGGCATCTAGAATCGTGGCCGCGTCTCCGCATCAGACTCATCAAGAAGCCCAGCGCGAATTTGCCCTGACGCTGAGCGGTTTTACGGCGATCGATAAGCCTGAATACGAGGATTATTCACGTTGCGTGCACTGCGCCCTGTGCTCGAATCAGTGTCCCACGTACCGTCTCTGGGGGCGCGAGGCGGATTCTCCGCGTGGCCGGATTCGCCAGATGGCGCTCGTGGATCAGGGCAGGCTCGAGCTTGGCGATTCCTTTGTGTTGCACATCGACCGCTGCTTAAATTGCCGCAATTGCGAGTCGGCGTGTCCCTCGGGAGTGGAGTACGGGCAATTACTCGAACGCGCTCGTTCTCAAATCGAGCAGAAGTACAAGCGGCCACTTTTTTCGCGAATCGCGCGCGATCTTGTGTATCGCCGCCTGCTCCCCTATCCGGGCCGTATTGCCACAGCCGCCGGGGCGCTGAAAATCTATCAGCGCAGCGGTTTGGCTGCGCTTGCGCGTGGAACTGGAATCCTGCGGATCCTTGGCTTGCAAGAACGCGAACGCCTGATGCCGCAAATCGATTCGACTTTCTTTTTCTCGGAACTTGGCAAGACGTTTCCCGCCAAAGGGCCTCGCCGGGCGCGCGTCGCCCTTTTTGCGGGATGCATCGCGCAGGTCACGTTCAGCGAGCTCAACCGGGCCACGATTCGTGTTCTTCAGGCCAATGGCTGCGAAGTGGTCGTCCCACGCAATCAGGTATGCTGCGGTGCGCTCGCGGCACACGCCGGTGTCCGGGACGTCGCTCGCAACTTGGCGCGCACGAATCAGGATGTTTTTCTGTCCGCAGACTTCGATGCCATTATCACCAATGCGGCGGGCTGCGGGTCCACTCTTAAGGAATACCCCGAATTTTTCGAGGAAAACGACCCTTCGCATCAGCCGGCCGAGAAATTTTCCGCCAAGGTCAAAGACGTCACACAATTCCTCGATGAACTCGGCCTTGTGGCGCCGCTCCGCTCGATACCATTGCGCGTTACGTACCAGGATTCGTGTCACCTCTGTCACGGCCAGCAGATTCGCGAAGCGCCGCGCAAGCTAATCCGAGCAGTTCCAGGCGTTGAGTTGGTGGAGATGCCGCTTTCGGAGCAATGCTGCGGCTCAGCTGGTGTTTACAATGTCACGGAGACGGACGCTTCGATGGAACTACTAGCCGCGAAGATGGAAAACGTGGAAAAGACAAAAGCACAAGCGATTGTGACCGCAAATCCCGGATGCATTTTGCAACTACGCGCAGGGGCCGCGATCCGCAATACTGGGCAGGAGGTAATGCACGTCGTCGAACTGCTCGATCGCGCGACCACCTGAGCCTCAAGCGCCGCAACCCGCCTTATCGCTAAATCTATTTTTCCCCGATCAAGTAGCGGCAGCCTCCCGGCCCCATCCGCGCCGCATGGGTCACACCGGCAGGAACGTCGAAGCGCTCGCCTACATGATACGTCTTCGTTAGACCGCGCATGCTCAAGGTCATCTCGCCGTCCAGGATGACGTGCGCCGTCAGTCCCTCGTGAGTGTGTTCCGGATAGAAAGCGCCGGCACCATCCTGCCACACGTAGACACGCGAAAAACCTTGCCGACGCAGCTGCTCTTTGAATTCTTCTTCCTTGAGTTGCGCCACGTAATTTTCCTTCTCAAGTATAACAATCGAATTTGAACGGGATGCACGGTCAAAAGCGAATGAACTTGAGGAGAAAGAGGTTGCGGGCGGAGCGTGGTGGGGAATCCGCCCGCAAGTACAGCGAGTATTACGGGGTGGGTGAACTTGTCACAGGCGCATCCGGAGAAGCTCCTGCGGCCGGTCCAAAAGTCCGATACAGACCCCTGACATGCCCACGGCCTTCTTCTACGCTGAAACCAGCAGGTACTTGAAACAGTGTGGCCGCAGGCTCCGTGCGCTGGATGTTGGTCAATTGAAACACGGTCTCGCCCATGCGCGGATCGCTGCGCTTGGTCATCACCGTTTCTTGCAGATCGGGCGAGTACCATTTCTCGATGGTGATCACAATCGGTTTCTGATTGCCAATCTCACCAGCCGGAATCGTCCGAGTGATGCGCGTTCCCTGGGCGCTCACTCCGTTGACCGTTTGAGTGCCCAGTGAGGTGGTCGTCGTTTCTTTTTGTCGTTCCTCGGCGAGCGGTCCATCTAGCGCTCGTTTCCCAAATTCATGTCCATTGTGGCCAGTGGTGGACGTCTTGCGAGCAACTTTACGGTCCGGGTCCAGCGTGTATTGCGTGCCGGACACCGGATCGTTGATGAAAGTGAATTGCGGTGCAGGCTTACCCGCAGCAGCCCACGGTCCGATGGCGGGCAAAGTCGTGTCGCGGCGCGTTCGACCCTGGCTATCGCGTGCGATGCTACCGGTGGCGCTGCGCTGAATCTGGTTGCCGTCCACAAGCGTTTGCGTGGTCTGGGTCGAAAAACTCGCGGTAAAAGGCGCGCCCGTAACCGTCTTCCCGTTGACGCCTCCTTCAAATGACACGAACCCGATGACATCCGGCGGCCCACCCGGTCCCGGTCCCATGGCCTCAAAAAACACGTCCGGCCCATCAGGGGACTGGGGCATAGCAATTTGCGCGTTCTGTGCAAGTGCGCTGCCTGCCACGAGCAGCCCGATGCCTATCGCTGCCATTGCCGGAAACCGATTACTCTTCATGACTACTCCTCCTGGGTAATGCTGGTACGAACTCTAATCCGCGCTCTGCGCTACGAGGCGGATCGCCTCGGGCGTTCCATCTGCGCTTACAACCAAATCCGCGGGAATTTGATCCCTATTCTCGATCCCGGAAACAGGCATACCAAGCGAGGCCAATGCCGATCGTGAGAGAATCACCCGAACCACCGCGCCCCCCTCCATCATCGAGGGGTCATCTGCGTACGGCAGCGGGGTGAAGTTTTGCGCGACCTCGGTTTCGTCTGATTCGCTGGCCTGCGGAGCAGGAGAGACATGCGTCGCCGCCGCGCTGCCCTTTACGTTGTCTTGAACAACATTCCGCGGTGATTCAGTGCTCGACCGGTCAGTCTCCTCTGCGCTTTTCGCCGCACTCGGCTGTGATCCAAATCCGAGCCCATGGGAGGGGGCATAGAAGCGCTGGAGTGAAATCCCCAAAACCAGAAATAGCGCCGCCGCGACTCCGATCGCAGCGATCCTCCACTGCATGCGTCGCTGCTCCGACGTTTTCTTCGCGCGCCGAAATTCCTGGAGCAGCGCAGCTTCGACGCGTGACGACGCCGCACTTCTATTAGGCTCATTCGCAATCCTGGCCAGCCCAAAATCGAGCGATTCGGTTTCGGTCAGAAGTACTCCGCAATGGCCACACGATTCTGCGTGAATCAACGCTTCTTCACGAAGCTCGTTTCCTTTAGTCCCAGAGCGATCGAGTTCGTGAACGATTTCTTTGAATTCTGAGCACTTCATATAGTTCCTGTTTCCATCATCACAGCTTTCGTCTCACTGTCATCCAAACAAATCTTGATTCAGTTTCCGGCTGCCAACCCACGCACCATCACTGGTTCGCGCAGCTTCTCAAGCAGCAACGCCCGCGCCCGATGCAGTCGCGACCTCACTGTACCTAGTGGACAATCGAGCGCGGCTGCAGCCTCTTCGTAACTCATCTCCTCGAGCTCGCACAGGACCACCACTTCGCGATAATTCTCCGGCAGAGTCGCAATCGCTTGGCGCACTCGCCCTACCGTCTCGAGCGATTCAAATTCGTAGTGCGCCTGAGGCGCCGTGCTGAACACGCCGTTTCCATTGTGCCTGCCGTTGGCCGCGCTTGCGAAGCCGCCGATCCCATGTGCTCCGACTGTCTGGAATCCAGCGGGCCCCGACTCGCCGCCCTCCTCAGGCAGCGGCACGCAACGGCGATCCTGGTCCCAGCGTTTTCGAACGTGATTTCGCGCGATGCCGAAAAGAAACCCGGTCAGCGTGCCGCGTTCGGGATCAAATCGCTTCGCGTCGCGAATCAGTGTCATAAAAACTTCCTGCGTCACGTCCTCAGCCACCGCCGCATTCCCGCTCATGTGCAAGGCAAATCGGTAAATCGACGGGTGCTTACGCCGGTAAAGAAGGGTGAACGCTTCTTCGTCTCCCGCCAGCATCCGCCGAAGCAGGCCGTCGTCGGTGATCGGTATGGCCTTGTTCATGGTGTTGCTTTGGACGGCCTGTTCTGCTTCTCGTTACATATTCCGTTCGTGCTGCCAAATGGTTCCACCAAGTAGAACACGGGCGCAACGATCAGGCTTCGATCGGGAATTTTTCTTTCAGTGTTAGCGCGGGAGGCTTTCCACACCGGACTTACTCGAGGCTAAACCATTGTCATCAGTTGAGTTACGGATATTACAAGCTCACAACTAGGAGGTCGAAGGCCGCATCATCTTCGCGGCCATCTTTACGACGAAGCTCCTGGGTGCTACCCGCTCCGATTCCATCATCAGCCGATTCATCGCACCAGAGATCACATAGCTTTTGCCAGCAGCAAGCGCTTCGAGTCCCACCCGGGCTACCTTTTCCGCGGTTTCAGCTGAACGAAAGACCCGATCCGGCTGCTCTGCAACCTGCTGAAATTCCGTTTCTGTCGAACCCGGGCAGAGAGCGCACACGCGAACACCGAACGGCCGCATCTCCTCGGCAATGCCCTCGGCGAAAAGCAGATCGAAGGATTTAGTCGCGGCATACACCGAATTGAACGGAACTGCTTGAAACGACGCAGTGGAAGCGAGGATCAAAACGTCGCCATGGCGGCGCTCGACCATCCCCGCGATGTACAGCCGCGTGAGATGCACCACCGCGGAACAGTTGACCTGGATCATTTCGAGCATCCGCTCAGCCGGGATTTCGTGGATGTGGCCATACGCGCCAAAGCCGGCGTTGTTGAC
>DATNKB010000410.1:0-13374 GCA_035603595.1 Candidatus Dormiibacterota bacterium
ATTTCCGCACATCCTGGTAGAAGCAGGAAAAGAAGGAAAAATCTACGTCATCAATCGGGATCAGATGACAACGGGGAATTCCCACTATCTCCCTTGTAACGGATGCGGGAACGACCCGGAAATCATCGAGGAAGCAGGAGCTGTGGGCCCCCTGTTCAACCTGCCGGCGTATTGGAACAACGCTCTCTACTTCTGGGGCACCAATGATGTGTTGAAGTCGATTCCGGTCACCAATGGACTGCCCGACTTCACGCATATTACTCAAAGCACTCCACTGATCAACTTTCCGGGTGCTGGGGTCTCGGTGTCCTCGAATGGAACCACCGCAGGGAGCGCCATCGTTTGGGCCATTGATGGAACCCACTTTTTGGGGGGGCCGAATGGATTCGGACCGGCAGTGCTGTACGCCTACGATGCCACAAACATTCCCACGATGCTCTACAGCAGCGGACAGAACGCAGCACGCGATACCGCCGGAAACGCCGTAAAGTTCGCGGTTCCCACGGTCGTCAACGGCAAGGTCTACGTGGGCACTTCCACCGAAGTCGATGCCTATGGTTTGCTGCCCTAGTTATCTGCAAACCACAAGTCAATTCGAGTCCCGTGGGTAGAGTATGCCCACGTGGCGACAGTAGTTCTCGATGACGGCAAGATGAGGAGAATTCATCACCGGTCGGCTACAAGCGTCCTTCAGAATCCTGGTGTATTGCGGAGCGGGTGCAAATCGCCGAGCTTTGCCCCTCCGATGAATCCACCGGCGTTCAACGTCGAACGAAATGCCTTCGTCTGCGCGCCTTTGTCGTCCTTTCGACCCCTGCTATCATTACTGTTTCGATTCAATGAATTTTTCGAATCTGATATCCGAAAACAAGCGCAAGGAGAGTAAGGGTGGACCGTAAACCGGAGTTTTTTGCGGAGAAGGGCATCAAGATCGGAATTATCGGCTGCGGCTACGTGGGACTTCCTCTCGCACTCCGGTTTGCCGACGTCGGCCAGCGCGTCACCGGATTCGACCTCGATCAGCCCAAAATCGAAAAGCTGAATGCCGGGCAATCCTACATCCAGCACATTCCCGCCGAAAAAATCAAAGCTCACGTGGATGCAAAGCATTTCGATGCGACGTCCGACTTCACCCGCCTTCGCGAAATGGACGCCGTCCTCATCTGCGTCCCCACGCCCCTCGACGAGCGCCGCGAACCGGACCTGAGCTACGTCGAGAACACCGCGCGCGCCATCGCGCCGAACCTGCAATGCAATCAGCTCATCGTTCTCGAAAGCACCACCTATCCAGGCACAACCGAAGAGTTGGTGCTCCCGATTCTCGAAAAAGGCGGTTTGCGCTGCCCCATCGCGCACGGCGAAGGCGCCGAAAACGTCGCGACCGATTTCTATCTCGCTTTCTCCCCGGAGCGCGAAGATCCGGGTAACAAGCAATTCGGCCTCGCGCAGATTCCCAAAGTAGTCGGTGGCGTGAATCCCCCAAGCGGACGCGCAGCCGCGGGACTCTATGCCCAGATCGTCTCGAAAGTAATTCCCGTCAGCTCCACGCGCGCCGCCGAAATGGTGAAGCTGCTCGAAAATATCTTTCGCTGCGTGAATATCGCGCTGGTCAACGAACTGAAGCAACTTTGCCTGCGCATGAACCTCGACATCTTCGAAATTATCGATAGCGCCGCCACAAAACCATTCGGTTTCATGCCCTTTTATCCCGGTCCCGGCCTCGGCGGTCACTGCATCCCGGTCGATCCATATTATTTGTCTTGGAAAGCTCGCGAATACGATTTCGCCACGCGCTTCATCGAATTAGCGGGTGAAGTGAACACTGCGATGCCTTACCACGTTGTGGATGCAGTTGCCTCGGCCCTCAACGATCGCAAGAAATCAATCAAAGGCTCCAAGGTTCTGATACTCGGCATGGCCTATAAAAAGGATGTCGACGATCTCCGCGAATCTCCTTCCCTCAAGCTGCTCGAATTGCTCAC
Organism: Candidatus Dormiibacterota bacterium; assembly: GCA_035603595.1. Classification (GTDB taxonomy): domain Bacteria; phylum Acidobacteriota; class Terriglobia; order Acidiferrales; family UBA7541; genus Palsa-295. Next base: position 1,983 of record DATNKB010000410.1, read on the forward strand.
CGGCCGTGGCGCCGTGCTCGACTACAACGATCCCTTCTTCCCTATGCTTTTCAAGATGCGCCACTATGATTTCTCCAACATGCGTTCAGTCGCCCTCTCGCCCGAGCGCCTCGCAAGCTACGATTGCGTCCTGATCGCCACCGATCATTCTGCTTATGACTACGACGCTATCGTCCGCGACGCCAAGCTCGTAGTGGACACGCGCAACGCCACCCGGCGCGTGAAACAGAACCGCGAAAACATCGTCAATTGCTAAGGCTGTTCGAGGTTGCATAGCTTCGCGCGCTGGCTGCGTCGTGCCAGCTCAAAGGGTCGTGGGATTCTGCGATATCGGCGAGAGACTCCGTGCCAACCATACGACTTGAGAGATTCGTGCAGACGCTCTATAATTCTAAGGTTTCGGAGTCGGTCGAGGAACTCCTAGAGCTATGTTGAAAAGCATTCAGCAGCGAGATCTGGACCGCAATCGTTGGATCAAGATCACCATGACGGTGGTCCTCGTGATCATCTGCTTCAGTATGGTCATCACGCTCATTCCCGGACTGATGAACACGTCTGCCACCAGCGGCCCGGACTCCGTCGCCAAAGTTGGGAACGTCGATATCAGTGCCGCCGACGTCCAGCGCGAGCTGAATCAAGCTACCCGCGGCCAGAATATTCCTCCCATGCTCAAGGGCATGTACACCAAGCAAGTCCTCGATCAGATGGTCTTTCAGCACGCCCTCGAACTCGAAGCCCAACGCCTCGGCTTTCCTGTCACGCCCGAAGAAATGACGGATCGCATCAAGCAGATTCTCCCCACCGTCTTTTCAGGTGACACCTGGCTGAAAGACCGCTACGCCGCCGAAGTCCAGATGCGCACCGGCGGAATGAGCGTCAGCCAGTTCGAAGAATTCCTGCGCAATCAGATGCTGCTGGAAAGATTCCGCGAGCTCGTCACCGACGGCATCACCGTCAGCCCGGCCGAAGTCGAACAGGAATTCCGCCGCCGCAACGAAAAGGTCCAGATTCAATACGCCGCCATCAAACCGGAAGAACTCGCTCCCACGATTCGTCCGTCCGAAGCGGAGCTTTCCGCTTATTTCGAGAAGAACGCCTCGAAATATCAGGTGCCAGAGAAGCGCTCCGTCCGCTACGCTCTCCTCGATGTCGATAAGCTCCGCGCTCACACCCAGGTCGGTGACGACCTACTCCGCGCCTATTACAACGCCCACATCGACCAGTACAAAGTCGAGAATCGCGTCCACGTCGAGCACATCCTCTTTAAGACCATCGGTAAAACCGACGCCGAAATCGCCGAAATCCGCCAGAAGGCCGAAGATGTCCAGAAACAGGCCAAGAAGGGCGCGAATTTTGAGGATCTGGCCAAGAAATATTCCGAAGACGACGCCACCAAGCCCAAAGGCGGCGACCTCGGCTGGATCGTCGAAGGTCAGACCGTACCTGAATTTCAGCAGGCTGCCTTTAACCAGCCCAAGGGCTCCATCTCAGATCTCGTCAAGACTCAGTACGGCTTCCACATCATCAAAGTTCTCGACCGCGAGACCGCCCACACCAAGACCTTCGAAGAAGTTCGCGACACGATTGTCCCGATCGTCTTGGATGAGAAGGTCCGCCAGGACGCAAACGACATCTCCAACCAAATGGCAGCCGCCGTTCGCCAGTCAAATCGCCAGCCGCTCGACGACGTAGCAAAAAAATTCAAGCTCGAGCTTGGCGACACCGCCCCCGCCTCCTACACCGAGCCCGTGGGCGACTTGGGCAATTCGCCCGACCTCCACCAGGTTCTTTTTCAGCTTCGCCCCGGCGAACTGAGCGCGCCCCTGCAGTCCGATAAGGGCTTCGTTATCCTCACTATCAAGGATGTCCAGCCGGGCCATCAAGGCACTCTCGCCGAAGTTCGCGACCGCGTCCTCTCCGATTACCAGCAAGAGCGGTCCGTCCAGCTTGCCCGTAGCAAAGCGGATGACTTGGCAAAGCGCATCGCAACCGGCGAACCATTCGATAAAGTCGCCAAGTCGCTCGGAATCGATCTGAAAACTCCGGAAGCCTTCGCGCGCACCGGTTCAATCCCTGATCTTGGCTCGGGTCATCAACTCGAAGCCGCCTTCGGCGTGCCCGTTGGCCAGGTCAGCACTCCCACGCAACTCGGAAGCGCATGGGTCGTCTACAAAATCGTCGCCCATCAACCCGTGCTCCCCGAAGAATTGGCAAAGCAGAAGGATCAGATTGAACAGCAACTCCTCCAAGCCAAGCAAGGCGCCGCTTTCGACGCCTTCCGCACCGCTCTCGAAGATCGCCTGAAGAAGGAAGGCAAGCTCACCATCAACAACGACGCCCTGAAGCGCCTCAGCAAGACCAGTTAGTGAGCGGCGCATCTTCACCCAGAATTGGCGTCGCTAAGCGTGTTCGTTAGCCCGACCGTAAAGCTCAAGCCTTCTTAAGTGCTTGATTATACAGGTCTTATAATTTAACAATCTCGCCCTTGCCTACCGAACACCCCTTTCGCTAGAATCTTCCCATCCGCAGAGCCTAACCTCGAAGCCAGCGAGGTGCGACCTGATCAGGATTCCCCGACCTGACTACTGCTCGGCAAAACTGAAACACAGGAGCGCGCTATGTCCGCCAAAAGGTCACGGGCTCATTCGGGTGCTTCGCTCGCCGTCAGGCGAGCAAGGCGAACGCGTCGGCAGCGAGTACCAGTATCGAGTGAAAGGCTGAGGGAGCGAATCTTGGCAAAAACCAGTTCGTCCGCAAACGAGTACCTCTGCGCCATCGAAAAGACCCAGAACGGCAAGTACAACGTCCGTGTCCGCGCGGCTTTCGGGCGCGGAGCCTGGTCGCTGCCGGTCTATTTCCTCGCGTCGTCGTTCAATGGCGCGATGAAGAAGCTCGAGGAATCCCTCCGCGTCCTCCAGAAGAACGAAGAGCGCCTCCGCTTCTGGAGCGTCGAGCATTCCGACGATCCAGCCATCGCCGGCGATCTCCTGCAGGAGTCCGGCCTGGGCTTCGACCGCCGCAAAGAGTACCCGCGCAAGTTCGCGGAAATCGAACTCCCCCGCGAACGCGCCGTCCCGGCCGCCGTCATCGCTCCGCTTCGCCGCACGCTGGCCGACTCGATCGCCCAAGAGCGCCCAGCATCCGCAGCGCTAGCCGGCGACTAAGCAGCAGCTTTACCACATCCTCGCGCAAACGCTATATCCTGATCAGTAGGGTCGGCTCTCAGAGCCGCCCGCGTCGGCACAGCCTCTCAGTAGCACAGGCTTGTGTTAACAAGACCGCCATCGCATCCAATGGCGCGACCCTGAGCGCACCCCAAGCTACAAGAGTCTCCGATGGGTCCGCGCGCTCATCCACTCCGCGTACGCTAAAGTATTCACAGTCGCCGCCTTCGCGCGCAGTTCTCTAAGGAACGCTCGCTCAGCCGCATGCTGTTTCGCCGGCGATTCCCCGCGCTTCACCTTCCGCGGCTCCAGACGAATCCCCACCTCAGCAGGCTGCACCCGCGTCTTCTGCTGAAGAAAATCCCCAAACGCCACCGCCTCAGTAACCTTGTACGCCGACTTCGAATTCTGATTCGTAGCCTTAATCCGTTCTCGCAGCGCAGCCAGCGCCTCCTCCACCTTTTCAGGCGAGAAGCGCGGCGGCCGCGCGCCAGCCACATCCTCGCCGGCAGTCGTCGTCACCCACTCATCATGATAAGGATTGATGTAGCCCTGCATTTGAATCACGGGCAGTATCTTCGCCGCGTCAGCGACGCTGATTTTCAGCGTCCCGGCGAAATCCTGCTTCGTCCAGCTCGATGTTCCCTTGGTGCCCCTCAAGAAGCTGAACACCGCCTCGATCGGCACCGCTGGAATCGCTCCCGAGCGCGAGCTCGATTTCTTCGCAGCAGGCTGCTTTGACGTTTTCTTCATTGGCTGGGCGCCGACCCGAACACTCGAAGTCTATTTTGAAGCCGCCAAAAAATCCCGAATCAACTCGTTCACGCGCGCCGGCTTCTCGTGCACCACCCAGTGCGTCGCATCAGGAATCCGCTCCACAGTCAATTTCGGCACGTACTGATCGAGCCCGCTCAAATTGCCGATCAATAAATAAGGATCCAACTCTCCCCAGATCACCAGCGTCGGCATTTTCACTTCAAACGACGCCATCGGATGCTTCGTCTTGAACGCGTCAAGCCAGCCACCGGCCGGCCCGCCGGTGCCCGGCGGCCCCAGTTTCGCCGCGCGATAGTAGTTCAACCCGCCCGTCAATGCGCCCGGTTGCGCCCACGCTTCCAAGTACACCTGCCGGTCGGCCTCGGAAAAATAGCCTTGCCGGATCCCGTCATCGAGAATCGTCTGCTGCAGCATCGCGAAATTGTTGGCCGAGAGCATCGCTTCCGCCTGCGGGCTGCGAAACACCACCATGTACTGGCTCGCCTCCCGCTGCTTCGGATTGTCGCGCAACTCGCGCTCGAAAATCTTCGGATGCGGCGCATTGACGATCACCAGCCGCTCCACAATCTCCGGGCACGCCATCGCCGTCGCCCACGCCACGATCCCGCCCCAGTCGTGGCCAACAAGAACGCACCCCGCAGGTCGCATATGCTGCCGAGCCGCCAAATACTCCACGAGCGCGCGCACGTCGCCCACCAGCTTCCCGATGTCATATTCCTCCACCGCCGCCGGTTTCGACGAAAGGTTGTACCCGCGCATATCCGGCGCCACCGCAATAAAATCCCGCCCGAATTCGTCAAGCTGCTTGCGCCACGCATACCAAAATTCCGGGAAGCCGTGCAGAAAAACGATAAGCTTCATCTCGCCTGCGTGCGCAGCGGGCACCTCATTTTCCTCGTTCATCGCCCGTGCAATCGCATAGTGAATTCGCACACCATTCACGTCAGCAAATTCATGCCCTGTCGTTTTAGCTCCAGCCGCTCCCTGCCTCGCCCCAGCTTCACTCATCGCATCTCCTCTTTTTGCCGTTGCCTTTCGTACCGCTGGCCTCCGGCCGGCGCCTTTGCTTCTGCCGTTGCTGTTTCCCTTGTAGCGCCGGCATCCTGCCGGCTCTTTTTCCGCCGCTTCTAGTGGCGCAGGCACTCTTGCCTGCGCTCCTTCGCGGCTGCCTTTGTTCTACCCAACCGCGACGCGAATGCGAATCTTATACCCCCCTTTTACCGCCGATTAGAAATATTTAAATCGCTGACCGGTCATGGGTTGCCGTATTTTTTAATCACGGAACGGTAGATTAACTCTGCGGCGCGTTCGGCATCCGTATCGCGCGACGGGAGCTGCGAGGCTGCGGTCGTCATATGGATTTTGTAGCGGACGCGGCCCTGGGCGTCTGGCTCCGACATCTCCTGATTCGGATAGCCCGGGTGCGGGTGCCATATGAGGCCGTCGGCGTCCGGCTTCGGTTTTTGAGGAGCGGCCGGTTGCGCGGGTGGCCCGGCGCAATCGGTGCGGTCAGACGGCGACCGGTCATTCGGATTCTGGCCGCGAACAACGTCTCGCGGCAGTGCTTGCGCGGGTGAACCAGCGCAAGCGGTGGCATTACTACGCGACCTTGTTTTTGAAGAGGCGGAAGCGGTGGCGGTCACGGTTCGACCGCGACGGTTTGAACTTAGCGGCACCACAGATTGCGCGGGTGAGCCTCTTGAAGGTCGGGATGAAGCTGCGTAAGCGGTGGTCTCTTCGAGACTTTCAGCGTCCGATTTATTTTTTGGGTCATTGTTGTCGTCGGGGTTGTCGTCGGGATCGTCATCGGTGCCATCGTGCGAGTCAAGGACATTCAAGGCTTGCGCGGGTGAATCAGCGCAAGCGGTAGTGTCGCTGCGCGACGTCGCTTTGGAAGATGTGGAACAAGCGGTGCTGTTGGGGGACGGTAATTTTGAAGAGGTGGAGACAGAGGCGAGGGCCTCTTCGAGCTCGTTTTCTGCGTCATCTTCTGATTGTTCGTCGGCGTCGGAGTCATCGTCGAGTTCGTCGTAGTCATCCGGCGTGACACTAACGGCTTGCGCGGGTGGCGCTGCGCAAAAGGTAGCATCGCTGCGCGACTTTATTTTTGGAGAGGAAGCGGTGGCATCGCTTCGCAATGCTTGATTTGAGTATTTGCGGATGACATTGAGGACATCGAGAGCGGTGACGCGCGCTTCGGGCGCGTTGTCTGCGTTTTCTTCTGCGTCGTCTTCTGGGTCTTCTTCTGACTCGTCGTCGGAGTCGATGTCGATGACATTGCAATCGACATTCGAAGTGCGGGTGGGCGGCTGCGGCGGATGGCCATCGTTGGAAGTGGAGAATTGGACCTGGGTGGGGATTTCGGTCCAGCGGCCGTGGCTGTCGATGCAGCTGTAGGCGCGCATGGCGCGAAGGATCGTATCGCCGGTGAAGGTTACGTCGTCGACGGATTCGACGAAAGCGTCGAGGGCGGAGTGCAGACGTTCGCGGCGCTGGAGGAGAAGGCCGGCGGCGCGGGCGTGGCGGTAGACGGTGCGGTAGTCGGCGAGTTTGTAGTCCTGAGAGAGCTTCCAGGAGGCGCGCCAATGGACGAACTCCTCTTCGATGGCTTCGCGTTCGGGGTGGTGGCAGATGATGCACCGGCGGCTGTGGCGTTCGAGAAGGAGCACTTGCAGCTGCTTTTGCAGCCGGCGTTGACGGTTGATTCGATTGGATTTCTTTTGCGACTTCTTTCTGTTGGTTCTTGGGCTGCTGGCTTTCACGGTCGTTTTCGAGGTCATGTTGGGTTGTCCTTTTTGGGATTCGCGGGCCCAGGACGCGGGCGCGGGTTGGTGAGGCGGGAGATCGTTCGATTTGTGTCGGGCGGCTGGCGCCGGCCGACTTTGGTTCAGTCGCCTCCTTGGCGCCTTTTTTCGAGCGACGCCAATCCTAGATGGATGGACGCTCTTGAATGCAACGAGGTTGTCTGGGTCCATAGTTGGAGGGCTACGTAGTTTTACGGTTAACTAACTTAGAATTGTTCTAGAACTACCGGTATCGCGGGGGGTTGAAGGTAAAAGAGTTACAGACGAAGATAGTACCGATTTGGGAAAAATCAAAATCGACGGTAAAGCCGAGCAAGGAGCATCCGGCCACCTCTAATAAATTCAAAGGGCAGAATACCCGACACCTTAACTCCAAATGCGGGTATTGCGCATGAATTCAGCGCGTGATAAGTGAGCAGCTACTTCTTATTACTCTGCCGGGAGCAACGGGTTGGGCTCCCGAGAGGTCAAAATAGAGTGCGATGGCACCTCAATTCACCAGCTATCTAGCCTATGCGGAAATCAATGGAGGCAAGCGATCAACCATTGAAGAGTTCGAGAAAGCCCTACAGGAAATGCCTCGCGACCAGATTCTTCGAGTCTGTGGCGTCCTCAATGCACTTACTGCGAATTGGAGTCGGAAATATGACGTCGAGGCCCAAACAAAACTTATTCGCACCTTATATCCTCCGGACATAGCTAATGGTGCAATTGCGACTGGAAGACCGATTTTCCATAGACATCAACTCCTATTCACAATTCAAGAAGCATGTCGCACGAGCAGACCTGCCGACCTACCGACAGGCCTTGATTTAATGCGTCAGATCGGAACGTTGTTGCTGATGGCAAGCGATCGGCTGGAAGCACCCATGCCAGACACTCCCGATCCCTTGGACAGGGTAGCGCGAGTTTTGCTCGGCTTGATACCAACGGTTGAAGCAAACAGAGTGAGCAGCTACCTGCTCACCATGGCTCGTTCGATTTTGATGCTCAACCGTTTTGTTGAACCCCTCAGGGGTCGGCCTTTATATTTCGACGTACGCGCCCTATTCGAAGAAGCCACTGCTATTTCACTAGATACCTATTTTGCCTTGCTCTGGGGATCGTTGTCGCGATTTGCGAGTCCTGACAGGATGAAAAACAGCAACAATCTTGCTGACTTCTTTATTCCTCCGACGTGGTTCAGCGCTACGAAGGTTCCAAAGGAACAGGTTGATCGCTTCTTCAGCGAGGTAGCGGCCACACCAGACGAGCTCGCTGAACGCATAGCAAAGGAAAAACCGACCTCAAACGATTTCGTCCTGCTTCGAGACAAGCCTTTGCTGAATGACACCTTGGGTTTCTTGCCGGTAGACTACGATTATCTCTCGGAAAAATTCTTCAGTGGACCATTTTGGAGAGTCAATTTCCATCTTCCACCTGACCAACGGGCCAATTTTCACTCCTTTTGGGGTGACGTATTCGAAGACTATATCAACTGGCTCTTGCAAATTTCATGCTCAGGAAAGACAAATCGGTTCTACAAAGACCCACGTTACGCTTCCAACCCAGACGAGCAGGTTTGCGACGGTATTATCATGTGTGATCGAACCGCGATACTCATCGAATATAAGGGCAATACATTTAGAAGTACAAGTAAGTACGGAGGGAAGGTAGAGGAACTCAAAAAGGAGCTTGAGGAAAAACTTGTCGTTGGCACGCCGGGCAGAAAGAAGGGAATCCTACAACTGGCCTCTTCCGTTGAAAGGCTCTGTCGAGCCAATAATCCCGATTCCATCGTAGGTGTGGACTTGTCTTTCGTAGGGACAATTTTCCCTCTTCTCGTCATTCGAGACGACATTGCTAATACGCTTGGGATGGGAACGTATCTCAACTCCCGATTCCAACAATTGAAGCCCAAGCGCTTGCTACGCAGCGTCTCGCCGCTGTTTTGCCTTTCGGCGAACGGCTTAGAACATCTGACTCCCTATCTCAGAGATGTGCCGTTAGATAGGATCCTTTCGAATTGGTACCGCCAGGATAAGAACCTAATGCTCCCTCTCTGGATGCAAGATAACAAGGCGCTAGACAATAAGGATGACCGGAAACCGGAAATAGTGATTTTAGCCCTCGAGTGGCTGAGGGATAGGAGTATGGACGTCCTGGGATTGGAACCCCTGGTGATGAGGAATGAATAGCTCTAAGCGGAGAGGGTGGGGACATTCATCGTCTTTGAGGGTAGGCCGCAGGCTGAAACGAACTGGTCGATAGTAAGAATCCTGGAGCTTTGGCTCGATTGTTTCACTCGACCTATCAAACGGGCGTCTTCGGTGACGAAACAATACGACGGACGCGAAAGATATAAAAGCTGCATTTCGTCATTAAAATCGTTCCAGTTCTCTTCAAATCGGTAGTTTGTCATGAGCACGTCCCGTAGAACGCTAACCGTGAGGGTCAAATTTGCGTCACACCTATAGCTCATCGTGTTGATTGCGTCCAAGGTTGGCTCGACGGGTATGCATTCCAGAAAACGTTTAGCGGCGTCACGTTTCCAGACACCTACCGGCGTCGTGCGTTTAAGCCGATCTCTTTCATTTTCCGAAAGTGCACTACCAGACATGCTCCGCGCCACCCTCCAACCTGGATTGATGCGGTCCAAGAACTGTTCTAAGAAACCTATGTAGCCTTTTCGACCTACTATGAAAAGGTTTTCTATCTTTTCCAAGTCCACAAAATTAGCCGTGCCGGAAATGAGATCACTCTCGAAATTTGGCCGCATCGCTGACCCTAACCATCGTTTGAGGTTCTCTCTCGATCGCTCGTGCCCAGGTGACCTAATTCCGAATAGCTCTTTCTCCACAAAGGCAATCGGATGTAACAGCACTTTTCTTCGGGAAAGTCGCGACGCCACTGTTAATGCCTTGAGCGAATGAGTAAGCCGATCCCGCTCGGCACGGCGCAGACCCAGAAACAATTCGAGCACCGTCACAAAGCTCAGCGGACAACCCTTGGCCGGAATACTTCGGTTGAGAAGAGGCCACAGGGCGTCGGACGGATGACGTTTCGAAAGATTCAGGATGGCGCTCGTATCGAAGACTGGCGTCAACCGCATTGCTGTATTTTACTTTTCATTTGGTCAGCCGGCTGTCGCATTTGTTTCAAAGCTTCAAAGGCAGGAACAAGGTCGCGACGGTAACCAAGAATCGGTGGCGCGTGCCGCGTTGGATTGGGGGCGCCGGCGGCATTTTCATTGACCGCCTGCAGGCGGATCTACGCTACTGAACGGCGCGAACGTTGACCATTTGGGTGCGAATGGTACTGAAGGCCCATTTCTGGCGTTGATGGCGGGTGCTAGATTGAAACACCCGTTGTCTGAGCTGATTTGGAGCCTATAAAGTGCCTGGATTGAGCGAGATTCAGGAACGTTTGGCGCCCGCGCTGGAGTGGCTGCGAAGGCATGCGGACACTTCGGGACGGTTGCGGCTGCGGACGAAATTTCTGCTTTCGCTGGTGCTGGTGATTGCGGCGCTGACGTTTTCAACTTTGCTGATCGTTGGGCGGGCGGCTGAAGAGCAGGTGCAGAAGGCGATCGAGCAGGACACGCGCAATTCCGTCCTCACTTTTGAGAACATGCGGGCGGAGCGGCAGTTGGAACTGGCGCGCAGTGCGGAGTTGATGTCGACGCTGCCGGCGATGAAGGCGCTGATGGCCGATCCTCAGGCCGCCGGGTTGGACGCGGCGTTTGAGGGGATCTGGCATTCGAAGAATTTCGACCTGCTGGCGCTGGCGGATTGGACTGGGAAGATTGTGGCGCTGCACACTTCGTCGGGCGGATTTCCGGTGAGCGCGGCGCAGGGAATGTTCGATCAGTCGCGAGGGGCGGGCGAGCAGGGAGCGTGGTGGTTCGGGCACGGACATCTTTATCAGGCGGCGATGAGGCCGATTGATTTGCGGGATCCGCCGACGCAGATGCATCTGGGGACGGTGATCGTTGGGCGCGAGATTGATTCGCAGGTGGCGCGCGAGGTGGGGCAGATCGCGCTGTGCCAGATTGCGTTTCGATATGGAAATGATCCGGTGGTTAGTTCGTTTTCGCCGCTGGATGAGCGGACCGTGACGGAGGGAATTTCACCGCGCGCGGCGTCTGGAAAATTCGAGATTGGCGACAAGCGATATCTCTTCAGTTCGGTGGATTTGACGCCTGCCTTGCATCCGAGTCTCACGCTTACCGTTTTCAAACCGTATGACGAGGCGTTCGCTTACATCAGCCAGCTGAATCAGCATCTGATTCTGCTGGGCGTGGCAGCCGTGGTGATTGGTGGAGTGATCGTCTTTTTGATTTCGAGCACGTTTACGCGGCCGCTGGAGCAGCTGGTGGGAGGCGTGCACGCACTGGAGGAAGGGAATTTTGGTTATCCGCTGGGGCCGGATACGGGCGATGAAGTGTCGCAGGTGACGGCGGCATTCGAGAGGATGCGTTCGACGCTGCGCACCAACGAAGAACAGAATCGGACGTTGAGCGAGCAACTGAGGCATTCGCAAAAGATGGAAGCGGTGGGAAGGCTGGCCGGCGGAGTGGCGCACGACTTCAATAATTTGCTCACGGTGATCAAGGGGCACAGCGATTTGCTGGAGCTGAAGCTGGGCAGCTTGAGTCCGGTGCAGCAC
>DATNKB010000411.1:0-3918 GCA_035603595.1 Candidatus Dormiibacterota bacterium
AAATATGGTGTTCGATAAACAAAAATAAGCAAAATTCTCGCCAAACCTTCACTCTTTGCTTGACAAATTTTTCCTACGCCCTTAATAGTTCAATCGGGGACAAGCGCAAGCACCATGGAAGAGCGTTCGTCTAATTGGGAACCGGGAAGTAGTCGCGCCAGCTGCAGTTTTTGCTGCAACTGGCACGCGGTTTGCTTCTTCCTGGACGCATTTAATCGCTGCTCCCATCTGATACGTGGGGACAGGGAGGCGAGACCCGGCCTGCCATAGACCGAGGGCGGTGGCATCTGCCCGTGGCCGGAACTACGCCGGTCCGGGCTTTTTTTTTGCCCGAACGGACCGGGGTACACGTTCGCCCCCTGATTCGCTGCAGTCACAGCGCGTAAGGAGTCAAAATGCTTCACGCCACTGAAATTCTCGGCGCCCAGACTTTCGATTCGGCCGGCAACTTCGTCGGCCGCGTCAAAGAAATGTTCATCGAGCCCGCCGACCAGCCCAACCGCGTCGCCCGCCTTCTGCTGAGCCGCGGCCAGTACCGCCCGATTGTCGCGCGCTACGACCAGATCGCATCGGTCGCTCCGGGCCGCGTAAACCTCACCACCGACGAGTCCGCCCTCGAACTCTTCCACCCCAATGAGGCATGGCTGGCCGTCGGCAAAGACCTCCTCGACCAGCAGATTATCGACACCAATGGCCGAAAAGTGGTCCGCGTCAACGATATTGACCTTGCCGAGCAGCGCACCAACGGCAACGTCGAGATGCGCATCACTCAGGTGGATGTGGGCGTGAAAGGCGCCGTTCGCCGCCTGCTGCAAGGGATCGTCCCGCCCATGGCCATCCGCCGCCTCGAAAAAAAGCTTCCCCCGCGCTCGATCCGCTGGGAGTTCGTGAATCTCATCGAGCCCGACCCGCTACGCCGCGTCAAGCTGCGCATGTCCAGCCAAAAGCTCACCGAGTTGCACCCCGCCGACCTCGCGGAAATCATGGAAGAGCTGTCGCCCGCCGAACGACAGGGCATCATCGATTCGCTGCCCGAGGACACCGCGGCCGAAGCTATCGCCGAACTCGACAAGCGCCTGCAGACGCAAGTGGTCGAAAAGCTCGACCCCGAGAAAGCCGCGGATATCCTCGAAGAAATGAATCCCGACGAAGCCGCCGACCTGATTGCCAGTCTCCCGCCCGACACCGCGAAAGAAGTGGTGGAGGAAATGGAGGGGCAGGAGAAAACCGAAGTCGAAGCCCTGATGCGCTACGAAGAGAACACGGCTGGCGGCATGATGAACACCGAACTGGTGATTGTCGGTGAAGATGCCACGAGAGGCGAGGTGGTCGACTACATCCGCTTCAATGAAATCGTCCCCGACCAGCTCGACAACATCGTCCTCATCAACCACTATGGCGCGCTGTCCGGCACCGTTCCAATCGCTCGCCTGGTAATCGCAAACTCCGAGCAGCGCATGGACGAGCTGCGTTTCGAGCCCATCGTTTCAGTGCACCCGGACGCAAACGAAAAGGAAGTTTTCGATCTGTTCGATAAGTATAATCTGCGCGGCCTCACGGTCATTGATGCGGACAATCGGCCGATTGGCGCGATCACGGTGGACGATGTGGTCAGCCGCATGAACGCGAAGCTCTAAATTTCACACACGTCACCATTTGCAAGAGTTGAGCGGCCGGCTTCTTTCGACCTGAAATCGAATTGCTGCGTGCTAAGAAAAAATGAATACCTGGGTCACAATCGAGCGCACATTCGCGGGCATCAAAGTCCGCGGCAAAGAAATCAACCGTCGTGTGCGCCCATTCCGCCGTCGCATCGCGCTGTTCCTCGCCGTTGTCGGCCCCGGCCTGATCACCTCGAATGTGGACAACGACGCTGGCGGCATCACGGTTTACACCACCGCCGGCGCCCAGTTTGGTTACACGCTGCTCTGGTCGCTCATCCCCATGACGATCGCTCTCTACGTCTCCGAAGAAATGTGCGCGCGCATGGGCGTTGTGACGGGCAAGGGACTCTCCGACCTCATCCGCGAGGAGTTCGGCTTCCGCTCCACGTTCTTCGTCATGATTGCCGCACTTGCTGTCGACCTGGGTAACACCGTTGCCGAATTTGCCGGCGTCGCTGCAGCCTCAGAAGCGTTGCACATCAGCAAATACATTTCCGTGCCCATCGCTGCGATTGCCGTGTGGCTGCTCGTCGTGTACGGCAGTTATCGAGGCGTCGAAAAAATATTTCTCGTAGCCTGCGCGTTTTATCTGTCTTACGTCCTCTCCGCCTTCCTCGCCAAACCCGATTGGCTGCTGGCGGCCAGGGAAACGGTCCTGCCTACGTTCCATTTCCGCGCGGACTACCTGCTGATGCTCACGGCCTTGATCGGAACCACGATCGCGCCGTGGCAATTCTTTTATCTGCAGGCGGGCTACGTCGAAAAGAAAGTCGGCCCGCGCCAATACAAACATGCCCGGTGGGACGTGCTGGTCGGCAGCATCTCCTGCATGGCCATCGTGTTCTTCATCATGATCTGCTGCGCCGCCACTCTCAACGCCAAGGGCCTCACTACGATCAGCGACGCCGGTGAAGCTGCCAAAGCTCTCGTTCCATTGGCGGGGAAGTGGGCAGCTGGCCTTTTCGCATTCGGCTTGCTCAACGCCTCCCTCTTCGCCGCGTCAATCTTGCCTCTCTCCACCGCGCACGTGATCTGCGAAGGCCTCGGCTTCGAAGCGGGAATTGACCACAAATTCAAGGAAGCCCCGGCATTCTATTCGCTCTACACCGGCCTGATCGTTGTGGGCGCAGGGATCATCCTGATTCCCAAAGCGCCACTGTTCAAAATCCTGGTGATGTCGCAGGTAGCGAACGGCGTCTGGCTGCCAGTAGTGCTGATCTTCATCCTGCTCCTCATCAACCGCCGCGAGCTTATGGGCGATTATGTGAACACGCGCGTCTTCAACATCGTGTCGTGGGCCGTCAGCATCGTCGTCATCATTCTCACTCTCGTTTTGGTCTACACCACCATCGCCGAGCCCAGCTCCGCCGGCCTCTCGGGCTCAATCCTCCACCCGTTCCAACACTTACTCCATCACTGAAGCTGCGGTGGCCACGACGACGCTTTCTCCGTCGTGGGCATTTCTTGATCGTCGCTTCTTTCATGGACTGCCGCGCAGGCCGCTTTGTCTCTCGCGGCATGATTCTCCGCTTCACTCCCGCTACTTCCTCGCGCCGCACGGTTATAAAATATGCAGAGCGTTGCAGCCAAGGGAGAGAAGCATGGCCAGTCAAGCCCCGTATTCCATCAATCTGAACACAAAATTCGGTCCGCTCGAGCTCGTCGATCTCGATCCGCTCGTCAAAGCCTGCCAGGACAAGTGGTACAACCAGACTCTCTGCAAGGTGAACGACTGCGTCGTCCGCCTCGGCATCATGCAGGGCGAATTTCACTGGCACAAACACGATAACGAAGACGAATTCTTCTACGTCGTCGACGGCCGCTTCCTCATCGACCTCGAAGACCGCACCGTCGAGCTAATGCCCAAGCAGGGCTTCACAGTCCCGCGCGGAGTAGTTCATCGCACACGCGCTCCGGAAAAAACCGTGATTCTGATGATCGAGGGTGCAGGAGTCGTCCCCACCGGCTCGTAGAACTACGCCCGGCGACGTCACAACAAAGTTCGGGATTTGTACCGGCAGGGACGTTCTCTTACTGCAGCTTCGCGTATTCGGATTTCGCAGCGACGAGTATAGGAACGTCAGGGTCGGCATCCTTCCAAAGCGCGAAGAAATCCTGATAAGCCACTCGCGCTTTCGCCGTATCGCCCTGCAACGCATATGCGCGAGCTATTCCGAGATGCGCGAGCGCGCCGATGATTTCATTCGTCACGGCTCCGCGATGATCCAGAATTTTCTGGTACTCGCGTGCTGCT
>DATNKB010000412.1:0-3316 GCA_035603595.1 Candidatus Dormiibacterota bacterium
GGTGTCGAGAAAACGATAGGTTTTGCCCTGGCGATCGACGACGGTGTCCACCATGTCGCGCGTGGTGCCGGCCTCTGGCGAGACGATGGCGCGCTCGCTGCCGACGAGTTGATTCAGAAGTGTGGACTTGCCGACGTTGGGCCGGCCGATGATGGCGACGTTGATATCGGCGCGATCCTCGGATGTTTCGCCTTTGGGAAAATCGGCGGTGAGCGAATCGAGAAGCTCGTCGACGCCGAAACCGTGCTCTGAAGAAATCGGAAATACTTCGTCGCTCAGCTCGTAGAAAGGCGCGGCCATCGCGACTTGATTCGGCATATCCACTTTGTTGACCGCGATCACCGGTGGCTTGCCGGCGCGGCGGAGCAATTGGGCCAGCTCGGCGTCCAAGGGCACGAGGCCGGAGCGGCCGTCAACCACCTGCACGACGCGCGTGGCGTTTTCAAAGGCAACTCTCGCCTGGCGCAAGATTTCAGCAGGGATGAGGGCTTTGTCGTCGGGGACAATGCCGCCAGTGTCGACGACTTCAAACGGGTGCCCATCCCAGTGGCCGGTGCCATAAATGCGATCGCGTGTGATTCCGGGCTCGTTGGTGACGATCGAGCGGCGCGAGCCGGTGAGGCGATTGAAGAGCGTCGATTTCCCGACGTTGGGGCGGCCGGCGATTACGATGGATGGAAGTTTGTCGTTCATGTCGATTGAATCCGGGAGAGCGTACGCTTGCGCTGCGATTGAGCAACGGCTGCGGTCTTCGCGACGGAACAGACATGATACTTTAGCGCGGGCTGAATCGAACGCAGATTCTTGTGCAAAACGGCGGGGCGCGGGCGCCCGCTAAAGCAACTGCAAAAGCGAAAGAGCCGGCCACGCGAAATTCGACCGGGACGCAAACTGCGCGCAAGGATGCCTTCGCGTCTCAGGGCAAGCCGGCGCTACAACGGAAAAATGGCGGAGACCAATCCAATTGCGCCGAGCATGGGCCGCGGAAATTTGCGCGAGGTGGCGGCTTTTTTTCTGAAGCTCGGATTGCTCGCGTACGGCGGCGCCGCGGGACACGTCGCGATGATGCGGCGAGAGCTGGTAGATCGCCGGAAATGGATTTCGGAGCAGGATTTTCTCGATCTTTTCGGGATCATGAATCTGATACCAGGGCCGTCGTCCACGGAGACGGTGATCGCGCTCGGTTACTGGCGCGCGGGATGGCCGGCGCTGATTCTGGCCGGGGTGCTGTTCATTTTGCCGGCCATGTTGATGATTCTCGCGCTTTCCTGGGCGTATGTGCGCTACGGCACTCTTCCAGCGGCGCAGTGGATTTTGTACGGAATCAATCCAATGGTGATTGCGATCATCGCCGATGCGTTGTTGAGCCTGGGGCGAACGGCTCTTAAGACAGTGTGGCTGGCGCTGATGGCGGTCGCTTCACTCGCACTCTATTTTCGCGGCGTTTCGATTGTGGCGATTATCGCCGTTACGGCGGTGCTGGCGGCCATCGCCGGTTATTCGAAGACGAAAGGCCAGCAGAAGGCTCTGGGCATTTTCCCATTGCCGGCGGCCGGGGCGCGGACTACGTTGACGAAGATTACGTTGACGACCGTCGCGGTTGCTGCGGCCGGTGCAATTCCGTTCAGCATGACGCGGCTGTTCCTGACATTTCTCAAGATCGGAGCGGTAGCCTACGGAAGCGGATACGTGCTGCTCGCGTTCCTGCGCGCGGATTTTGTGGTGCATCTTCATTGGCTGACGGACAAACAACTGTTGGATGCGATCGCGGCGGGAATGATCACGCCCGGGCCCGCGTTCGCATCGGCGACGTTCGTCGGTTACCTGACTGGCGGTTTGCAAGGCGCGCTGCTCGCCACGTTGGGAATGTTCTTGCCGTCGTTTGTTTTTATCGCGATTGTCTTCCCGCTCATTCCCAAGTTGAAGAAGGCCCCGGGGGCACGAGTATTTCTCGACGCGATCAATGCCGTGACGGTGGGGTTGATGGCGGCGGTTTCCTGGCAACTGGCGCGGGGTGCGATCTTGGACGCGTTCACGGCGGTGGAAGCGATCGCGGGCTTGCTGATCTTGAGGCGGTTTCAGATCAACTCGGCGTGGCTGATCCTAGGCGGATTGGTGGCGGGATTTGCGTGGAAATTCGCGATGGGCTCGGGGTAGAGGGGCGACGAAGCTCTGAAGTCGCGCTCTCTCTTCTGAAGCAAGCTCACACCCCACGGCCGACCCGAGAAGGACGACGGATTTGGTGGTTGCGTGGAGAAACTTCCTAAGCAAGAAAGATCACTTTGCTTCGGTCGGGATGAAAGAACCGAAAGGCTCGCGGCGCGAAAGGCCCGGGCTGAAGCCCAGCGTATTTTTCCACCGTGTTTCGCTGGACTGAAGTCCAACTCCCCCTGCTGAGGCAGGGGGCTCCCACCCTTCGGCCGACCCACCCTACGGCGGACGCAAGAAAAACCCACGACGAGAAAGGCGTCGTCGTGGCTACCGCTGCGCGCGTAAACCGCTCACGTCGCGTATGACTGTGGGTTACTTCTGGCGAGGGGTACGTAGTTCACGCGTTGACTCGCTTGCGAGTGCCGGTGCTATACTACGGCGTCATAAGACTAATTCCGGGCCACTTTCCTTCCGGCGCGCCTTACACTTTTCATAGAGCCGGGCTGCAAGAAAATGTGAATCGGATGGCGAGGTTTCAAACGCACCGATTCGTTTTTATACTTTCATAAGGTGCCATGATGCAACGGACCCCTAACGGACCCAACCGGCCGCAAAACACCACAGCAAATTCTGAGATTACAGCCCACAAATCCAACGCAGCGGCTCGCGCGCAGCAGCACGACCAGGTGGGAACATTCTGGGACATGCTGGCGATTCGCTTGGTGTTCGTGGCGATTTGCGTGGCGGCGGGATTTCATTTCCGGCCGTTCAGCGTGTCAAGGGAAGCGGGCGCGCTGACGGGATTTTTATTCGCGCTGGCGGTGATTCTGTTTGAAGTGCGGCTGCGGCGCGCGAGCATGCGTCGGCTGATTGGCGCGGCGACGGGTTCGATTCTTGGAATCCTGGGCGCGTATTTCACGACGCTGGTGCTGTCGCACACGTCGATGCCGGAGAGCACGCGGTCATTTTTCAGCCTGGCGATTTTCCTGGTGATGGCGTACATCGGGCTGATTCTGGGTGCGAACAAAGGCGACATGCTCAACCTGCAGGCGTTGGGCGGCCTTTTTGGCAGCGAGCGCAGCATGAAGCATTCGGTGAAGCTGCTGGATACGAGCGTGATTATTGACGGGCGCGTGGCGGATATCGCCGAGGCGCAGTTTCTGGA
>DATNKB010000413.1:0-2531 GCA_035603595.1 Candidatus Dormiibacterota bacterium
TTTCGCGAGTATGGACTATCACAAGCGCAGATGGCGCCCGTGGTGGATGCAATCATTTCGAATCAGAAGCGCTGGGTGGATTTCATGATGCGCTTCGAGTTGGGCCTGGAAGCGCCGGACCCGGCGCGTGCGGCGCGAAGCGCGGGAACGATTGCAGCGTCATATATCGTCGGCGGCCTCGTGCCGCTCGCGCCCTACATATTAATGAAGGAAGTGATGCCGGCGCTGTGGGTAAGCGTTGTGGTCACGCTCGCGGCGCTTTTCGTTTTTGGCGCGATCAAAGGACACTTCACGGGA
Source organism: Candidatus Dormiibacterota bacterium (assembly GCA_035603595.1). Classification (GTDB taxonomy): domain Bacteria; phylum Acidobacteriota; class Terriglobia; order Acidiferrales; family UBA7541; genus Palsa-295. The sequence continues at coordinate 298 of DATNKB010000413.1, forward strand.
GTGAAGCCTCTGCGCGGCGGATTGCAGACGGTGATAGTCGGCGGGCTGGCTGCGGCGGCGGCGTTTCTGATTGCGCGGCTGATTAGTTAGCGCAGCCTGTGAGAGCGATTCGAGTTTCCGGTGGGGCAGGCTTCAGCCTGTCCTCTTCCGATCAAGGAGTGCGATTGCTGCTCCACGGATGATCAGAAAGATCGCCGCCGCAAAAACGCACAGGCAAGAGTGCCTGTGCCACTGAAAGCGCCGGTGCGATCGTCATTTGGGCGGTGCTGTTTTTGGCATCCAGTACCCGGGATCTTCGGCTGTGAAATCCGACGGCATGTGGCTTAGCAGCGGATTGACAACATAGATGTTCGTTTCGATCGAATCGTAAGCCGACCGAGCGATTTCCTGCAGGCGCTGCTCGACGGCTGCCCCGGCCGCTTCCATCGCGGGTGCGCGGCGTGCTGCAGCATCATCTTCGTCCTTCAATGAACTGAGCGCCGTGAGCATCAAGTAACACGGCACCGGAGCGCCCGAGTGCACCGCATACATCACCCATGCCGGACTGCCCACGGCTTTCTCGTAAGCCGATGCGATGCTCTTCGCGGATTCTGCGAACTCGTCTTCGTGGCCCGGACGAATGTGGAAGACCGTCACCTGAAGCATGCGCATTTTCGCAAAGTTGATCGTGGCGGCGCGAGAACCCAGAGCATCCACCCGCTCGGCAATGAAGTTCGAGACGCTCGTAACATTTTCCGCCAGCAAACGGTCTTGCAGACCGGCAAGCTCGGGATGGGCTGCAACACCCGCAGCCATGCCGGCCCCCATTTTTTCGAGATCACCGAATGAGTCGCCAAGATTTAAGGCGAAGCCTTCGTTGGGGCCCGTGATCGACTTCATCTCAATCCAGTAGGCAGCGATGTTGAATCGTTCGTAGTCGTCGCGAATGATCGACAACATGCCGTCGTAGGCTGCATCTCGACCGGGTTTGAGCCTTTCGTGAACTGCGTTGATGTAGCGCGGCGGCGATCCGGCTGAGTGCGCGGTGGGCGCGTTTTCCTGCGCCGTAGTTTGCGCGGGCACAGAAAACCCAAGAGCCAGGGTTGCGACGATTGCGGCGGCCGTGCCGGCTCGAAGCGATCGATTCAGTTTCATGCGAACGCCCTCGCTGAAACCTGCTTCACGGGCAAAAGCCCTTCTGCCCGCTTGCTATCAATGTCGCGGTTAAAACCACCAGCTACAAAGCTCCAGGGACTGCACGCTAGTTCGGATTTTCCACGTCGCTTCCCAGGTTGCCGAAGGGCCACAGGCCGAAAAGCTTCAAGAACACGTCGTCGTGTTTTTCAGTAAGCATGCGAGCTGTCCTTGCCTTGGGCCATGGGCTCGCGAACCGATCGGGCCGGTCGGCAATCCAGAAACCGGTGAGCGCCATCACGGTGGCATTGCGGTCGAGCACATCCGCTTTCACTTTGTCGAGAGTGTCGACAGCGGAGTGATGGGTGTATTTGTAGTCCGGTGAATCCTGATTGAGATTGATGCCGGGCAAGCCTTCCATGATGAACGGACCCGTGTCGGTTCCAAATTCGACCTCGTCGTCCACTTCCAGTTTCCCAAACGCCTGCAACGCTCCCGCGAATTTCTGCATTTCGGGAATTAAATCGTCGTGGCCGCCCATCTGGAAACCCGTCACCGGCCCCTGCCCGAAATCGAGAACCACGGCCGCGATGTGATTGGCCATCTCGCTCTGATGAGTTTTTGTGTAGGCAAGCGAACCGAGCAGTCCTTCTTCTTCACCTGTGAAAAGAACGAAACGAATCGTGCGGCGCGGCTTGAATCCTGACTTCATGATTGCCTCAGCAGCACCGAGCGTGGTGGAAGATCCGCAGCCGTTATCGGTCGATCCGGATGCCAGATCCCAGGAATCAAGATGGCCGCCGAGGACAACGATTTGCTCCGGATTCTGCGTGCCACGAATTTCGCCCACCACGTTGGCGGACGGAACAGGCCCGTCGCTCACGCGATTTTGCACGTTGATTTTCAGGCGCACCGTTTTGCCGCGATTGATGTAGCGCTCGATCTGCTCCTGATCTTCGGCGGCCATGCTGACGACGGGAATATCGTAGTAGGTGTTAAATCCGAGCGCGCCGGTGTGCGTCAGGTGCATTCCTTCTGCTTTTCGGCCACCCTGCCCGCCAATCACCGCCACCGCGCCTGCTTGATGAGCGGTCTTCAAGAAGTCGCCGAATTTTGCGAAC
>DATNKB010000414.1:0-22097 GCA_035603595.1 Candidatus Dormiibacterota bacterium
AACGGCCCTCACCTCAATCGCGCGCCAGCGGCTCGCCGCCCTCAAGGAATTCAGCGACCTGGGCGCAGGCTTCCGTATCGCCGCACTCGATCTTGAGCTTCGCGGCGCGGGAAATCTTCTCGGCAGCGAGCAGCACGGCCATATCGAGGCGGTCGGCTTCGACATGTACTGCCAGATGATGGAACGTGCCGTCGCCGAGCGGAAAGGGGAAGCGCTTCCCCCGGAACGCCGCGCCACACTCAACCTTGGACAAGAAATCCGCATCCCACCTGAGTACATCGAGAGTGAGAACTTGCGCCTGCGCATCTACAAGCGAATTGCCGGGGTAACGTCCGACGCCGAGCGCGTCGAAGTCCGTCGCGAGCTTGCAGACCGTTTCGGAACTCCGCCGCCCGCTGTCGAAAATCTGCTCGAATATGCCGTGCTGAAAGCGTTGGCGGAGAAAATGCTGGTAGCCACGATTGACCGCAAGCAAGACCAAATCGCGATCAAGTTCTACGACGACACGCCGCTGGGGCCGGAACGCCTCGTGAAATTGGTGCGAAAACGCCGCGGGATGCGCCTCGACCCCACGGGTGTCCTTTGGTTCGACTGGAAAGGTGACGCAGGTGGCCCGATGGTGGCAGCCAGAAACGTATTGCAACAACTACAATCGTAGGTCTACACTTTTGCCTATAAGGAATAAAATGAGACTTCGCACTTTGCAGTTCTGGCAAGTTCTCGCGCTCACGATTCTCGCGCTGGCGCTTCCCTTCTCACTTCTCGCACAGCAACAGCCATCCACGGTGATGAAGCCTCCGCCTCCTCCGGCGGCGACGCCCACTCCCGCCCCGGCTGCCGCAGCTCCCGTTCATCACGGAGCGATCGCCGAAGAAATCGTAGCCCGCGTCAACAACGACATCATTACCCTCAGCGATTATGACAAAGCCGAACAAGCACTTCGCCACGACGTGACGGAAGAATGTCAAGGCTGCCCGCCCGAGCGCGTCGAAGCGATGTACAAAGATAAGCAGAAGGACTTGCTGCGCGACTTGATCGATCAGCAGCTTCTGATACAACGCGGCAAAGATGAAGGCATCAGTGTCGAGGCCGATGTAGTCAAGCAGCTGGACGAAGTTCGCAAGCAAAATAAATTAGCGTCGCTGGACGATCTAGAAAAAGCGGTCGAGGGCGAAGGATTATCCTGGGACGATTACAAATCCCAGTTTCGCAATCGCCTGTTAACGCAGGAAGTGATTCACCGCGAAATGGGAAGCCGCATCATCATCGGCCACGACGAAGTAAAGCAATATTACGACGCGCATCAGAAAGATTTCGTAAAGCCGGAGCAGGTGGAACTTGCCGAGATTTTCTTGGATACGAAAGACAAATCTCCGCAGGAAATCGAAGCCATCGAGCAAAAGGCCAATGACTACCGCAATCGCGTCTTGAAAGGTGAGGAGTTCAGCGAAATCGCCAAGCGTTATTCGGAAGGCAGCACAAAAGACAAAGGCGGCGCCCTCGGAACGTTCGAGCCCGGCCAGTTGTCCAAGCAACTCGAAGATATCGTCTTCAAAATGGACAAAGGTCAGATTACAGAAGTCATCCAGACAAAAACCGGCTTCGAAATTCTCAAAGTGGTTGATCACTTCCAGGCTGGTCTGCAGCCCGTTGCGAAAGTAGAAAACGAAATCATGAACCGGGTCTACCTGCAAAAAATGCAGCCTCAGATGCGCGAATATCTCGCGCAGCTGCGCGAAGAAAGTTATGTCACGGTGAAGCCCGGTTTCACCGATTCAGCCGGTGTCCCCGGAGCAAGCGTGATTCAGGAGGTTGCGCCTACGCCTGACGCTCAGCAGAAAAATAACGGCAAAAAGAAGATGAAGCCCAAGCTGAACTCCTGATGAAGAGCCTTTACGTATCCAGCCTTCAGGATGGTCAGGCAGTCACTTCCCTCTTTCTCGTGCGTGAAAAGGAGATTCGCACTTCTCCTCGGACGGGCTCGTCCTGGCTTCAGCTTGAGCTTTCCGACCGCACCGGAACCATCTCCGCGAAGATGTGGGACAACTTCACGCCGATCGTAAGCACCTTTGAGCGCGACGACGTGGTGCAAATCCGCGGCCGCGTGAAACTCTACAACGGTCAAAAAGAACTCACCCTCGAAGCTGTGATCCCCTCCCCCGAACAAGATTACGAAATGGCTGACTTCCTGCCTCACACCAAGTACGACGTGGAAATGCTGTATTCGAAACTGCGTGCCTCTGTCGCACAGATGAAAAATCCTAATCTGCAGCGACTCCTCACCAGTTTTATCGATGATCCCACGATCACTGCCAAATTAAAGCGCGCACCAGCTGCCATGACCATGCATCATGCATTCATCGGCGGCCTACTGGAGCATGTCGTCAGCCTCACTGGCCTCGCGCGGGCCGTTTCCGAACACTACCCCGAGCTCGACGCCGATCTGCTTCTCACGGGCGTTGTCCTTCACGACATCGGTAAGATCGAAGAACTCCGTTACGCCCGCGGCATCGAATATTCCACCGAAGGCCGCCTGCTCGGCCACATCATGATTGGCGCAGGGATGGTCCGCGATCGAATCAAAGCGATTCCCGGATTCCCTGCTGCTCTCGCCGTTCTCGTGGAACACCTGATTCTCAGCCACCACGGCACGCATGAGTTCGGTTCTCCCGCCCTGCCCCAAACGCGCGAAGCTGTCGCGCTCAATTTCATCGACGACCTCGATTCCAAGATGGCAGCCATGGGAGCCACGATCGATTCCCTATCCGGTGATGATGAATGGACCGGACGTAACCCGTCGCTCCGGCGTGCGCTCCTTCACGGAGCAAAGTATTTAGGCAAGAGAATCGCAAATTTTGTTACCGTTGACGACGCAGCGAAAAACACTTGATCACGAAAAGCGATTGCCTGTGACTGACGCCGTTCCAAAAACTCATTCTCCGCGCCGCTCTGTTCTCGACCTCGCGCCGCTCGAGCTCGACTGCATGAACACGCTATGGCCCATGGGCGAAGGAACTGTGCGCGAAATTCGCGATCGGCTCGCCGAGCGTCGCCCGCGCGCCTACACTACGATCATGACCATCATGGACAGGCTTGCTCGCAAAGGCGTGGTAGAGCGACGAAAGGTCGGGCGCGCCTACACCTATCGAGCGAACGTGTCGGCGGATGAGGCCCGCGCCCAAGCGCTCGGGCAGGTGGTGGATAATTTTTTTGGTGGCTCGAAGGAAGCGCTGATCGCTCAGCTCAATGGAGTCTTGCCGGCCGCGCGAGTCGAACCGGCATACCCTGCGGCTCCGCGCGCGCGTGCAGCTGCAGCGGCTTCGCTCAGTGGAAATGTTTCGCCGGATGCAATCGCGGCTCCCGCGTCATCTCCGCGTTCCGCCGTTCCGGCCTCGGCACACCGGCCAGCGGGACGTCGAGTCCGCGTCGGCAGTACACCAGACAGCGAACCGATCGACGACACTCTCCTCTAGCCATGTTTCCGCCAGAATTCACAATTCGCGATCGCGCCATTCGCCCTGCCACGATTCTCGCGCCCATGGCCGGCGTCACCGACACCGTTTTTCGCCGTGTAATCCGCGGCCTAGGCGGCTGCGGCCTCATCATGACCGAGTTCACCAGCGCTGAAGGCCTCACTCGTAATTCGGCCCGCACGCTCCACTATCTTTATTTCGACGACGACGAGCATCCCATCGCCGCCCAAATCTTCGGCTCTGATCCCAAAGTGATGGCCTCAGCAGCCGCACTCACCGAGGATCTCGGCTTCGACCATGTGGACATCAATCTCGGCTGCCCGGTGAAAAAAGTCGTGAAGTGCGGCGGCTCCGGCTTGTTGCGCGATCTTCCGCATCTTGAAGTTCTTTTCCGCGCCGTTCGCGCCGCTGTCCGAATCCCTCTCACGATCAAAATTCGCTCCGGCTGGGACGAGAACAATATCGTCGCAGTTGACGTTGCGCGCATGGCCGAACAAGCCGGAATCGAAGCAATCGCCATTCATCCGCGCACCCGCATGCAGGGATATAGCGGCGCAGCGGATTGGAGCGTAATCCGCGATGTGAAACAGGCTGTGCAAATTCCCGTCATCGGCAACGGCGACATTCGCACTCCGCAAGATGCCGCCCGCATGATCGCTGAAACCGGATGCGACGCCGTCATGATCGGCCGCTCCGCGTCGTCGAACCCGTGGATCTTCCGCCAAATCGCGCAATACACCGCGACGCAGCGCTATGACGAGCCCACCGAACTTGACCGCTACCACTTGCTTTCCGGATATTTCCGCAGCCTGATCGCAGCCGAAATGCCCGACGCCGTCGGCAAGATGAAGCAGTTCGCCAGCCTCTTCACTCATGGCGTTCGCAACGGCTCCGAACTCCGCCACTCCGTCCATCACGCCCAATCCGCCTCCGAAATCCTGAATCGCGTAGACGCCTTCTTCGCAAATCTCACCGCCCCTTCAGCCTGACTTGCATTTTTTCGCCGCTGCAGCATCGGTATCTCCGCGGCTTCTTGCCTGGTTTCGCTCCTCAGTGGCACAGGCACTCTTGCCTGTGCGCCTTTGCCGAGCCGCAATCTTACGATCTTGGCGTTCGCACGGCATCGCACTCAATAAACGCAAAAGGACCTGCTGAAATTTTCAATTCGAACAAATATTCCGATCCCAGTCTGCGCGGATTTTTTTCAGCAAGGCCGGGTAGATAATCCATCTTCGGAACGGGTCGATTAGGCTCATGTACAAGGGCGTAATCCAAGTGCGCGGGCAGACGTAAACCGCAAAGTAGAATCGATAGCTACCGTCCCTTTCAACGAGCGCGCTGAGAGCCGCAGCATGCACCGTCCGGTTCTGTATCTCAACCAGCTGTTCGTTTTCAAAACGATAGACAACGCGGAATAAACCTTCTGGTGTTCCCGACGCAACAGAAGAACGAGCACGATCCTCTGCGGTTAGGCGACTCCCGAACGACGCTGACGCAGCATCCTTAGGCTCCTCCTCGAGGCGAAAAATGCGTCCTAGAAAAAATCGAAGCCCGAAAAGTGCTCGTGCGACGGGCGGAAATCTATTGATCTCAGCGGATTTGTTTCCACGCGCGCGTCGGAGAAATTCGCAAAGGGTTACGCCGTCACTGTGCGCAGGTAGGTCAACCGCCCAGACGTCGTGCAGCGGAATGTCGGCAAGAAACGTATGCACGCGAAGCGGCAGTGCGTAAAACTCCGCTGGAGAAATCTGCGGCATCGCTTATTTTTTAGTGCCAGTCCATCGAGCAAAACTCGAAATTCGTTTCTACGCTTCATCTCGCGTAATCAAAAGCTGCTTATAGGCTTCGCGTCGCGTCAACCCGCGCTCCCGCGCCGCCACCTTCAGAGCAGACTTCGTATCCACTCCGCGCTCCAACGCAATTTCCTCCACGCGCCTCGCCAGCGGCACCGCTGAAGCCGAATTCCCTGCCCCACCTTCCGCATGTGAAGCTTCCTCATCCGGAGGCGCAATCAACAGCGTGATCTCCCCGCGCGGCGCTTTCTTTCTCAAATCCTCCAGCAACGTTTCGATCCTTCCGCGCATGAATTCCTCGTACAACTTCGTCACCTCGCGCGCCACTACCACTTGCCGGTTGCCCAGAATTTCCAGCGCATCTTCAAGAGTGTCGAGCAGCCGGTGAGGCGCCTCATACAGGACAAGAGTCCGCAGCTCACCGCTCAATTCCCGCAATGATTTTCGCCGCTCGGTCTGCTTCGACGGCAAAAATCCGATAAACGCAAACTCCTCAATTGGCATCCCCGAGGCCGCGAGCGCCGCCACAAACGCCGAAGCCCCCGGCACCGGCACCACCTGAATCCCATGCCGCAAGCACAGACTCACCAGATGATGCCCGGGATCAGAAACCACCGGCGTACCCGCGTCGCTCACCAGCGCCACCTTCGCGCCTTGCTCCAAATCAATCACGATCTCCGCCGCTCTCGTAATCTCGTTATGCTCGTGATAACTCACCAGCCGCTTTTGAATATCGAAGTGTGTCAGCAGCTTCATCGTCTCGCGAGTGTCCTCGCACGCAATTAGGTCTACTTCCTTCAGAATGCGAAGCGCGCGCAGGGTAATGTCCTCGAGGTTTCCGATAGGCGTCGCCACCAGATACAGGCAACCTGCCCCCGGCTCATCTATTTTTGTCGTCTTGGCCATTTGTCCGTCTCACGAGACTAAGCCTACGCGCACCATCTTTGCAAGCCGCCGCCAAATTACCCCGCGGCAAGCTTCCCGTGCTGATCTTCTAGTTGCAGTTGCGCAGCGTTTGTGCAGGAAGCAGAACAATCATGCTAAAATTTTCTCTTAAGCTGCATCGTTGGCGGGGGAGGAACTCCGTTTTGCCTTTATACGAGTACAAGTGCGAGAAGTGCGGACATCGCTTCGAGAAAATCGAGAAGCATTCAGCCTCTGAAATCAAGAAATGTCCCAAGTGCGGCGCCCACGCGCCACGCCAGATCTCCGCAGCCGGAATCCAGTTCAAAGGCTCGGGCTGGTACGTCACGGACTACGCCGGCAAAGGTTCCTCAGCCTCATCGAGCGAAAGCGACGGCTCCTCATCGAAGTCAGACAAGTCGGAAAAATCAGGAAAGCCAGAGAAGTCGGAAAGCAAATCAAGCGAGACCAAATCGTCTGATAAATCTTCGAGCGAAAAATCCTCTCAAAAAAAAGATAAAAAGTAACTCCGCCGGCCGCGTTGCCTCGATCAAAGCTTCAAACCCTGCAAATACGACCGAAACTCAGCTCCGAACTGCGGATTCTTCAACGCAATCTCCACGGTCGCTTTCAAAAATCCCAGTTTGTCTCCCGCGTCGTGAGTCTTTCCGTCGTAGATCCACGCGTACAGCCCCTGCAGCTTTTTCCCAGCTAGCTTCCGTAATCCGTCCGTCAGTTGAATCTCGCCACCCGCGCCCGGCTCGGTCTTTTCCAAGTACTCAAAAATCTCTGGAGGCAGTACGTAGCGCCCGGTGACGCCCAGGTTCGACGGTGCCTTCTCCGGCTCAGGCTTCTCCACAAGATCCTTGATCCGCAACAATCGCTCGCCCCAGCGATTCGCCTTTCCCTTCTCCGCCACTGCGTCCACGATTCCATAGAAATGCAGTCGCTCGCGCGGCACTTCCTCCACCGCGATCGCGCCCACACCCGTCTGTTCATAAATCTCGACGAGCGACCGCGTGGCAGGAATCTTCCCATCCATGATCACGTCGCCCAGCAGCACCGCAAAAGGCTCGTCGCCAACCAGCTCGCGCGCCGTCAGCACGGCGTGTCCCAATCCCAGCGCCTCGCGCTGGCGCGTGTAACTGAAGTGAAGGCCGCCGCTGATCTCGCGAACCATTTTCGCCTGCTTCGCTTTCCCGCGTTCTTCAAGAAACTGTTCCAACTCAGGCACCGAATCAAAATGATCTTCAATCGCGTACTTGCGCCGCCCCGTCACGAAAATTATATTTTCGATTCCCGAATCGATGCACTCCTCCACCGCGTACTGGATCAGCGGCTTGTCCACCACCGGCAGCATCTCTTTCGGCATCGCCTTCGTCGCCGGCAGGAACCGCGTACCCAATCCCGCCACCGGCAGTACCGCCTTGCGTACTCGCTTCGGCTTTCCCGTCATCGTCCAGTTCCTTTTTTATTTGGCTTGGAAGAATCAAACGCGCCGATGGCTGCACAATGCGGAATGCGCGTTTCAGTTTCGACGCTCCATCTTACCGAAGCTCGCGCACTCGCGAAAGCCGTGGAATCCTGTATGTTAGGATAATGGATTGGTAGCCTCTGAGGAAGGAATCGCATTGGACGCGCGTGAAAAACTGATCCTCGGCATCGAATCCTCATGCGACGAGACCGCTGCCGCAGTCGTCGCCGATGGTCGCCGCATCCTCTCTAGCATCGTCTCCTCGCAGATTGATATCCATCGCAAATACGGCGGCGTAGTGCCCGAATTAGCCTCGCGCGAGCACCTCCGCAAAATCGTCCCAGTCGTGCGCGAAGCACTCGACCAGGCAAAAATTACTCTCACTGATCTCGACGCCGTCGCCGTCACCCAAGGCCCCGGCCTCACCGGCGCACTCCTCGTCGGCATGACTTATGGCAAAGTTCTCGCCCTGGCGCTCAACAAGCCGCTTATCGCCGTGAATCATCTCGAAGGCCACGTTCACGCAGTGATTCTTGAAGCGCACCTTGCTGCGCGCCATCCGCAGATGCCCGCCGTCTGCCTCATCGTCTCGGGCGGCCACACTGTTCTCTACCATGTAACCTCGAGCTCATCGAATGGCGACACGAGTCGAGCGAAATTTTCCTACGCCCGCATCGGCGGCACTCGCGACGATGCCGCAGGCGAAGCCTACGACAAAGTCGCCCGCATGCTAGCCCTCGGCTATCCAGGCGGCCCTATTCTCGATCAACTCGCCGCGCACGGCGATCCGAAAGCCGTTCGCTTTGGCGAACCGAAAATGAAAAGCAATCCGCACGATTTCAGCTTCAGCGGCATCAAGACCGCCATGCTCTACCATCTCCGCCGTCATCCCGAGCTGCAGCCCGAAATCGACACTCGCCAGCAAGCCCTCGCTCGCGGCGAACGCACCGCCGACGCCCTCCGCCACCTTTGCTCCCCTGCTACGCTCGATCTCGTGGCCAGCTTCCAGCGCGCCGTCGTCGACGACCTCACCACGCGCACGCTAGCCGCAGCCGAACTACACAGCGCGCGCACCATTCTCGTATCCGGTGGCGTCGCCGCCAATCGCGAACTCCGCGCCACATTCGAATCCGAAGCCCGTCGCCGCGCCATTGACGTCTACTTCCCCAGCCGCGCCCTCTCCACCGACAACGCCGCCATGATCGCCGCCGCCGCCCACCCGCGTTACCTCAACGCCGACTTTGCCGACGCCACCCTAAACGCCGAGCCCAATCTAGCCCTCGCTTAGCGCGCGTCCTCTCGCGCTCGCGGCCAATCACTGTACGCTGCCGACATTTCTCCTTTGTAGCGCCGGCTCGTCCTGAGGTACGAAAGGCATCCTGCGCGCTGTCCGCGTCCCGATGGAATTCGCGGGGCCGGCTCTTTTGAATTTGCCTGTCATCCCGAGCGCAGCCGAGGGATCTCTCTTCGTCTTTCCACCCTCGCGCGGCACGAAATCGTTTGGCGCTGCGCCCCAATTCTGGTACACAACAACCTTAGGAGGCCAACGCCATGCCCGCACTTCCCTCATCCACCACCCCAACCGCCACCCAAATGAACATCGCCCTGCTCCTCATCCGCATCGCCAGCGCTCTCGCCTTCCTTTATCACGGCAGCGCCATCCTCTTTGGCGCATTTGGCGGCCCAGGCCCACACGGCTTCGCCGCCTACATGCACGCGCCCGACATCGTCGGCTACCTCGTCGGCCTCGCCCAATTCGCGGGAGGCATCGCCATTCTCACTGGCGTCCTGATTCGCGTCGGCGCAGCTTGCGTCATCATCATAATGCTCGGCGCCATCTTTCTCGTCCATCTGCAGCACGGCTTCAACATCTCCGCTGGCGGCGCCGAATACGCCATCACGCAACTGCTCGTCGCCTTTGCCATGCTCATAACAGGCGGAGGCGCCTACTCGCTCGCTGCCATGCTGCCTCCCGCACTTCGCAAGCTGTAATCCATTACAAGTGTCGCCTTCCGTTCGGGCGCAAACGGATTCCAGTGTATAATCCCCCGCATTCGCATCCCGCGAGGCGGCCGATGGCGGCGGACAAAGCTTCCACAATCTGGGTTCCCGTATGTTGCGGACGCGCCATGCGTTGCAATATGTTCAGGCAGGCGGATGGCGGCACTTACGCAGCCCTCGTTTGCACGCAGTGCAATAAGAACATTACGCTTGAACAGGAACCTCTCGCGGCTGCGGATGCATTCGGGGAAGGCTCGAGCGTTCTGAGCCTCATCGCATCGCCCAAACCGCCCAAAACGGAAAGAAAAAAATCGTTCGCCGAAGCCGGTCCCGACGATCCAACGTTGTAGCCTTAAAATTTTCGGCTCGCCAAAAACCTTGCCTGTCCATGATTGGTCAGACACAACGGTTGGCCAGACAATGATTGGCCAGACGATTTCGCACTATCGCATCGTCGAGCAACTCGGCGCCGGCGGCATGGGCGTCGTATTCAAAGCTCAGGATAGTCGCCTCGAACGCGCGGTAGCCCTGAAATTCCTTCCTGAAAAACTTGCACAGCAACCTCAAGCGCTGGACCGATTCCGTCGCGAGGCGCGCGCCGCATCCGCTCTAAACCATCCCGGCATTTGCACCATCTACGACATCGGAGAGCAGGATGGCCGCGCTTTCATCGCCATGGAATTCATCGATGGCGAAACGCTGCGCAGCCATATCCATGGGAAGCCGCTTCCGCTCGACGAGCTGCTCGAACTGGGCATCGAGATTGCGGACGCTCTCGAGGCCGCGCACGCAGAAGGGATCATTCACCGCGACATCAAGCCCGCGAATATTTTTGTCACCAAGCGCGGACGCGCCAAGGTCCTCGATTTCGGCCTCGCAAAACTCGTCCCGAAAGGCATCACCGGCGCCGACTCCGAAGACGGTCAATCGGATTCCAATTCCATCGTTGGAATCATCAGCGGCACTCCTTCCTACATGTCGCCAGAGCAGGTCCGAGGAGACGGCCTCGACTCGCGCACAGACATCTTCTCGCTTGGTCTCGTGCTTTACGAAATGGCAACGGGCCGCCAGGCATTCGGCGGTGGCACGGGTGGCGTGATTATCGAAGCTGTTTTGACGCGCCCTCCGGCTCCGGTGCGAAGCATCAATCCCGATATTCCGCAGCGGCTGGAAGAAATCATCGACAAAGCGCTGCACAAGAATAGAGACCAGCGTTACCAGCACGCCGCTGACCTGGGTGCTGACCTGCAGCGATTAAAGCGCGAAATCGATTCTGGCAGTCGATCCGCGAACGAAATCTCACAATCCTCCGCGGCATCAAACACCGGCCCCCTATCTTCGACCGGCGAGCTCATGTCGCGCAGATCGACAGACGACACGCGCGCACTCCGCGCGCGCCGCGCTTCAAAAAATATCGACTCGCTCGCAGTCTTGCCTTTCGACAACGCCAGTCACGACCCCGACCACGAATACCTCAGCGACGGGATCACCGCGAGCCTCATCAATATCCTCGCGACAGTCCCAAAACTGCGAGTAATGGCGCAGAGCACAGTATTTCGTTTCAAGGGCCGCGCGATTGACCCTCAAGCCGTCGGTCGCGATTTGAATGTTCGCGCCGTGCTCACCGGACGCGTGATGCAGAGCGGCGGCTCTTTGCGAATCGGCGCCGAGTTAGTCGACGTAGCCACTGGCTCTCGATTGTGGGGCGCGCAATACGACCGCAAATCCGGCGACATCTTTGCAATCCAGGACGACATTTCTAACGAGATATCGGAAAAGTTGAAGCTGCAGCTCACCCACGCGCAGAAAAAAAAGCTCACCAGGCACCAGACCGAAGATCCCGAAGCTTATCGAATCTATTTAAAAGGCCGCCATCACTGGAACAAATGGACCGAAGAAGGTTTCTACAAAGCGATCGAATATTTTCAGCAAGCGGTCGAGAAGGACCCCTCTTACGCGCTCGCCCACGCGGGCGTGGCCGATTCCTACGTCCTCCTCGGATGGAATAGCTATCTCCCGCCCAAGGACGCCTTCCCGAAAGCCAAAGCCGCCGCGTTGACGGCTCTGCAGTTCGACCCGGATCTCGGGGAAGCCCACACGCCTCTGGCAGCAGTGCTGTGGCTGCACGATTGGCAGTGGCCAGAAGCTCAGAAGGAATTCAAACGCAGCCTCGAACTCAATCCCAACTACCCGACTGCCAACCACTGGCACGCCGAATACGTAATGACCATGGGCCGCCACGCAGAAGCGATCGCCAAGATAAAAAACAGTCAGACGCTCGATCCCTTGTCCCTCATTATCAACGTCGCAATCGGACGGGACTACTATTTGGCCCGGCGATACGACGAAGCCCTCGAACACCTTCTGCAAACTGTCGAACTCGATCCGAACTATCCCGTCACCTACTGGGTTCTGGGCCTGCTCTACATGACAACAGGTCGCTCCGACTTGGCCATCGCCGCAGGTGAGAAGGCAGTGACCCTGTCAGGCGGTAGCCCTCTGATGCGCGCGGCGCTGGCACATTCTTACGGAAAGGCTGGGAGGACAAAAGAAGCTTTACAGATCCTCGACGACCTCACCAGCGTCGCCAAGTGCAAATACGTCGCGCCACACTTCTTCGCCGGAATCCACATCGGTCTCGGTGAAAACGACCTTGCCCTCGATTGCCTCGAGCAATCCTACGAAGAGCATTCGCACTGGCTCATCTATCTGCACATAGATCCAACCATGGATGACCTGCGCAACGAGCCCCGTTTCCAGGATTTGTTGAAGCGCGTCGGCCTCCCTGCAGCGAACGCCTCTTAGCATCACGCTCGCGTCAAAAGGAATCGCCAGAGCTGTTAATCCATTTGGGGATATACGCTGGGCAATTAATTCGTCACGGCGTTGCCGGTTTCGGGGTTTTCATTCTCGTGAAGCGCAGCGGCTTTTCGAAGCCTTTGCAGTAAATCAACAAATACGGGGCCTTCCACTCGAAACGCTCGGCTGCCTGGAGAGCATCAAGATATTGTGTCTCCTGATTCATCACCGCCTCTGGGCAAGCCATTCGCGTCGAGCCTAGAGGACCCAATTTGATCGCGCTTCCAGTAATCTCTGCGGGACCAAAGAAGCGGTTGCACGAACCCTTCCCTGCGGTTTTCCCGGCTTCCGGGAAAGTGAGCGTCGCTTGAACATTGTCTATCACTCCAGCACCACCCAAATCTTCCAGCAGCCATTCAGTACCTGTGAGCTTGAAAGCAACCGCCTTTGCTGATTCTGATTGGCTGGTAGCCTTCACTTCCTTCATCGAGGAGACCACAAGAACGAGCCGCTCGCCCGTCTCCACTCCTTTGCGATGGGAAAGCGTGCCAGTCGCCCTGACATGCTTGTCCACCAGTTTTTCCAATCTTTCGCTGTTGGAATCATCAACCTCGAGAGAATCCACTCGCTTCCCGTCAATGCTCGTTTCCGAGTCAAGTTGAATGGCCCAACCCGTCGATTCTCCCCCTATCGCCATAACGCGGCCGAGCTTGCCGGTTACAGTCTTCTGCGGTTCCGGTGTTTGCGCCTGCAAATGGACGCCAAGAATCGCCAACATCAGTCCAACACATAATCGTCCGAGCATTTTCACGCCACCTCCTCTTGAGGTCCGCGCGATTCTACGCTGGAATGCGATTCGGTTTGACCTAATTGGGAGCTGACCTGTGGTTCGCGAGTTCTTAGACCCCCCGTTTGCCGCCTATTAGAAATTTGCAAGTTGTTGCTTTTAAATGGGTTGCGCTGAGTTTTAATCGCGCCACCGTGCATTAAAAGCACCGTGGCGAGTGATGAGTGACGGGTGACGAGTAAGCAGAAATCTAGAGCCGAACAAGAATCAAAAAACGGCGAAAATTTGCGATTAGGATTTCTTAGTGTGCTGAGTTTTGTGTGAGTTAGGTGGAATTCTAATTCCAGATTTGCGATTAGAAGCTGAGGACGTTGGTGGCGCAGAGGAGAGCGATAAGAGAGACCCTTCGACTCCCGTTGGTCGCTCAGGATGCCGATGCTGGACGCATCGGCATTTGCGATTAGACGCCCGCTAGAGCGGGCAGACCTGTGGCACTGAGTTCGTCGGGCGAAGCGAGCAGAGAGGCGAAGGTGTCCCTGAGAAGCCGGAGCGGCGGCCGATAGTAACGTTTGCGTCATCATATAAAAACGGGCAATGGTAGCACGGTTTCGGGCGGGTGTAAACCGTGGACCTGCGTAGGGCCGTGGGGAACGGGTGACTGGCTGAGGATTTCTTCGATTACGAGACGCGCGGTAATGATTGGAGTTGGTTAAGCAGGTAAGTATCATGGGTTATCCATTTTGAATTAGAGATGGCAGCCGCTCGGGAGGCGGATTGAAAATGATTTTGACCATCTCATATACGGGACAGTCGGCTACCGACCTGGGTTACCTGCTGCATAAGAGTCCGCTTCGTGTGCAGTCGCGTGAGGAGGCCTTTGGGAAGACACATGTCTTTTACCCGGAGGCGACACCTGAACGATGTACGGCCGCGTTGCTGCTTGAGATTGATCCTGTCGGGCTGGTGCGTGGCCGCCACGGCCCGAGCGGTGAGGGGTATTCGCTTGAGCAGTATGTAAACGATCGGCCATATGCCGCGTCATCATTCCTCAGCGTCGCTATCGCTCGAACATTTGGCACGGCGATGTCGGGCAAAAGCAAGGAACGCCAGGAACTAGCGGAATCACGGATTCCATTGGAAGCGCGAATGAGCGTTCTCCCTTGTAGGGGCGGAGAAGATCTGCTGCGGCGCCTCTTTGAGCCGCTCGGCTACGAGGTGACTGCCACGCGTCATGCGCTCGACGAGAAATTCCCTGAGTGGGAAGAGAGCCGGTATTTCAGCGTGACGCTTCGGGCGAACACCCGAATGAGAGATCTGCTAACGCACCTCTACGTGCTGATCCCGGTTCTTGATGACGACAAACACTACTGGGTGGGGGATGCAGAAGTAGAAAAATTGCTGCGTCATGGCGAAGGCTGGCTTCGCGAACATCCGGAGCGTGAGCTGATTACCACTCGATATCTAAAGCATCAGAAGCGCCTGGCGCGAGAGGCACTAGATCGTCTAATCGGAGAGGAGGAGCCGGAAATAGACGAATCAGCTCAAATTCGCGCTGGTGAAGAAGAAGCCATAGAGCGGCCGATCAGTCTGGCTGAGCAAAGGATTGGTTCCGTTATAGCTGCGTTGCGTAGCAGCGGTGCGACTCGCATCGTCGATGTAGGATGTGGTGAAGGGAGGCTTCTGCGAGAGCTTTTAAAGGATAAAGCCTTCACGGAAATTGTCGGCATGGACGTATCGCATCGAGCTCTCGAAGTATCATCGCAAAAATTGCGGCTCGAGGATTTGCCGAGTACTCAAAAGCAACGGATTCGCCTGCTTCACGGATCGCTGACCTATCGAGACAAACGGCTTGCGGGTTATGACGCGGCCACGGTTGTGGAAGTGATTGAACACCAAGATCCGCCGCGATTGGCAGCGTTTGAGCGAGTTCTCTTTGAGTTCGCGAGGCCGCAAGCCGTCGTGCTGACAACACCCAACGTCGAGTACAACGTCAAATTCGAGATGCTTCCAGCAGGGAAACTGCGGCACAAGGACCATCGCTTCGAATGGACTCGCGCAGAATTTCAAACCTGGGCCGGCGCGGTTTCCGAGAAGTTCGGATACGAGGTACGCTTCCTGCCGGTCGGGCCTGAGGATCTACAGGTAGGCAGTCCCACGCAGATGGGGATTTTCACGCGTATATGAAATTGTCAATTCCGGAGCTCGCAGTGGTGGCACTTGTGGGTCCGTCGGGATCTGGTAAGTCGAGCTTTGCCCGGAAGCATTTCCGGCCGACGGAGGTGCTTTCCTCCGATTTCTGTCGTGGTCTGGTGAGCGATGACGAAACTAGCCAGGCAGCGACGAACGACGCATTTGAGGTTTTGCATTTCATAGCTTCAAAGCGGCTCGCTGCTGGAAAGCTGGTAGTGATCGATGCGACGAACGTTCAACCGGAGGCACGCAAGCCGATCATTGCGCTGGCTCGCCAGTATCATTGCATCCCGGTTGCTATTGTCTTTGATCTGCCCGAGAAACTTTGCCACGAACGAAACCGCGACCGGTCAGACCGCAATTTCGGGCCGCACGTAGTTCGTCAACAGAGCCGACAGCTGCGCAATGCACTACGAAAACTAGAACGCGAAGGATTCCGAAGGGTTCATGTACTGCAATCGCCCGAGGATGTCGATGCGGCAGAAATCGAGCGTCAACCGCTTTGGAATAACCTCAAACAGGAGCACGGCCCGTTCGACATTATCGGTGATATCCACGGATGTCTTGACGAGCTCAAGGATCTGCTGACCCAGCTTGGATATTCTGTCAGTAGGCAAGCCAACGGCGAGGGGGCTTCGGGGTATGACGTAAAGCATCCCGAGGGACGGAAAGTTGTGTTCTTGGGCGACTTGGTGGACCGAGGACCCAAAATTCCTGAGGTGTTGCGTCTTGTGATGGGAATGATCGAAGCGGGAACAGCTCTGTGCGTGCCCGGTAACCACGATGTGAAACTAATGCGGAAGCTCCGCGGCCGTGACGTGCAACTGACACACGGGCTGGCAGATTCGCTGAAGCAACTCGAAAAGGAACCACCAGAATTTCACTCCGCAGTGTCCGAATTCATCGACGAACTGGTAAGTCACTACGTTCTGGACGACGGAAAGCTGGTTGTCGCGCATGCGGGCATGAAGGAAGAGATGCAAGGAAGAGGTTCGGGCAAAGTGCGTGAGTTCGCGCTCTTCGGGGAGACGACAGGCGAGACCGACGAATTCGGCTTGCCGGTCCGATACAACTGGGCAGCGGAGTATCGAGGGAGGGCGATGGTGGTGTACGGCCACACTCCGGTGCCACAAGCGGAGTGGCTGAATCGGACCATCAACATCGATACGGGGTGCGTTTTTGGCGGGAGCTTAACTGCAGTGCGGTACCCCGAGAAAGAGCTTGTTTCCGTAGCGGCTCGAGCGACTTATGCGCAACCAGCAAGACCTCTGGCGGGCGTCGCAGAACCAAGCACTGATCTTACGTCTCAACAAGTGCATGACGATTTGCTTGATATCGATGATGTGATTGGCAAGCGCATCGTCACGACCCGGTTGCATCACAACGTCACGATCCGGGAAGAGAACGCATTGGCAGCTCTGGAGGTAATGAGTCGGTTCGCGGCAAATCCGAAATGGTTGATTTACTTGCCGCCGACGATGTCGCCCACGGAAACGACGACGAGACCAGGACTTCTGGAGCATCCATCTGAAGCTTTTGGATATTTCCAGCGCGAAGGCATTCCTCATGTTATATGCGAAGAAAAACACATGGGCTCGCGTGCCGTGATAATCGTTTGCCGCGATGAGGACGCAGCTCGTCAGAGGTTCGGAGTCATTGGCGAAGGAATCGGAATCTGCTACACGCGCACGGGCAGAAGATTTTTCGACGACGGAGCGACCGAGCGAGAATTCCTTGAGAAGATTCACGGAGCGCTCTCCAGAGCAGGATTCTGGGAAGAGTTTCAGACAAAGTGGTTCTGTCTCGATGCGGAATTGATGCCATGGTCGGCCAAGGCTCAGCAACTTTTGCGACAGCAATATGCTTCTGTGGGAGCGGCGGCGAAGGCATCCCTCGCTGAGACCGTTTCCTTGCTAGAGCAGACCGCGTTGAGACAAGACGACGTACTCGGTCTCCTCGATCGGTGCAAGCAGCGCCTCGAAGCAGTGAATCTATACGTGGAGTCTTACAGGCGTTATTGCTGGAAAGTGGATTCTGTCAGCGACCTGAAAGTAGCTCCGTTTCATTTGCTGGCGAGTGAAGGCCACGTTTACACCGAACGCAATCACGCGTGGCACATGGAAAAACTAACAGAGATCTGCGAGGCGGGTGACGGTCTCTTAGTTGCGACACCCTACAAACAGGTGGATGTGACGGAGGCTGCGAGTGTGGAAGAGGCGACAAGCTGGTGGGAAGAACTGACGGCCCGCGGCGGCGAAGGGATGGTACTAAAGCCACTGGATTTCGTTGCTCGCGGCCGGCGCGGTTTGATTCAACCGGCGATCAAGTGTCGCGGACGAGAATATCTGAGAATCATTTACGGTCCCGAATATCTGCTGCTGGAAAATCTAGAGCGGCTCCGTAGTCGCGGAGTTGCAACGAAGCGATCGCTAGCTCTTCGTGAGTTTGCGCTCGGCATTGAGGCGTTAGAAAGATTCGTGCGCCATGAGCCCCTGCGCCGCGCGCACGAGTGCGTCTTCGGAGTTCTTGCGCTCGAGAGCGAGCCCGTTGATCCTCGGCTGTAGCCCAAGTTAAGTCGACGGCTGCGGGTCTCCCCGAAAAAGCATCGGGACGCAAAAACGCGGAAGACCCGCGCTACAGACGCAAAGCGTGGCGTGCCGGAGAGGACGCTCTTCCAGACCGATTGCGGCGGCGCAGAGAATCAGGGCCGGATGTTCAGCGGACTCACGCTGCGCGTCTCGATCGGGCGCGGACGCTGAGGAGACCCGCAAAGCCTGCGGCCAGGAGCATTAGGCTGCTCGGTTCGGGCATTGAAGTTCCGCCGCCGCCGCCGGTGCCGGTGAGTACATCTAAGAAGATTCCGTTCTTTTCCTGGTCGAGTTTGAAGAAGAGGCCGTCGGAGAGGGTTGGGAACAGAACGTTCGCGAATGCGCCGCTGATATTTCCGCTGAGGATTTCGAATATCTCGCCGGACTGGGGATCAAAACCGCCGAACAGTTCGACGTCGAGCGTGCCATCGAGCACGGCGTTTCCATTGACGATGAGTTGGCTAAACTCGCCTGCTCCTGTGCCGCCGAGCAGAATGTCGAGCGTGCCCTGGGCATCCTGCAGGTAGGAGCCGTTGATCGTAAAGGCGCCGGGCGAATCTCCGGGGCGCATGGTGCCCTGATTCTCGACGACGCCAGTTACTGCGCCGGTTCCACTCAGCGTGCCCGTGGACGTGACAAACAGGTTGGGAGCTGGAGTGGAAATGGCCGGGTCGCCGAACGGGGGCCCGGGCACCAGGATGATCGAGCCGTCGTTGCGAAGATTGCCGCCGATATTGACGCTGGGGCCGGCGAGCGACATAGAGCCGGTGTTCACGACGGTGCTGCCGGCGGCAGTGCTGAAAGTGGAGAGAAAATCGTTAAGCAATGAGCCGGAATTGTTGAAGGTGCCGCCATTCAGAACAGCGAATCCGCCGCCGAGCGAATTGCCGATTGCGCCCGTGTTGTTGAGGACTCCACCGCTGCCGATCTGAAAGCCGCCGGAGTTTCCAAGGCCACCGGAATTGTTGATGGTGCCCAAATTATTGACTGTGCCGGTGGATTGGTTCAGCAGGTTGCCAGTGTTGGTGACCGTGGAATAGTTCACGAACAAGGCGGCATTCGTGAAGGTGCCGTCGTTAGCGAACGTGGCTCCGCCGTTATTGTTGAGCACGAAGGTGTTGTTGAGCATGGCGCCTGCGGCGTTGTTGATCATGCCAAAATTTTCAAGGTCGTTGTGATTATTGAATGTGCTACCCATTCCGTTGAGGAGCATGGCGTCAAGGTTGTTGTTCATGTGGCCGTTGTTGTCAAACACGCCGCCGACATGGTTCTCAATGAAGCCGCCCTTAAGATTCGTCAATGTTCCGCCCGCTTCGTTGGTCATCGTGCCGGCGTTCTCAATCAAGGTGCCGGGGTTGAGTATCGGGTCTGAGTTGGTCAACGTACCAAAATTGCTAAACGTGCCGCCAGCGCGGTTATCCAGGAAACCTCCGCCTGCGTTGATCAACGTACCGCCGTTGATGGCCGTATTGAAGTTGGTCATTCTCCCCAAGCCATTCCTGAATGTGCCGGCGTTGTCGAACACACCTGTGGTGGGCTCGACGATAATGCTACCGTTGTTGGTGAACTTGCCGACATTGACGAGCGCGCCGAAGAAGACGGGTGGCTGGTGGTCGTCGCCGACCAGGATGGTTCCGTCATCCTGGTTGAGAAATGTGCCAGAGGTGGAGACCTGCACGGCCGCATTAAGATTGCAGCGCGCGTTGTTGCGGTAGTCACCGGTGAGGTTGACGCCGGTCATCACGGGGCAAGGAAGCTGCGTCCCAGTGTCGGTCTGGGCGTGCGCGGGCGACGGTGCGATGCAACAGAAGAATATGGCAAGGGTGCTCAGGCGAAGGAATAGGGCGGCACTCGCGCGCCAAGAATCGGTCGCACTTAGTATCAAAACTGATGAATGCAGAATCTGGCGGCGGTGTTTCATCAACTTCCTCCGTAGAACAGCCGATGCAGACAGCCTTGGGATTGAAAGGTAGGCGGCCGGCAACTGTATTTTCCTGTTGGGCCAAGCTTGTAGGCTGAACGCGCAAGAGGGTCAATGCGCGCCGGGTAAGATCGCGATAATTTCAAGGTAAGGGTGCAAACCACTTATTCCGGTAACTTTATTGTTGCGACAGGTGCGCGATACGGCGCAGAATGGCGACTCGCCCCGCGGTGAGCTACAGTGCCAGAACCCCAGCCTGCTACCTTTCGATTCGGCCCCTACGAATCGCGCAACCGAACGCGCGAACTCTATAAATATGGCTTGCGCCTGAAGATTCGGCCGCAGCCGTGGCAAGTGTTGAACCTGCTGCTGAGCCGCGCCGGCGACGTGGTGAGCCGCGAAGAACTTCACCGGCAACTGTGGCCCTCGGAGACGTTCGTCGATTTCGAGCACGGGTTGAACAATTCGGTGAAGGAGCTGCGCGCGGTGCTGGGCGATTCTGTTAGCGAGCCGCGCTATATAGAAACGCTGCCGAGGTTAGGCTATCGCTTCGTCGCACCAGTTGAAGTGGAGGAGCGGACAGCTGCTGATTTGCCCGACCCAGGGGTAGATGACGCATCGCGAGCCCAGACTAAAGACATCGCCAGGCCAAAAGCTTCGCAAACAATGCCGCCGCTCGCGTCTGCGCGTGGTACTGCCGTCGTCGCTCTCTCGCTGTTCTTGCTCGTCTGCATCATAGTGGGCATTCGATCGTCGCGCTCTCCTGCCCGACCGCGAACCGCGAATAGCGAACGCGCGATGGTGGCTGTGCTTCCGTTCGAAAATCTCACCGGTGATTCGGCGCAGGAGTATTTCAGCGACGGTCTTACCGAGGAAATGATCGCGCAGTTGGGCCACACCGATCCGCAGCATCTCGGCGTGATCGCACGCACATCGGTGATGCGCTACAAGAGCACAAAGGAGCGAATGGACCAGATTGGTCGCGACCTGGGAGCACAGTATCTCCTCGAAGGGAGCGTCCGGCGTGATGCCGACAAGATGCGGATTACCGCGCAGCTGATTCAGACGAAGGATCAATCGCACGTGTGGTCACAACAATACGACCGCACGCCGAATAGCCTGCTTTCGCTTCAGGGCGAGATCGCGCAAGAAATTTCCGACGCCATTCAGCAGACGCTGGGTGAGCACAAGTTGGCTAACACCGTGCATGCGTCGGCGGCTCCCTCACCGAAATCCTACGAAGCTTACGACCTTTACCTGAAAGGCCGTTACTTCTGGAATAAGCGAACCCCCGACGGCTTCGAGCGGGCCGCCGAATGTTTCAATCAGGCGATCGCGAAGGATCCACAGTATGCGCTCGCTTACGCCGGCCTAGCCGATACGTACGCGCTGACAAGCGGGTACACTCTTGCTCCACCGGCTGAATTCATACCAAAGGCGCGGGCTGCAGCGCTGAAGGCTTTGCAGCTCGACGAACAACTCGCCGAAGCCCACGTGTCGCTTGCTGTTATCGCCCAAAATTACGATTGGGACTGGCAGACGGCCGAGAAGGAATATCGGCGCGCCATCGAACTGGATCCGAATTACGCGACAGCGCACCATTGGTACGCTGAGAACCTTGCATCGCAAGGGCGCTTCGACGAAGCGTTTTCCGAGATGGAACGCGCGCGAAAACTCGATCCACTTTCGCTGATTGTGGCGACCGACAACGGAATGTTTCTGTATTTTTCGCGGCAGTATGAACGCGCCATCGAGCAGTTTCGCGCGGTTTTGGATATGGAGCCGGGATTTTCACGCGCCCACATGGTGATGTCCGCGTACGTCGAACAAGGAAAATTCGCAGAAGCGATCGCCGATGCAGGAGAATGGCAGCGCAGGGCCGACAACGAGTGGAGCCGGGCATTGCTGTCCTACGTATATGGCCGGGCCGGCCGGGAGGCGGATGCGCAGCGCGAACTCAAACGCGCGAAGAAAATGTCGGGGCAACAGCCTTTCGATCCACTTCCCATTGCACTCGCCTACATCGGCCTCAATGACAAAGACCAAGCGTTCGCTTGGCTTAATAAGGCCGTGGCCAACCGCTCGCCAAGCCTGGTTGCCTTGAAAGTGGATCCGATTTACGACTCGTTGCGCTCGGACCCTCGCTTTGCTGCGATTCTTCGCCACGT
>DATNKB010000415.1:0-3011 GCA_035603595.1 Candidatus Dormiibacterota bacterium
CTCGCGTGCCTCGCGGACATGCCATGTAGGTCGCGAGTCCACCAGCCGTGTCGGCCAGCGCCGCAAGAATCCCGCCATGCACCACTCCGTGAACCTGCAAGTGGCGCTCGTCCACCCTCATCCTCATCTTGACGCGGCCAGGACCTGCATCTGCGAGTACAAATCCAAACTGCTTAGCGGTATTCGTTTCGCTGAGGCGAGCGCGCAGTTCTCTCGTTGCCATTGCAATCGCTTTTGCCGAAGGTTTCATATCAGTAGGGTGTCAATTCTTATCGAGCGGCAAGGCTCCGCTGCCTCTTGCACCCGCCTCTAACATGCCTTTCCTAAGGCTACCTAGCCCGAAATCCCTGCACCGTCGGAACGCTTGGCTCGTCTAATTAGGAGCAGGAAGGCTAGCATTCGCCATCGTGCTGGCGCAAGTAACCGTACTGAATTCAAGTTGGTAGCGGACGCCTGGCGATGCGCCGGTTGCCGGGTTTGAAAGCTCCGTCTATCATCGAGGGCCCATGAGAATCGGGATCACATGTTATCCAACTTACGGCGGGTCGGGTGTTGTGGCCACTGAACTCGGAATCGAGCTCGCCGCCCGCGGTCACGAAATTCATTTCATCAGCTACGCGATGCCGATCCGCCTGAGCACGCCGCACGAAAATATTTATTTTCATGAAGTGGAAGTCACATCGTACCCGCTCTTCGATCACCCGCCGTACACACTCGCGCTCTCCACAAAGATGTATGAAGTGGCGGAATCCGCGTCGCTCGACTTGCTGCACGTGCATTACGCGATTCCCCATTCGGTGAGTGCGCTACTCGCCAGGATGATGGCGGCTCCCCGCAAGCTGCCGTTCATTACTACATTGCATGGAACCGACATCACCCTCGTCGGGCACGACCGCAGTTATCTGCCGATTACGAAATTTTCGATCGAGCAGAGCGACGGAGTCACGGCGATTTCGAATTACCTGCGCGACCTGACCGTGAAAGACTTCGAGATCAAGCGGCCGATCGAGGTGGTTCCGAATTTCGTGAACTGCGACCTCTACAAGCGCTGCGATGATGCGGCGGCGCGAGCGAAATGGGCGCCCAATGGGGAGCCAATTCTGATGCACCTCTCGAACTTCCGTCCGGTGAAGCGAGTGACGGACGTGGTGGAAATATTCGCGCTCGTGCGCGAAAAAATCCCCGCAAAACTCGTGTTGATGGGCGACGGCCCGGATCGCGGAGCGGCAGAATTTATCGTCCGAAAGAAGCGGCTCACGAAGGATGTGTTTTTCCTCGGCAAGCAGGATGTCGTCCAGGAAAAGCTGGGTCTCGCCGACATCTTTCTGCTCCCAAGCGATTCGGAATCATTTGGTCTCGCCGCGCTCGAGGCGATGGCTTGCGAAGTTCCAGTGATCGCGTCCAACGTCGGCGGACTACCCGAAGTCGTGACGAACGGCGTGGATGGCTACCTGATTCCGCCTCGCGACGTAGCCGCCGGAGCAAAATACGCCTTGCAGATTTTGACCATGCCCGATCGCGGACGAGCCATGGGCCAGCAAGCGCGAATCAACGCCCGCCGAAAATACTGCTCGAACGACGTAATTCCTCAATACGAGGCTTACTACCAAAAGGTGCTGAACGCCTCAGGCGCGGCCGCCCGCGCTTAATTCATGGTGCCGCGGGATTCTACCGATCGAGGATTGGAACCGGTTTGAACGAAGCGATGATACCGGCGATATCGTCCTGCGTGATCTTGCCGCTCGCGTTCGGCGCCACGACAAAGATGAAACGGAACTGCTGATCGCGATCGCTGAAGACACGCAGAGCAACCGGCCCTTTGGCAGGATCGCCAAACTGGAAGCCTCGATTCGGTCCCCACGTAAACGAGGTTAGCCCGCCCCGCGCATCGATCCCGAATCCCAGCTTCCAAATCAGCAGCTCGTTCATGCGCAAAGCATCGCGGCTCGTCATGATCGGCGACAGCTGCGACGGTGCGGCGCCATACACGGCCTCATAGAGCCCATAATTCGATTCAATGGGGTGATCCGAAAATACATTCACAAATTTCTGATATTGCAACGGGCTCGACGATTTCATCTGACGCAAAGAATCGAGCAGCGTCTCGGGATCGTAGAAGAAAATTGCCTGGCCCGAATCGAAGCGAATCACGACGCCCGTCAGCGAAGGGGTCTGCGTAGTCTTCCCGGTCCAAGGAGCCGTGAACTGGTAATTGAAAGCCTTGACCAGGTTTCCTTTGGCGACGGCAGACTGAGCGGCGGGCAGGGGCTGCGGGACGTCCGCAAGCCACGGATTTTCTTTCGTCCAGTGATGCCCCTCGTACCAGGCAAGCGTCTGCAGGCCATATGCGGCGCAATAAATCGCGACGCCAATCACGATGATGGCGAGAACTATGGCCGAAGACGCACTACTTTTTTCTGTTTCGTCGTTCATTCGATGAATGACCCCGGAATTTTTGCCGACCGGCTGAATGACGGACCCGGCAGATGCTGCGCATTCTACGCTGTTACGATGCTGGGAGGCCAGAAAATCGATGCTCCTGCCTTCGGCAGCTCTTGGATTCGCGGTGGACGGTAGCCCGGGAACCTCATACAATATTGAGAGAGCCAAATCGAACGCCCGGGTGCCATGCGCCCGGGCGTTTTTTATTTGGGAGGCAAAATGTCCGACGCGCCGCACTACCGCACGGAGGAAGAAATCGAGGATGTGGTTCGCCGGTTCGAAACGTGCTCGTACACGCCTGCGGAATTCGTAGGGAAACTCGTGGCTGAACTGCGCGAGGGGCAAGGCGGTCTCGTGCCGCTGGTAAATTCAGTGGTCGAGCGCTGCAGCGACAAGAATCTGATCTACGAATCCTACTCGCGCGAGCGAATCGCGTCGGCGGAGGCGAAGGCAAAGTGGATCGAGCCGGACGTCAAATCGCAGTGCTAACGTTGCGCTCTGCTGACTAGCCGAGGACGTGTTCCGTCGTGATCAACTCGGGAATCTCGATGTGGATTTGCGTGCCCTGG
>DATNKB010000416.1:0-6248 GCA_035603595.1 Candidatus Dormiibacterota bacterium
TCTCGCTCGCCTACCGCTTCGCGCAGCGCGGCGACTTCCTGGAAAGTGGAGTAGCTGGCGCGCAGGCCGCTATCGGCGCGCTTCGCGGCGGAATACTGCGCGATGTAATCCGCTTGAGCGATGTGGACGCGCGGATCGGGAACAACGGTGAGAGTCTGGCGAACGGTCTGGCCGTTCGCGTTGAGGAGTACTTCATATTGGCCGGGAGGAACGATTGGCCCCAGGACTTGTTCGCGCGGAGTTTCGCCAGGGATAGCGTGATCGGAAAGCGTGTACTCGAGATATTTGAGCGGCTGGCCGTAGTAGCTGTATTGGAGGGCCGGTGGAGCCTCGAAGCGCAAATCCCATGCGAAGCGATTCAGACCGGGATTTTTGGGGAGCTGTGATTGCGGGCCAAACCAGTAATCGGGAACATTTTTAACGACCGTGTCGGGCGGGGGCGTGGCGCTCGAAAAGCGGCGGATGAGATTTCCCTGCGCGTCCTTAATTTCAAGCGTGATATCGGCGCTCGGCGCGGATTTCAGCGCGTAATAGAAGATGGCACCGTCGGGCGGATTCTGCGCGGCGGGAAATTCAGGCGGGAGCGGAGTTTCCTGGTCGTTGTCCCAGCGGACGCGAGTAACGGTGGCTGGGCGCAGAAGCGCGGCGTCGGCATTCGCGATTTGCGGGCTGGCGTGGCGTAGAGGTGAGAGGTCGTCGAGAATCCAGAGTGCGCGGCCGTAGGTGGCGACGACGAGGTCGTTGTCGTGGATGACGAGGTCGCGGGCATCGCTGGTGGGAAGATTCAGCTGGAGCGATTGCCAGTGGTCGCCGTTGTCGAAGGAAACGTAGACGCCATTGGAGAGCGCGGCGTATAGCAGGCCTTTGCGCACGGTGTCTTCGCGAATCGCGCGCGCAATCCAGCCACCAGGCAGCCCACTCGTGATTTTCTCCCAGGTTTTTCCGGCGTCGCGTGTGCGGTAAATGTAGGGCGTGTCGTCGCGGCGATTTTCCACGGTGGCGAAGGCGACGTTGGCATCGAAATGAGAGGCTTCGAGAATCACCACGTTGCTGTGCTCATTGAGATCGGGCGGCGTCACGTTTCGCCAGGTGAGGCCGCCGTCCTCGGTGAGCTGAATCAAGCCATTATTCGTCCCGGCCCAGATGAGGCCCGATTGCATGGGCGAGAGAGCCAGGGTGGAAATCGCGGATGGGCGGCGGGCGGATTGTTCGTCGCCAAAATCCTTTTCGTCGTCGCCGAAGGGCGCGAGCGATGCCGATTCAGGTTCCGGCGAGTGGCCCGGACTTACCGTGGAAGCGCGCTGATTTTCTTCCTTGCTGGCCTCGAGAGGATTCGACTGCGATTGTGAGCGTGCGGGCTCTTCTGCGGTTTTTTTCTCCGATGATGCCGGGCGGGCGGTGAGATCGGGACTGATGGCCTGCCAGTTTTTTCCTTCGTTTACCGTGGTGAGAACCACCTGCGCGCCAAGATACAGAAGGCGCGGATCCTGAGGGGAAAACAGCAGCGGAGGCATGCTGGTGGTGCGATATTTCGAGCCGCGCACGAAGACGTGCGCGAACTGGCCAGTGGTGCGGTCGAAGCGGACAACGCTACCGTACCAGCCGCCGGAATAAACGATGTTGGGATTCAAAGGGTCGGGCGCGATGTAGCTGTATTCAAAGCCGGCGGAGGAAAACCAGTCGCGATAAGTGAGCGAACCGTAATCACCGCGGCTAGGAACTTCGGCGGAGCCGCTATCCTGCTGCGCGGCGTATGCGACGTAGGGAAAATTCGTATCGGTGGAGACGTGGTAGAACTGGCCGGTGGGCTGGTTGTACCAGGAGGTCCAGGTTTTTCCGCCATTGACGCTGATAATGCCGCCCTGATCGACGCCGAGAATGATGCGCTGCGAATTCTGCGGGTCGATCCACATGTTGTGGTAATCGTCGCCGCCGGGTGCGCCTTTGAAGGAGGTGAACGTCTTGCCGCCGTCGGTGGAGCGGTAGAGAGAAGTTTGCATCACGTAGACGAGGTCGGCGTTGCGCGGATCAACATACACGCGCGCGAAGTAGGCATTGCCGATCACGCGCGTGTCCTGCGTGATCTGCCTCCACGTGGCGCCGGAATCGTCGGAACGATAGAGGCCTTGCTCCAGAATCGCGAAAACGCGCTGGCCGTGATTACCCGGCGCGACGGCGATGCCGACTCGGTCCCACGGGCCCTTCGGGAAGCCGGTGTAGGAGAGTTCTTTCCAGGTGGCGCCTTCGTCGGTGGATTTGTAGACCCAGGAGTTCGGTTTGTCGGGGCCATCTTCACCGGCGAAGAAATCGGTGGGATGCCAGAGCGCGGCGTAGAGGACGCGCGGATTTTCGGGGTCGGCCTCGAGGTCGGCGACGCCAGTGAGATCGTCCTTGTAGAGAGTTTTCTTCCAGGTTTTGCCGCCGTCTGTGGTTTTGAAAACGCCGCGATCGGGACTGGCAGGAGCGACGCTGAGAAGCGGATGGCCGAGGACACCTACGACAATGATGTCCGGATTTTTGGGATCGACGATGATCGAGCTGATGTACTTCGATTCTTTCAGGCCGATGTTGGTCCAGGTGGCGCCGCCATCGGTGGATTTGTAGACGCCGTCGCCGGGGGTTTGCTCGCCGGTGCCGGCGTAGATGATTTTTGGATTTGAAGGAGCGATGGCGATCGCGCCGATGGAGGCGACGTGCTGCTCGTCGAAGATCGGGAACCAGACTTCACCTGCGTCGGTGGTTTTCCAGACGCCGCCGCCGGGCGTGGCCATGTAGTAGGTGGATGGGTCGCCGGAGATGCCGGCGACGCCGGTGACGCGGCCGGCGCGGTGCGGGCCGATGAGGCGCCAGCGCATGGCGGAATAGAGGCTGGGATCAACGGGCTGCGATGATTGCTGAGCGGGAGCGACGAGCGGGGCTGTGGCTATGGCAATGATTGCGAGTGCAAGACGCGATATGGGAACGCGCATCTAGGGCGTTTTCTCCAGTACGAAACTACAAAGTGTAGCACCGGGTAGGGCAAATTCATCTGTTAGGAACTAATGGGTTACAATGAGCCGCAAATTGATATTCAGATGCCTCTCGAATGGAATCTCCACTACGCGCGCTGGGTCATCGCGGATGGTGAGCCTGAACTGGCTAGCCAGCAGGACTTTGATTGGTTCTCCCTGGAGTTTTGGGCCGCGAGACGGCTAACCAAGTCTTCAGAATCTCTGAAATCCGCGATCGCTGTTTTTGACTACAAGTATCGAATTGTTGCAGAGGTCATTTTTCTTTCGGAAAAGGCGTGCGTGCTTGATTTTGGATTGCGGGCAATCGGTGACGCAGACGTCATTCCGTCAAAATGCAAACAAGGCAATTACGTTACAGGTGAAGTTTCGCTGGGCTTGCCGCTGTGCACCGAAATCGCGCCACAAGAAGTATTGGACACCCTTCGACACAAGTGGCACGTAAACGGGATTGATGCTGATTTGACTCCTTATATCTCGCACCCGAGGGAGCCCAAATATTATTTCCGAGATGAATCGCGCATTCGGTATGAACCAGTGCTTTCCACAGCTTCCGTCAGAACCCACGACTACGTGCTGCACTGTTCCAAACTAGAGTAGTTCCTGATTTCTCGCCCAACTCAAGGAAGTCGGTTGGACCGTGAGAAATTTTCAGTGCAGGCCGGACCAATCGTCGGCTAGCAGGATTGAGTTGCTGGGATTCGAGGGGTCGTATTTTACGCTGGCGGTTTGGCCGACGGCGGCGCGCTTGAGGTGCAGGCGCTCTTCGAGGCCCGTGACGTCTTGTGCGGTTTCGTAGGTAACGCCGGAGATCGAGTAAGTGTAATAGATGAGGCGCTGCGTTCCGTTGGTGGATGCGGCGCCGGTCGGTGTCGCGCTGCTGTTCTTCGCTGAACTAGTCTTCGCCGCGCTATTTGCGACGGGAGTTGAATGGTGCCTGGCGTCGTCGGCCGGGAAAGCATTTTCGGAAATTTCGAGGATTTGGCCTTCGACGATGCGGCCGACCTTGTTCAGATAGGCGCGGCGCTGGCGTTCAATTTCCGAGTCGTCGATAGGCTTGCGCCGCAGCCAGACAACGATGCCAATTGCGGCCATGACGATGAGGCCGGCAATCGGCAGCAGTTCGCTCCAATTCGAAAAAAGGTGTTTCAACGCCCGCCTTTACGCGCGCCGACCGGCTCGGAAATTTCGCCGAGCGTATCGCGCGCTTTTTCCCAGTCTTTCAGGAATGATTCGAGGCCTCGGTCCGTGAGCGGATGCTTGAAGAGCATTTCGAAAACTTTGAACGGCATGGTTCCGATATGCGCTCCCATCTTCGCGGCTTCGACGACGTGCATCGGATGGCGAAGGCTCGCGGCGAGCACCTGCGTCTTGTAATCATACGCGCGATAAATTTGGAGGATGTCGCGAAGAAGAATCATGCTGTCCTGAGAGATATCATCGAGGCGGCCGAGAAACGGGCTGACGAAATAGGCGCCGGCCTTGGCGGCGAGAAGCGCTTGCGACGCGGAGAAAACGAGAGTGACGTTAACGCGAACGCCTTCTTTGGAGAGGACGCTGAGGGCGCGGACGCCGTCGGGCGTCATGGGAATTTTTGCGACGACGTTGGGATGCCAGCTGACCACCTCGCGGGCTTCGCGGAGCATGCCGTCGTAATCGGTGGAGACGACTTCGGCGCTGATGGCGCCATTTTTTACGATGTTGCAGATTTCGATGATGAGCTCGCGGAATGGCTTTTTTTCCTTGGCGGCGAGGGTGGGGTTGGTGGTGATGCCGTCAATGACGCCGGAGGCTGCGCCCTGGCGGATTTCGTCGAGATTTGCGGTGTCGAGGAAGAATTTCATTTTTTTCACCTTTGTGATTGCTTCAACGCACTTCAGGGGCTAAAGCCCCTCGTCATAAATGTGATGTGAGTGTCGCGGTTAAAACCGCGACCTACAAGGCCCTTGTCAGGCAGCTGATAGCCGGCGCATCGGCGACTGCGAAAAACTCAGCCCCCGGTTGAGCGAGGACGTTTTGCCGGCGGTCGAGCGGGCACGGCCACGCGAACCCATGCGGGATCTGCGACATGCCGTGCCCCTACTGAAAACTGGTTACCGGATTGCGAAGTGTGCCGATTCCGGTGACGCTTACTTCCACCACGTCGCCATCGGCGAGGGTGCCGATTCCGGCTGGTGTTCCGGTCGCGATCACATCGCCGGGTTCGAGCGTCATCACCTCAGCTATCCAATGAATTATAACATCAACGGAAAAGATCATTTCTGAGACGCTGGCGGACTGTTTCCGAACGCCGTTGACGTAAGTCTCTACTCTGGTATCGGCAAGATTGAGTTCGGACTCCAGTAGCGGGCCGAAGGGAGAGAAGGTGTCGAAGCTCTTGCCGCGGGTCCACTGGCCATCGAGTTTCTGGAGGTCGCGGGCGGTGACGTCATTGAAGCAGGTGTAGCCGAGGATGTAGGGGCGGACGTCTTCGTTGGGGGTGAGAAGATGGCAGCGGCGGCCGATGATGATGGCGATTTCGCCTTCGTAGTCGACGCGTTGGGAGATGCGGGGGAGGATGATGGGTTCTTCGGGCGCGATGATCGCCGAAGGAGGCTTGAGGAAAATTATGGGATTCTTCGGCGGAGGGCCGCCCATTTCGGCGGCGTGGTCGACGTAATTCTTGCCGACGCAAACAATTTTCGATGGGACGGAGGGCGGCAGGAATTTTACGGAGTCGAGCGGCCATTTTTGGCCTGTGAGTTCGCGCGCGCCCCAGAGTTCACCGCTGAATTCGTGAACCCAGTTGGCCTCGATGATGCCGTGGCGCACGTGGGGATGGGATTCGTGAGAAGCGCGGGCGATATTGGTGGCCGCGAATTCGAGCGGCTGGAAGCGGCAAAGCTTCATGATTTAGGATTCACGGTGAAGGTTTCATGGTTGCTGGTGCAGATGATCGGTGCGGCGGCGGCGCGGAGCGAGCGGGTGTTGGCGCGCCTCGAGACACATGCCGATCACCCAGGCGCCAACGGCGGCCACGCCGTAGACAATCGCACCTTCGATGAGGGCTTCAAACGGACTGCGCAAAACCTGGAACAGGTTTTGATAGAACATGCCGGCGATGTCGTAGGCGACGACGAATATCACCCAGCCAATCATAGCGGACGTGAACATCGGTATCGGCCGGTTGAAGTAGCGGGCGATGGGAATCAACATGCAGACAAAAAATAGTGCGCAGAAGGTGGCGTTGCGCTCGAGGGC
>DATNKB010000417.1:0-14706 GCA_035603595.1 Candidatus Dormiibacterota bacterium
TTCGTGTAGTTCTTGTCCTCGTACGGCTGAAAGCCGATCAACCCGCCGGCGGAGACCGCCAGGCTGTCAAAATAGCTGAAGCGGTAGAACATCCGGATGCCCTTCCCGAGGATCCAGTCGAGCCGGGCGTCATAATCGGTCTCATGAAACGGAGCGCTTGAGTTGCCAGTGAACGACGTAAACGGATCGGACGGCACGACAGGGGCGGATAGATTCTGGTTGATATGCTCTGCATCGAGGAAGAAGAAGAGCTTGTCCTTGATAATCGCTCCGCCGAAATTGCCACCGTCCTGATTGCGTGCGTAGGGAGACTGGAGCGGTGGCGCCGGAGGAGGCGGCTCCGGAAGAGCAGCGGAGAAGGCGCTGCTGCGGAAAAGCGCGAAGCCTTCGCCGTGGAAATCATTCGTTCCGGAGCGCGTCGTGACGTTCACCGCGCCGGAGGAAGTGAGCTCGTTCGAAAGGTCGAGCGACGACTGGCTCACGCTGAATTCTTGAATGGCGCTTGCGGGAATATTTTCTGTGGTCGTACCAACCGTCTCGTCGCTGACGTCCACACCGTCCACGGCAATTCGCGCGGTGCGCCCAAATCGGCCGCCGAATGAAATCGAGGAGAAGCCGACTTTGGTGGGATCGAAGTCCGAGCCGTCCTGTACTTGAACGCCGGGTTCGAGCTGCGCGAGATCGAGGAAGTTGCGCCCGTTGACCGGCAGGTTTTCGATTTGCTCTTTGCCGAGCACACCCTGCACGCTGGCCTGCTCGGTGTTTACCGTGACCGCCTGGGCCTCCACTTCGACGACGGTGCTCCCCGCACCCACCGGCAACGTGAGATTCGACCCGGCTGTTTCGCCCACTCGCACGACGACAGCTTGCTCCACGGTCTTAAAGCCCTGAGCCTCAGCGCGAACCGAATAATTCCCCGGGACGATGGCGCCGGAGGTGTAAGCGCCGCTGGAAGACGTGGCCACCTGAAAAGTTTGGCCGGTGTCTTTATTGCGGATGGAAACTTTCGCGGACGGAATAACCCCGCCGCTGGAATCCAGAATCGTGCCTTGAATGCTGCCGGTGGCAATTGTGCTTTGGCCCATGGCCGCGCCTGGTGTGAAGGCCTGTGCAATCCCGAAGATTGCGAAAAGAAGAGCGAAGAAGATGACTTTCGTTGCGCGCTCGCGAATCATGTTGTTCCCCCGAGTGCCCCAGCCGAAAGGCGGCAAGAGCAACACGCGCTCGAGTGCAAATGGGTTGCCAAAATTTGTATCGTGGGCTGCCATAACTAGGAACGTAAGTCATTGAGAATACATGCGCTTGCGAGAGACTCTTAGTGAGTTCGGGCTATGTCGCTGATTGCTTTGCACGGCTATCCGAAAAGCGAGATTTTGCAACATGGGAATTCGGATGCCTTGTGCGATGGGAGGCGGGTGAGCGGGCTTCACGATACGTTCGCATTACCGGGCAAGCGAATGTGAATTTCATAGGAGTTGCATCGTGATGTTGAGTGGGTACACTGTGGGGAGCCCGCCCAGAAGCGCAACTCAAGAGACTTTGCAGGAGGAAAATTTGTGATTGTGAGCCGGCTTCAAATGCTCGCGCGATTGTTCGGCGTGGCAGGGATGGTGCTACTGGCTTGTGTGGCTAAAGGCGACGTGGCCGCGAAATATCCGGAGCCAGAGGGCGGAGAGGTGAAGAACGGAGTTTTTGAGGATGATTATTTCGGGCTCCGCTATCGGCTTCCGTCTGGCTGGGTGGAGGACTTGAAAGGGCCGGAGCCGTCTGCGTCGGGGTATTATTCGCTGGCCGCGCTAAAGCCTGGGGGCGAGCTTGTAGCTACGATGCAGATTTCCGCACAGGACAATTTTTTCGCTCCCGAGCCGGCAAAGGACGCGACGGGTTTTCTGAATGCGATAAAGAAGGGGCTCGACACGAGTCTTTCGGCTCCGAATGCCGTGGCTCACGTCAAACTCGGGGGAATCGATTTCGCGCGCCTTGATTATAGCGGGGCTGGATTGAGCCACATTGTATTAGCAGCCGAAATCCGTTGCCATACGATTATTTTTTCGATCACGGCGAGGCGGGAGGCCGCCGCCGAGATGCTAGTAGAATCGCTGAGGAAATTGTCATTGATGCAGGAGCGAAGCGCTTCGTCAGCGGATGGGACCGCGGTACAGCGCGGTTGGCCGCTCTGCATTCCCGAATCTGCCTACAGCGATCACATTGCGCATAAAGTTGATCCGGTGATGACGGGACCCAGATACGGGAGCGTGCCATTGCGGTTAATCATCGGTGCGGATGGAAAGCTCGAACACATTCACGCGATTGCGGGATTTCCGGAGCAGGTGAAGAGCGTCACTGAGGCTCTAGCAAAGTGGGAGTTCAACCCCTACATCGCGAATGGACAGCCTGTGGAAGTGGAAACCGGATTACTGTTTCAATTCCCCTCGGCACCGCCACAGCGCAATTCGGGCGAATAAATTCGGCCAGTAGAAAACCAGACGGATTGTGTAGAAACCCACCAACCAGACAACGTGATCAGGAGAAGACCGCGGAACCCGCCAGTCTCCGCGGTCTTTCTCCCGTCATCCAGCATGCCAGGGCGTACTGAACCTACAACTCTAAAGCGAACGCAAGAATGCTAACAGCGCTGCTGCGTGGCTCGCCGAGAGTTGGTTGAAGTTGTTGATTACCTGATTGGCTTCCGATCCCTGGCTACGGTGCGCCTCGATTGCCTGCACGAGATCAGAAGTTCGACCGTCATGCAGGAAGAAGATGCGCTGCCCCACTCCCCATAGAGGCGCCGTCCGGAATTGCATCCCGTTCGCGAGGCCCTGACCCACTTGGTCGGCTAAGCCTATCCCCATGTTGTGAATCAGGAAGTCCGAGAAGGCATTCACGGGGACATTGTTGAGACCGGTGCCATAGAACGTGCTGCCGCTGTTAATCGATGGCGTATGGCACGCGTTGCAGCCAATCTGATTAAACACCTGCTGACCGATGAGCGTCGTCGCCGTTGCAGGAGCAGGCGTCGGCGGAGCAGAAAGACGACCGAATGCCGCGAAGTTGACCAGATCGGAAGAGTAGTCCGAGGCTGTGGAGACCGAGCTTCCGTTGGGATTGAGTACGGTCGAATCCTCGGGTAGTGCGTTGAACATGCAGCCTGGTGTTTCGTCCCGTTCGTTTGGAAATAGTTCGTTGGTAACGCCCTGTTCCACGTTATAGGCCTCACCTGCGAACATCACGAGGGACTTATTCTGCGCCTTCCAACCGAAACGAGTGACTGTGCCATCGTTACCGCTACGATTCACTTGTCCGGAAATGCCAAGCGCTGCTTTGTGGGGATTAGCAGCGTTTGTCACAATCGCGGTGTCGGTAATACTTTCGACCAGCCCGGCGCCGAAGAGCGGAGTCGGAATGCGAAAAATGATGTTGCCCTGCTCGATTGCCGACTCGAAGTCCGGCTGAGTGATATTGCAGCCAGGTGCGTCCGAACGTCCAGTGATTACAAACAAATCGTGGACGCCACCGTCCGGACTCCCGTTGGGATTACGGATGAAGCGGGCTTCGCGAACCGGGCCGTTTGCTGTGATAAAGCGGGGGATTTTGTTCGTCGCTCCGTCCGCAACTGCCATTGCGATCTGTGGATTGCTTGCCGGGCTTGAGCCGCCGACGGCCGGGAACGCATGGCACCCGCTACAACTCGTGGCATTGAAACGCGGGCCGAGCCCTGTTCCGTTTTCGTTTGTTATTTTTCCAGAAACGGAATCGGTCTCCTGAAACCGCGCTAGAGCAGCTGTGAAAAAATTTTGATAGTCGGTGCTCATACCGCTCAGCGGACCGCCCGCCCCCGGAGGACCACCACGGACGCCGGGGTCGAGCGAGTGATTTCCGGTTGCGGAGCCGCCGTCGCCGCCATGGCCGTCACGGAATTGAGCGAACGCCACCGTAGAGCCCGTGACCAGGGCTACGGCGACGAGCGCGAATCTACACAACACGTCTACGCACACACGTCTGCCACGAAAAAGTTCCATAGAACTCCCCTTCCCTCCGAGAAGCAGAGGGCATTCACCAGGATTGAATTCGACCGAAGGGATCTGCGTGCGGTCCCAGAATCAAGCAATCGGCGGGCGGGCAGGCTTGAACGGAACGAAATAACTAACGATGTTGGATACGCCTATTGCGTGGCGCGAGTAAACGACGGAAACCGCAGTTCAGCAAGACCAGAAAAGGAACAGGGGCCGTCTGCTGTACCGGGGTACAGGGAAACTAAGACGTAGCCTATTGGCGGGTCTTCGGTACAGCGTTATAAGACGTCACCTGCAGGAAAAACTGTATAGCGACCGAGCGTGCGGGAATTTACATTTTTTATGCGCTGAAGTGTGAAAGCTTGTTCGCTGGTCCATCCCCCCTCGGACCACGGGGGGAGAAAGAAGTCTTGAGAATGAAGCTAAACATCAAACGCCCGTGCCCACATTGCAGCAGCAAAGAGGTATTTCGTTCTCATCGTCACGGTCCGTTTGAGAAGTATTTTTTCAGCGTGATCGGGCTGCGCCCGTACCGGTGCATCAAGTGCGAGTCGCGATTCTACGGGTTCGCGCCCACTGAAGAAGCTGCACAGGCACATCTTAGGGCCGCATAATTCATCGAGACGCAGGTGGGTTCGTCGCGCGAAAGATCGAGCGCTACTGCAGAGCTGCGGTGATTTCGGATTCGGGAATTGCGCCCTCGCGCACGATCGTCCATTCATTTCCGCTTATGCGCACGATCGTCGAAGCCATGATCGCACCGGTGTCTCCGGAATCGAGAATCAGCGGCAGGCGCTCCCCGAGCTGTTTCACAATCTGACTTGCATTCGTGCACGAAGGAAATCCCGAAAGGTTTGCACTGGTGCCGGTGATGGGACCGTGCACCGCTTCAATCAGCGCAGACGCGATCCGCGAGTCCGGCCAGCGCAACGCAACCCGTCCCGTATTCCCAGTAACCTTCAGAGGCAGCCGGTGCGTTGCCTCTACAACCAGCGTCAGAGCACCGGGCCAGAATTTGTGCGCGAGAACGAGGAACGAATCGGGCAAATCGCGGGCGAGCGTTACGGCCTGTTCGATGGAATTCACGAGAATTGGCAAAGCCTTATTCTCAGCGCGGCCTTTTACGCGAAAGACGTGTTCGATGGACGAAAGATTGAAAGGATCGGCGGAGAGAGCGTAGAAAGTGTCAGTGGGCATTCCTACCACGCGGCCGCGACGGATGAAGTCGGCTGCATAGTCCACCACGCTCGGCTCGGGCGAATCCGGCGAAATTTTTAGGACTTCAACGGGCAAATTGTTCGCTCACGGCGGGTTACGCCCCCGAATCTGTCTGCGCGGCAACGTACCACAGCCAACGCGGGCTATGCAAGGCGTCACACGACTGCCTGAAGTTGATGCCTTCGATTCAATAGGCTTGCAAATGCCTGCGTTTACGATGCGCGCAACGTTTGTTAGGCTTGCGGCATGACGTACCATCCGCGAATGGCCTCCGACGAAAGCGATCTAATCACCAGCCGCGAAAACCGCTGGTTGAAGAGGTTTCGCGCTGCACTGCGAGGTACCGGCCCAGCTGAAAGCGAGCCAATCGGCGTCGAGGGGCCAAAGCTTGTAGAAGACGCGCTGCGCTCCGGCCTTGAGGCAGAAGCGCTGCTCGTGAGCGAATCAGCTGAACCCGTGCTCGATACGATTTTGAGGGCCGCGAGTGCCAGTGAGGCTGGTATAGCGCGTTCGCGGATTTTGCGAACGACCGACAAACTATTTGCGAACGCGGCCGGAACCGAAACGCCGCAAGGTATCGCCGCGCTGTTCCGCGCGCCAAAGTGGGAATTTGAAGATATTTTGCGAGGGGCTGCCGACGAAAACGGCGCGCGTCTTGGCGCTTCCCCGCTCGTCGTCGTAATGGCAGGCGTGCAGGACCCGGGGAACGTGGGCACAATCGTGCGATCAGCCGAAGCATTCGGAGCCACCGGCGTAGTTGCAGCGCGGGGCACGGCCGATCCGTGGTCGCCGAAGGCACTGCGAGCTTCAGCGGTATCAGCGCTGCGCTTGCCGCTGCTTCGCGGAATTGCGCTTCCAGTATTGCTCGCGCAGTTGAAAATGGCGCAGGTAAAAATCATCGCGGCGAGCGGACGCGGACTGAATTCTTCTCCAGCTGAAACGCGGGCATCGCGTGCCTATCCAGATCTTCGAGATCCATCGGCGATATTTGTCGGCAATGAAGGTGCGGGATTAGCGCCGGAAGTATTGCACTCTGCCGACGGCGCGATTTCGATTCCCATGCACCAATCTGTTGACTCGCTCAATGCAGGCGTTGCTGCGTCCATCGCATTGTTCGAAGCCGCTCGCCAGCGTAGCCTTGTAGAGTGACTTGCGTGCCTTAACGCTGAATCGTGGTTGCGAAGAATGCCTCAGCAAGGTGATCGCCCCAGGCTTCCCGCACTTCAAGGGCGATCGCATACGGAAGATATTCAACTTCAGCAACAGGCTTTGACGCGGATTCATTCAGCCGGTGTAGCCGGTCTTGTTCCACGGATACGAGAAATTGGCGAAACCCTTCCAGCGCGTCGAGCGTTGCGCGCCCCTCTTGCGTCACCCGCTTGAGGAATGGCGCCCAAACGAGATTGACCAATGCAAGCGCCGCCACCATCAGCGCGAACGCAGGAGAGACTCCCTGCGCCAGCCGCACGAGCAGCAGCCCGAAGAAAAAAACGAAGACGCCCGCCGCTGCAGTTCCCGGCATGAGTTTGACCCATCCCGTCGTGCCGCGCAGGACTGCCTTCCATGCAGGTAGCAAGCCCGTTTCAACGATAGCGCCCAAAATTAATGCGCAAAAAAGAAGCCATGTAGTCATGAAGAATGCTCCGCTGGTGTCTCGGCCATGCGCCGTGGCCGCGAAAAAGAATGACGCGATGAACGTGGCGAGCACGCCAAGCGCTACATAGCCGATGTGCCGCGTAAAATAAACGCCCGCGAACCGTTTCGCCAGATCGGCCTGGATATTCGCCACATAGCGGCTGTTGCGCAAACTATTTTCCTGGGACATGGACGGGCTGATCTCGGCGACCGGACCATCCTCGAATAGATATTTTAGGGCGTGCGATTCTTCCGGCGCGAGTTTGCCTTCTTCGCCCGAGTTGGATGCAAGTCGCGTAAGTTTGTATATACCATCGTGAGCTTCAACGCTTAGGCAGTTGCGCGCCGCAAGCGCAGCGACCACAGCGGCGAGCGTCCGTCCGTCGCTCCCCGTGGTTATCAGATAGCGTGCCGCCGCTGGCGAGATTCCGGGCGGCGGCTCATAACGCACGACGATCGTTCCCGGCTTCGGGGCGCGGCCGATAGCCAGCCACGCGAACAAATAGTAGATACAGAGTGCGGCTGGCGTTGCGAGATACCATTTGTCCCGATTCCAGATTCCCAACGACGGCTTTTTCACGATTCCCGAAGGCCATGTCACAACTAGGCTGAGACTCTGAGTCGGCTGTAATCCCACTGCTGTGTACGATGCCCCCGCTGCTTCGTTTTCGGTCGTTTCTGCGATCGCGGTTGGCGCTCCCCTGTTGTTGGAAACGCCCCGCCCTCCGACGCGGGGTTCGCTGGTCACGTCGCCCTCCGCAATGCCTTCAGGTAAATGGACCGTCACGCGGGCCGTGCCGACAGGTAGAGTCCAGTAGTGGCCGATCGCGTTCCAATACAAGATGTTGCGAGCGGACCCAAACCCAATAGCTCCGTCGACGGTGTAGCTGATGACGTAGTGGTGGTCGCCACGCGCGAGGGGGACATCCCGCGGCCCGATTCGAAGTTGCGGATAACCGGCCCCGCCTCCCTGTTGATAGCTGGCAGGCGCTCCGTTCTCGGTCAATTCGAGAATTCTCACTCGGATCCCATTGTCCGCCGTCCATTTGCCCGCGTATCGCTCGTCCCAACGAGCTTCATCGTCGATCGGCAGGTTGCGGGTAAAGCCGTACTTGAAATACGACCCTTCGCTGTGCACCACGAAGTCTTCGCGCACCGCGAGTGTTCCATCCGGATTCACGACGATATCGGCTTCGAACGAAGTAATCTGCTCGCCTGGAGCGGCGACCAGCTTTGCGCTAACCACTGCGCACACGGAGGACGCAACCAGTAGGATCGCCAACGAGAAAATTCGTCGCATTGCTTTCAATTGTAACTTTGCAGTGAGCTGAGTTGCGACCGCGCGCGTGTTGTTGCGGCGTTTCG
Organism: Candidatus Dormiibacterota bacterium; assembly: GCA_035603595.1. Classification (GTDB taxonomy): domain Bacteria; phylum Acidobacteriota; class Terriglobia; order Acidiferrales; family UBA7541; genus Palsa-295. The sequence goes on from DATNKB010000417.1 coordinate 8,232, forward strand.
TACACCTGCCGCTTCGTGCTAGCCTGATTTGTTAACGTTAGCAGTTTTGGCAGGCTGTACCGGAAGGCACGCAGTGGGATTATTTAGGACAATCGAGCCGCAGGACGAGCCTCTCGCGGGAAGGCCGTTGGCTGACCGCATGCGCCCGCAAACGCTCGACGAATTCATCGGCCAGGAAGACCTGCTCGGCCCCGGGAAACCGCTCCGCACCCAAATCGAGCGCGATGACTTGAGCTCGATGCTTTTCTGGGGGCCGCCAGGATGTGGGAAAACAACTCTCGCCCGAATCATCGCCCGTCGCACGAAGTCCGAATACGTTCCCTTTAGCGCGGTTCTGGCAGGCATCAAGGAAATCAAAGAAGTGATGGCCAAGGCCGAAGGCGTCCGTCGCTATGGCCGGCGCACGATCGTGTTTGTGGACGAGATGCACCGCTTCAATCGCGCGCAGCAGGACGCGTTTTTGCCGCACGTGGAAGCCGGCAACATCGTGCTGATCGGCGCGACTACCGAAAATCCGTCCTTCGAAGTGATTTCGCCGCTGCTCTCGCGCATGAAGGTGTACATCCTGAAAGCGCTTTCGGCAGAGCAGGTTGCTGTACTGCTTCGCCGCGCTTTGGAAAATCCCACGCGCGGTCTTGGCAACGAAAATATCGAGATCAGCGACGAAATTATCGAGCGAATTGCGATCCTTGCGAACGGCGATGCACGCTCGGCCTACAACACACTCGAGGCGCTGGTTTTTGGAACCGCGCCGGATGCGGCTGGCCGCCGGGTGGTGTCGCAGGCGGTCCTCGAAGAAGTGCTGCAGAAGAAGCTGCTGCCTTACGATAAGTCCGGCGAAGAGCATTTCAATCTCATCTCGGCGTTGCACAAGTCCGTTCGCAATTCCGATCCTGACGCCGCACTCTACTGGCTAGCGCGCATGCTCGAATCGGGTGAAGATCCGTTGTACCTCGCTCGACGCATGGTGCGGATGGCGAGCGAGGATATCGGCCTCGCCGAGCCGAACGCGCTCGCCGTGACCCTGGCGGCAAAAGATGCGTTCGATTTTCTCGGGCCGCCCGAGGGAAATCTCGCGCTGGCGCAAGCCGCGGTTTATTTGTCGCTCGCGCCCAAATCGAATGCAGTCTATAAAGCCTATGGTGAAGTGCAGCAAGATTTGAAGAATACGATCGCGGAGCCTGTTCCTTTGCATCTAAGAAACGCTGTGACGGGTCTGATGCGAAATGTGGGTTACGGAAAAGGCTATCAATACGCACACGACAGCGAGGAGAAACTCACTGATATGACGTGCTTGCCAGAGAGTCTTATCGGCCGCACATATTACACGCCGACTGATCAGGGTTTTGAAGCTCGCATCCGGCAGCGACTTGATGAAATCCGGAAAATTCAGAAGAAATCTGCCGGGCAAAAGTGAGAATTCCTCAAAACATGCGATTTCCCTCATGTCTTGCCGCGCTCGTGGCCTTAGCTGGGCTTGTTTCCATTTCAACCGCTGCACAAGAGAAACCCAAATTCATTATCGAAGAAGACTGCTCGCACTTTTCCGTCGCTCCTGACAACAAGATCGTCTTCGTCGTACAGCGCCAGAAGCGTATGAAGAAAATCGTGATCCAGCGCGACGACATATGGATAGCGTCACCAAACGGTGGCAAGCGCAGAATCGTCGAAGGTGAAAAATTCATGCCGGCGCCTCCCCCGCTGAGTTTCCAGGTGGATTCGATTTCCTGGTCGCCTGATAGCCGCCTCCTAGCTGCTGACATTACGTTTCAAAAGCCGGCCACCGATGATGAAAGTTCACCAACCACCACAAAAGGGATCGCCTTATTCGACGAGAACGGCGGGGAAATTCGAGTGGCCGGTTCAAAAGATCGGTTCATTGAAGAAGCTGGAAACGCAACATGGTTGGCCGACGGCCAGACGATCGTTTATGTCACCGGTGGCGGACCATTTCAGATCGTCCGCATGAAACCGTCTCAGGGCAAGGCTGTTACTCTTTTCGAAGGACACACGTTCGACGGCATCACCTGGGACGCGAAACACAACCAGGCCTATGCCATCGGGAGGAATCTCAGCCTATCGGGCAGGGATGTCCTTGTGCAGCTCGATCTGCTGAATGAGGGAGTCCGGGAGATGACGCGAATCCCAGAATTTCAAGGCAAGCTGACTATCGCGCCATCCGGTAATCGCGTTGGATATTTTGTCGATGCCGATACGATCGAAGTACGCGAACTGAATCATCCAACTCAACCGCTGAAAACTCGAGCTGGGTTCGGACGCTTTCAATTCGGCCTCGACGAAAATCGTGTGCTCTTGAAGCGTGGTCCGGACGACAAATCAGGCAACCTGGTGTGGGTTGGTCTTAAGGATGGAAGCTTCCGGCCAATTCTGCACGACCTTCTTGTGAGCGCATTTCAAATCGCGCCGGATGGGCAATCGCTCGTAATCGCGGAACCGGGGAAGCACATCTTGAAGGTCTACGCGCTTCAATAGGCCAGGGCGCGACGCCGGCTCATGTGTTCCTTGAGAATACAGGAATCCTCGATCACAAATAGTCCCGCCTCGCGCGCTCGGGCCGCTGCTGCTGGATGAAACACGCCTTCCTGCATCCAAACAGTGCGCGCTCCGATATGAATCGCCGACTCCACAATGCCTGGAACATATTCTGAACGGCGGAAAATATCGACGATGTCCACGCGCTCCGGAACATCTTCCAAGCGAGGATAACTTTTCCCGCCAAGGACCTCGGTTTCATTGGGGTTCACAGGGATGATCCTGTATCCGGCCGATTGCATGTATTCGGCAACGCCGAAACTGGGGCGCATTCGGCGGCTTGAAAGCCCGACCACCGCAATCGTTTTACTGGTTTTAAGAATTTCGAGAACGGGATCGTCCGGGGACGGCGCGTCATTTGCCATTTGCGTTACTTCCGGGGCTTGTGGCTGTTGTGGTGGGAAGCGTGCAATTCGGTAAGTACTTGCAGAAATTTCGCGTTTTCCCCGTGAGTGCCCGCCGATACGCGAATGCAATTCGGGAAACCCATCCATCGCATGGGGCGCACGATTACTCCGCGTTTCAGGAATTCGCCGGAAAGCGGCTCGGTCTCAAAGCCAAAATCCACCAATACAAAATTTGTGAACGATGGCACAAATTTAATGCCGAGCTTCGAGAGTCCTGAAGAAAGCTGAGCGAGGCCGGCGCGATTCGATTCAATCGAGCGCCGCACGTGTTCCGCGTCGTCAATCGCGGCCAGCGCCGCCGCTTGGGCCACATTCGAGGTATTGAAAGGCCCGCGAATCTTGTTCATTTCATCGAGCAGGGCGGCTGGGCCAATTCCATATCCGATTCGCAGACCGGCCAAGCCGTACACCTTGGAAAATGTTCGCAGCACGACTATGTTGCGACCGCCGCGCACTAGCTCGATCGAGCGTGTGTAGTTTGGAGTCTCGACATAATCGCAATAGGCTTCGTCCAGAACGATGAGGACGTGCTCGGGAACTTGCGCGAGAAACCGATCCAATTCGTCGGCGTCAAACATCGTCCCCGTCGGGTTATTCGGATTCGCCAGAAAGATCAGTTTCGTTTCGGGCAGCAGGAACTCGGCCATCGAATCGAGGTCGAAGTGATAATCGCGCTGTGGGACCTCGATGTATCGCGCGCCGGTGGCCCGAATGGCCGTGTAGTAGAGGGGAAAAGAACCGTAGGATGTGACCCCGCAATCCGCCTGGCGCAAAACCATGCGCGCGGAAAGATCGATCAGCTCCGTGGAGCCTCCGCCAAGAATAATATTGTCGGCAGGTATGCCGTGCTTCTTCGCGAGCGCGTCACGCAAAAACGTCCCGCTTCCGTCGGGATAACGGTTCGAGCCGGCCAGCGCTTTCTTCGCGGCCTCGATCGCCAGCGGCGAAGGGCCCAACGGATTTTCGTTCGAAGCGAGTTTGATGGCGGTAGTTTTCAATTCCCGCTCGACCTCCTCGATCGGCTTTCCCGGGACGTACGGCGCGAGTTCTCGGATATATTCCGGAACGAGTTCACGGATCAAAGTGCTCATGCGCGGCGGGCTCTCAACGGGCTTTCCTCGGTTTTGTGCGCAATCGCTTCGTCAGTTCGGATCTTCCCTGGCGCTTGACGTTGGATCCTGGCTGACGTTCCGACTTGCGGTCGGGGCGTCTTTCGCCCCCGCGGCGTGTAGCTGCGCTCTTAGCGGGCCGCTTCACCTGCGTTCGTTTGATAGGAGGCTCCGAAGCCGGTTCGAGCTTGCCTTCGATTGCGCGTGACAGCGCGGCTATCTCCTCGGACGAAAGCGTACGGTGCTCGCCGGGCTGAAGCGAGCCAAGTTCAAGACTGCCGACGCGAACGCGTTTTATTTTCTCGACCGGATGGCCGGTCTGGAAAAGTCGATTGCGCAGCGCATCACGTCGAGCTTCGGTGAGCGTCACTTCGTACCACGGCGATTCCTTGCCGCGGACTCGCGTGATCCGCGCGCCGGTGGAACGCGCGAGCTGCTCGATCTCCTGAAATGTAAGAAGGGATTTCAGTTTCAGAAGATACGTTTGCCGGAGACGATGGGCCTTGAGCATGCGATTGGCGAGTTCCCCGTCATTGGTCAAAAAAACCAATCCCATCGAATGGTATTCGAGCCGTCCGACTGGAAACACGCGCACCGGAACCCCGTGAAGAAGATCCTGCAGCGAGCGACGACCTTCCGGATCGCTCATCGTGGAGACCACTTCCGGCGGCTTATTGAGCACCAGGTAGACGCGATCGTGGCCAGGATGGATAAGCTTGCCGGAAACTTTAATGTGGTCGGTCGCCTCGTCGGCTTTTGAGCCCAGTTCCGTAACAGTTCGACCGTTCACGGTCACCATGCCGGATCGAATGAGATCTTCCGCATGCCGCCGCGACGCAATACCCGCGCGCGCGATGATTTTTTGCAGGCGCTCTTCCATCAGTTTCGTTGAATAACCATCATAACTTCCATTTATGCGCTAATAGAGTAACGGAAAACTGCTGCGGACGCGAACGCGGAATACCTAATACGAGTCGACGAGACGTACAAAATGGCCCGCTGGCCATGAAAATTCTAATTATGCAGAAGTACCTTTCGCCTGCGAATCCGAGGGTGATTCATCCGATTCGGAAAACACCTCGGCAGCGGATTCTGCGGGCGAAGCAGTAAGCTCGGCTTCAGCGGATTGCTCGCCAGATTCATCCATAGATTCTGCTTCCACCGCTGCTTCGCGCGCATCCGCACTCAGTTCCGCCGGGCTCGTTACTTCCCCGCCCGTCAGAGCGGCATCATCCGGTTCCGTCGGCGCGACGCCCTCGTCGGAGCCAAGCGCAGCTTGCGCGAGTTGCTCGAATTCCTTCAGGCTCGGTAATTCTTCCAGGTCCGACAATCCAAATCGCATCAGGAATTGTTTCGACGTTCGATACAGAATGGGCCTGCCAATTACAGCCTTGCGGCCTGCCGTAGTGATGAGCCGCTTCTCAAGCAGCGTCTTGATCACGCCTCCCACGTTGACTCCTCGGATCTCATTAATTTCCGGCACCGTTGCCGGCTGCTTGTAGGCAATCACAGCAAGAGTTTCGAGCGCGGGCATCGTAAGGCGAATAGGCGGCTGCAGGCTCTTGATGAAGCGCCGCACCACGTCGTGATGCTGTGGCTTGGTATAAAACTTCCATCCGCCCGCCACCTTGCGCACTTCGATTCCGCGATCCTCGGTCGAATAGGACGCGACCAGCAGGTCAAGCGCAGCCCTCGCCTCTGTCTTTTCCACGCCGAGCGCACGGCTGATTTGATCGATCGAGGCTGGCTCGTCCGCGGCGTAGATTATCGCTTCGAGCGCGGCTTGAATTTCTTGTGGCGTCATATGTGGGCACCCTATCTTGCGTCTCGACTCAACCGCCCGCCTGAAGGCGACAGTTACAAATACTGTTCTTCGATCTGCGACATCGCGTCAGGCCCCGCAAACACGGCGTCAAACATTTTGTGTTTGCGCAGCCGGATGTCCGCGAAAAGATCCGACTGAACGAGAAGCACCGCCTGCATGCGCACCATCTCCAGCACCGCAAGCAGCGCGACAATCATGGCATTGCGCGTCGTGCAGGACTCAAAAAACTCGATGAGTGACACTGCTTCATCTGTTCCGATCAACTGCTGCCGCAGCCGGTCCATCATCTGCGCGATCGTCACCGTATCGTGGCGCAGTTCGAATTTTGGAACTTCTTTCCGCCGTTCGAGCACCTGCGAGAACACTTTCACCAAATCCACAAGCGAAACGACCAGCTCCCCTTCCGTCTCCTCGCTTCCGTAAAGCGATTTATCCGGATTCGACCAGACGTGATCCTCAATCTGCTGCTTTTGGTAAAGCAGTTGCGCCGCATTCTTGAATTTCTCATGCTCGAGCAACCGATGGACCAGCTCGTCGCGAGGATCCTGCTCCCCTTCGGGTCCGGCGAGCGGGTCGGCCGG
>DATNKB010000418.1:0-3085 GCA_035603595.1 Candidatus Dormiibacterota bacterium
CAGGTAATCCTGCGGGAGACTGAGCCGCTCATCGGGCCGAAAGATGCTGCCCTACCGGGAGGCCAGCGGCGCGACTTTCAAATAACGCTGGAACATGTTCCCGTAGAATGGAATCAGCAGTATCCTTCTATCCGAGTGACACGCCTTAACCTGGGCGACTGACGCTCACCCCTTACAGCTAAATCTGATTGCTTGGTGGATTGATGGACGATTGGGCTGAACTCGATCGTGCATTAGGTGAATTCGTGCGTTCGGGCCCTGTTGAGGTCCGCGAAGACGGTCAGTGGCTGGCCGGACTCGCCGACCTTCAGTATGAAATGCGCCGCGCCGGAAAAGAGCCGCTCATTCACCTGTGGTCGGATGAGAAAAATCTGACGCGGCGAGTGATCCGCCTCAAGGAACAAGCTGCGGACAGGATCGTCCTCGAAGTACATCGTTTGGGCAAGTCGAAACCAGGCCGGCTCGAATTTTTGCGGACGGATTCACCGCGTCCAGCAGGCCGGATCACGAGAGAGCAATTTCGCGCGCGCTTTGACCGCATGCTGGCGGAGGCGTTTCCCGACGGGCACTCCGAATCGCTGTCCGCGGCCCCGGACCTCGAGCACTCATTTTCCGGCATGTACGTGCGCGGGCGCATGCACGAAGGAGCAAGCGATTGGGCGTTCCTGGCTGCGTCGCCCTCCGAAAATGGCACGGCCATCGATGGGATGCTTGCTTTCGGTCTTCTCTGGCTGGATTGGACGAGAGGCCACTCTGAAAAACGCGCCGTCGAGGGGCTGAGATTATTCGTACCGGAAGGCTCCAGCCGAATCTTGCGCGAACGCGTCCTCGCGCTTGCACCGATTGCCCGCACGGAGATTTACGAATTCAGCGAGCCGGATTCGCAAATAAAAAAAATCGACCCTGCGGATGCGGGGAACCTGGACAGCTCCCTGATCTCGCGGCGAGACGTTGAGTCAACCCTAGCGGCTGCCCGCGATTGGCTCGCAAGAATCCGCGCGATGATCCCGGGCACCGCCGAGGCTATCGAGACGCGCGTTCCGAGCAAAACGAGTGAACTCGTATTCAGCTTCCGGGGCCTGGAATTTGCGCGCTGGACGCGCGAAGGCCTCCTTTTCGGCATCGGCGAAGCCACCGAGAAATTGACGACCACGAAGATCCCCGCGCTCGAATCCAACATTCGACAACTGGACCTGCACCGCAACTCGCTCGCTGCAGACACGAAGAACTATTTTTATCGCGCGGCTCCTGAGCGCTGGCTCGAGACTCTGGTACTCGAGGATCCATCACGCTTGGACGCGCAACTGGATCCCAAGTCCCTGTATTCGCAGGTTCCTGCCTTGAGCGGTGGAGATCGCGGCGTGCTTGACCTGCTCGGCGTCACGCGACGCGGCCGGTTGGTGATAGTCGAATTGAAAGCTTCGGAAGATATTCAGATGCCGATTCAGGCCGTGGACTACTGGCTGCGAGTGCGCCGCCATCAGCGCGAGGGCGACTTTCAGCGTTTCGGATATTTCAGCGGAATCGATCTGAATCCGAAGCCCCCCCTCGTCTGGCTGGTCGCGCCCGGTCTGCGGTTCCATTCCGCCACTGAGATTCTCTTGAAATATCTCTCGCCCGAGATTCAAATCAGCCGAATCGGCGTCAACGAAAACTGGCGGCGCGGAATCAAGATTGTTTTCCGTCAATAAAACTGGTGCAAACAAAAAAGAAGGGAAGCGGTCCGGATTAGATCCGGTGCCACTTCCCGGGGTGTGTCCTAGAAGTGATTTGTAAGATTAGACGGTGGGGCGTCGGAAAAGGTTGCAGTAAAAAAATCTAAATGGGGAAAATCAGTAGAAGAGGTACTTGCGCCACTTCTCGTCGCGATGACCGATCAGGCGCATCAGCTGCCGCGAAGTATGAAGCGTGAACGGGCGCGGGCGCCGTTGCAGCTTCAGGCCAGCTTCTTCGGGCGTGCGATCGCCTTTGTTATTGTTGCAGGAATAGCAGCACGCCACGAGATTCTCCCACGAGGAACGACCACCGCGCGAACGCGGCATCACGTGGTCAAGAGTCAGCTCAGCAGCAGGGAATGCGCTTCCGCAAAACTGGCAAGTATTCCGGTCGCGCAGCAAAATATTCTTGCGCGAAAGCGCGCGGCTCTGCTGCGGGATGTGGCGATAGGTAAGAAGCCGGATCACCGAAGGCACCTGAATCGCTTTTGAAGTGGAATGCACTTCGGCGTGATTGGTCTCTTCTGCCTGGGCGACGCCCTTGAGCATCAGCACCAGCGCGCGACGAACAGCTGTGACATTGATGGGCTCGAACGTCGCGTTGAGCACCAGCACGGGAGCTTGCATCAGCGAAGGGCGCTTCGTTGCTGGGAGCTGCGAATTGGGCGAACCAGCTCCCGCAGTCGTCTTGGCCAGGCCAAGATTAGGCCGCGGACGTAGCACGTTCTTTAGCCGGTTTTCCATCTGCGCCGCCTTTGCGTCGCTCGACGAGTTTCCCTGTTACTAAGGATGCCCACGGCACCCTGTTGGTTTCAAGGGCTTTGCAACTTTGTTCGCTGCTTGGAAGCCGTGAGCGACGAGCCCGGAACGACCCGCGCCACCGTCAGCCCCAAGACGCTTGCGGCTCCAGCCTTCTTCAGCACCCGCGAGCACGCATCCAGCGTCGCGCCAGTCGTCAATACATCATCTACCAGCAAGATGCGCAGCTTGTCAACTCGCACGCCTTGCCGCGTCGCGTAGGCGCCACGTACGGACTTCCAGTGCTCGCTGCGAGATAGGACCAGTTGCGCGGGGCGGGGCTTCGTGCGCATCAGCAGATATGACCCGAGCTTGAGCCCCAGGCGCCGTGCGAGGGGCTTCGCGATAAGTTCCGCCTGGTTATAACCTCGTTCACGCTGGCGGTCAGGATGTAAGGGCACCGGAACCACTGCGTCGGCTAGAAATTCTTGTCCCGCGTTTCGAATCACCTCAGCAAGGCGCTCCGCAAACCAGTGCCCCAGCCGGGTGACCTCCTCGTATTTCAAGAGCACGATCGCGCCAGCCAGAGCGTCGTTGTAGTAAGCGAAGCTACGGGCCCGCTCGAAAGCATA
>DATNKB010000419.1:0-2583 GCA_035603595.1 Candidatus Dormiibacterota bacterium
TTGGACGCCGGTTATCTTCGTGGTCCGCTGCTCAAAGCACTTGCGGCACACTCAGACCGGCCCATTCGCGTGGACGGGCCCTTGAGGGTGCATATTTTCTCCCGCAATCCGCGTCTGGTGGCCGAACGCGTCACCATCGGCAGCCCACCGTGGGCGTCTCACGGCAATACAGCGGAAGTCGGCAAGATCACCGTGGTGTTTGCCGCGCCGCGCCTGGGACAGGCGCTGGTCATCGAGCGGCTGCAGATCGAGGACGCCACGCTGCATTTGTTTCGCGATGTCACGGGCCACGCCAACTGGCAACTCAGGAATCCGGATCAAAACGCTCCCCGGGCTCTGATCGTCATCCGTTCGCTGTCCATGACGGACGCCCACGTGCTTTTGGAGGATGCGCAAAGACACCGGCAATTCGACGGTACGGTCTCCGCGGGCGATGCCGACGGTCCGCAGGGTGAGCAGCCGCTTCGCATCGAGGGGAAGGGGCAGCTGAATGGCAGGCCCGTCAACTTCGAGATCACCGGCGATGCGCTGCGTACCGCAAGTCGCGCCCAGCACTACGCCTTCAAATTCAGCGAGCACTCCAGCGGTTCGCATCTGGTGGCCAAAGGCTTCTTGCACCAAGGATTCGACCTGCGTACCTATGACGCGACCTTCGAGGCTTCGGGCGCCGATCTTAGGGACATGTTCTACCTAACCGGCACGAAATTGATCGACACCGGCAGTTACCATCTTTCCGGAAGTCTGGCGCGCCACGGCTACACCTCCTCCTTCACCGACTTGACGGTCAAGAGCGGGCAGAGCGATTTGCATGGATCGGTGTCGATCGACTCGGCCAAAGGGCAGTTGAATGTTGATGCGGATTTGAACTCGCAATTCTTGCGTCTCGCCGATTTCGGTCTGCGCGCGGCCGGCCGCGATCCGGAACCCGTATCGAACCAATTGCTGTCCCGTGCGGCGCCTGATCCGGCCGCACTGCTTCGGGGCAAGGCAGCGGTGCAATTTCGTGCGGTACGCGTGGAAGCGGGGCGCACGATCTTGAGCGATCTCGCCGTGACATTGACGAACGATCACGGCGAACTGACGATCACACCGGTGTCTGCGCAAATAATGGGCGGCCGCTTGAGCGCTGAAATCAAGATCGACGCGCGGAAAGAGATTCCGGCCGTGCACTTAGAAGCTAGAATCAATGATATGCAACTGGGACAATATCCGCGCAAAGACCCTGGACCACCGGCCATCGAGGGGTCGTTGGCGGTGAGAATCAACCTCACGGGCCAGGGAAAATCTCTGCATGATGCGGCTGCCAGCGCCGACGGCACCGTGGTGGCAAGTTTGCCCAGCGGCAAGCTGCGAGATTCTCTGGCCGAGCTCACGGGCATCGACCTCAGAGGATTAGGATTGCTGCTCGCGAAAGACAAAAAAGAGGTGCAGGTGCGTTGCGGGATCGCGAGTTTTCAGGCGCATGATGGCACGCTGACGGCAAAGAATTTCGTGCTCGACACCGAGCCGGTGCTGATCGCGGGCGAAGGATTTATCCGTCTGGAGACCGAGACTTTGGACCTAATTTTGCGCGGCTATCCCAAGCATGTGCGATTTTTTCAATTGCGCTCGCCGATTGTGATTCACGGCACGCTCAAGTCTCCGTCGGTCGGAATTCAGGCGCACGATTCCAAACTGGTGCTCATGGATCCTGGCAAGGCGAAGGATGCCGACTGCGAGTCCCTGCTCCAATGAATCTCTCGGTTGCCGTCAGCAAAAGCGACCATGCGCTGGGTCCGGAGGATGCGCCGGTCACGTTGGTTGAGTACGGTGACTATCAATGCCCTTATTGCGCCGACATGAATCCCATGATCAAGTCGATCGCGAAGGCCATGGGCACGCAATTGCGCTTCGTTTTCCGGCACATGCCGCTGCTCGAGATGCATCCCTATGCGCAGCATGCCGCGGAGGCGGCGGAGGCGGCCGGCGCCCAGGGAAAATTCTGGTACATGCACGATGCCATTCTTCAGCAACAATCCGAATTGGGCACCGACTTGCTGCATCAGCTCGCGCTGAAAATCAAACTCGATATGGTGCAATTCTCCGCTGATATCGAGGCGCGCCGTTTCCGGCCGAGAGTCAAGCGCGACTTCATGGGAGGCATGCGCAGCGGCGTTGCCGGGACGCCGACATTCTTTATCAATGGCAAGCGGTACGAGGGGGCTTTGGATCACGCCTCGTTGTTGTCGGCGATTGGACGGGCGTAGTACGTCGGCGTGGTGATTTTGACCGGGGTGGTGTGCGCTTGCCAGGGAGGGTGAGCAGACTCGAGGCCCGAAGGCCACAGGGCCTCGAGTCTGCTCATCCTCCCTGACGAGTGTCTGAGCCGGTCAAAATCACCACGCCGACGCGACGAGCGTGTGTCGACATTTGAATTTCCGGTCTACGCGTTCGCGTGAGGACACCCAACGACGGTAGCCATTCGAAACTCCTCCTCGGAACCGTGAGTTCGAGTGCATTCCCTATACGGCCTGGGGGCATGGGAAGCTTCGAGGTCCTGGTCTTCCGGGCCTCGAAGCTTCCCATGCCCCCAAGCTTTGGGCG
>DATNKB010000420.1:0-7602 GCA_035603595.1 Candidatus Dormiibacterota bacterium
AGTAGCTCTGCTGGTTTTTTCTCCAATGCTGGCGGCGACGATCTTTGGCAATATTCGTGGCATCGTCCACGATCCCCAGCATCGGCCGATTGCAGGCGTGGAAGTGACGCTGAAGTCCAGCACTTCAGCTTGGTCACAAACGGTACAGACTGATCAGAGCGGCCAATTTCAGTTCAACGCCGTCGCCGTCGGAGAATATACGATCAACATCACTCAACCGGGTTTTCGCGACGTTTCCGAACGCGTCGTCGTCACGTCCAGCAGCTCCCCAGTTCTGCACTTCGAACTAAGAATCGCCGGCGCCACGCAAAGCGTCCAGGTGTCGGCTCAGGAGCAGTCGCAGGAAATTGATACTTCCTCTTCGACCACACAAACGCTTGTCACTCACGCGGACATCGCCTCATCCCCTGGGGCGACTCGAACCAACAGCCTTGCCATGATTACGAACTTCGTTCCCGGCGCGTACATCGTCCACGACCAGCTTCATATTCGCGGAGGACACCAGGTCAGCTGGCTCATCGACGGCGTTCCAGTCCCAAATACGAGTATTGCGAGCAACGTGGGTCCGCAGTTCGATCCGAAGGATGTTGACTATTTCGAGATCCAACGCGGTGGATACGCGGCGGATTACGGCGACCGCACTTTCGGTGTGTTCAACGTAGTCCCGCGCACCGGCTTCGAACGCAACAACGACATGGACATTCTCGCGACCTATGGCAGCTACAACCAGACCAATAGCCAAATCAATCTGGGCGGTCACACAGAGCGGTTTGCGTACTACACAAGCGTGAACGTCAACCGCTCGGACGCGAGCCTCGAAACTCCTGTACCTCAAATCATTCACGATCTCGGCGATGGGGTGGGTGCATTCGGCTCTTTGATGTTTAACGTGACGCCCAGCGACCAATTGCGGCTAGTCGCGTCCACGCGGCACGATTTCTATCAGGTGCCGAATACGCCGGAACAGCAGTCAATTTGCCCGCAACCGATTCCGCCAATGCCGAATTGTTCGATTCGTGATACGGACAACGAAGCGGACTCCTTCGTGAACTTTTCATGGGTCCGCACGCTTAGCCCGGGAGCTGTTCTGACCGTCTCACCGTTTTATCACTACAACAGCGCGCGCCTCACTCCCGGTCCTGACGATACTCCGACGATTACCATAGACGACAGAGCGTCAAATTATGCTGGGGTGCAGGCTTCACTCTCTATCGTCAAGGGCAAAAACAGTTTTCGCGGTGGGCTGTACATCTATGGCCAGCACGACAATACTTTTTTCAGCGTCACCCCGAACGACGAGAACGGTCGCGGCACTCCCCAGTCGGAAACCCAAGTCGTCTGGGGCAATCTGCAAGCCGTCTTCCTCGAAGACCAGTATAAGCCGACGTCCTGGCTAACTCTCAATGGTGGCGTTCGCCTCACGCATTTCGATGGTCTGGTGAACGAAAATTCCGCCGATCCGCGAGTGGGAACTGCGATTCGCATTCCCAAGTTGAACGCGATAGTGCGCGGATTCTACGGCCGCTACTATCAGGCTCCTCCGCTCGATACAGTTTCCCAGAATCTGCTCCAGCCGGGCTTTGGCTTCCTTCCGCTCCACGGCGAACGCGACGAGCAATGGGAGGTAGGCATCGCGATTCGCTTCCGCGGCTGGACGTTCGACGAAGACTATTTCCACACAGCCGCGCGGAATTTTCTCGACCACGACGTTCTTGGGAACTCGAATATTTTTCTCCCGCTAACCATTGATCACGCCCGCATCCGCGGCTGGGAAACCACGGTCCGCTCGCCGGAAGTTTTCCACCGCGCCCGGGTTCACCTGGCATACTCCCATCAATACGCCCAGGGCGCGGGTGCCGTAACCGGCGGCCTTACAGACTTCACGCCCCCGGACATGGGATACTTCTTTTTGGATCATGACCAGCGCGATACCTTGAGCACAGGCTATGACTTGCGGCTTCCTTGGAACGCATCGACGAGCGGCAATCTGAATTTCGGCTCGGGCTTTTTGAACGGCGACGGTCCGCAACATCTTCCGTCGCACACGACGTTTGACTTGTCGATCGCGAAAAGCTTTGGCGAACGGCTGTCGATTTCATTTACGGCCATCAACATCAGCGACAATCGCTATTTGCTCGATACGAGCAATACTTTCGGCGGCACGCACTTCGTGGAGCCGCGGCAATTTATTGGATCAATTCGCTGGAGATTCCACTACTAAGGGGCGGTTTGTAAATGTTCCGGCGAATAGCATCAGGTTCGGTAACGTTGATTTAGGAGACCGATTCTTGCGCACTGTCATTCCACTCGCGATCCTGGCGGCCATTTTTGCGTTCATTTTCGGATGGCTCACCTTCACCGGGATGAGCGCGCGAACCGCTCCCGGCTCCTTCGAAACGTTCCTCGGTCGAACGGTGCAAAGGCTCTCAATCCCGAAGTCGGCGCGCTCGGCAAAAAATCCGATGGAATCCACCCCAGACGCCCTGGTGGAAGCGCGTCGCCATTTCGCCGATCATTGCGCGAGTTGCCATGCAAACGATGGCAGCGGAAAAACCGAGATGGGCCAGAATCTCTACCCGCGAGTGCCTGATATGCGCCTGGAACAAACCCGGAACCTGACCGACGGCGAGATTTATTACATCATCGAGAACGGGATTCGGTTCACTGGTATGCCCGCATGGGGAGCCGGTGGCCCCAACGACCACGAAACTTGGCATCTTGTCCTCTTCATCCGGCATTTGCCGCATCTAACTCAAGAGGACCTCGATGACATGAAAAATCACAATCCGCGTAGCCCCGCGGAGATGAAAGAAGAACAGCAGGAAGAAGATTTTTTGAATGGGCACTAAGAATTCAGTATGACCCTGAGGAGGAACCTTGCTGACTAGAATTCTCGCGTTGATCGCAATCGTTTCGCTCGCTGCCGCCGTGTTTGCTCACGGCACTGACAAGCACGTGCTCGGCACCGTCACAAAAATTACGGACACCGAGATAACGGTGGAAACTCAGAGCAAGGAAGTGCAGGTCGTCAAAATCGCGCCCGATACGTCGTTCGTGAAAAGTGGCGCAAGCGCCACCCTCAAAGACCTAAAAGTGGGCGACCGCGTGGTGATTCATGCCAAGCCGGTGGGTAGCGATCTGATCGCGCATGAAGTGCGCTTCGGAAAACAAGCGCCCGCGGCCGCCTCCAACGCCACAGGGAAAACGCAGTAGCAAAGTCGCTGCGGAACAGTTCCAGGATTCCGGATTTGTTAATTTTCGCGAGCGAGAATGAAATCAGGAACAGCCAGGAGCGCCCGCCGGTAGTCCGAGTCGGGCAATTCAGCCAACGCATCTTTCGCGCGCGCCACATATTCATGCGCGAGCTTCGCGGCACGCTCAAGTGAGCCACTTTCGCGCACCAACCGCGTGATCTGTTCCGGCCGCACGCTCACGAAGCCCCGCTCTTCAAGCACAGTCGCCACAAGATGCCGCCCGCTCGCGGCGTTCCCGTCATGACCATTCCCATCGCCTGCGAGCACCGCTTCCGAACGAAGCGCAAAAATCAGCGGCAGCGTCACCTTCCCTTCCTTCAAATCGCTCAGCACCGGCTTGCCTAGCTGCTCAGGCGACGCTGTGAAGTCCAACAAATCATCCACAAGCTGGAACGCTAGCCCCGCATTTCGCCCATATTCGCCAAGCGCGTCCTCCACGCTTTTCGGCTGCCTACCGAGAATCGCACCGAGCCGCGAGCATCCGCTAAACAGGCACGCTGTCTTCCGATACGCAAGCTCAGTAGCCTCGGTCTCAGTCAAATCAATCTGCCCGAGCCGCGTCAACTGCAGCAACTCCCCTTCCACCATGTTCTGCGTCAGATCGATCAGAATGTCGAGGATTGCAAAATTCCGTTCCCGCAGCGCCATCTCGAACGACTGCATATACAGCCAGTCGCCCGCCAGCACGCTCATGTGATTTCCCCACCGCGCATTCGCGCTCGGACGCCCCCGCCGCGTGTTCGCGCCATCAATCACATCATCGTGAATCAAAGTCGCGTTATGAATCAGCTCAACGACCGCGCCCAGCCGTATCGCGCTCGGTCCGCGATAGCCCGAAGCTCCAGCCGCCAGCAAAAGCAAAGCCGGACGTAGCCGCTTGCCGCCGCCCTCGCGCAAATAACTCGAAATCTCGCACACCGGCTCGATCGCCGCAGCATTCTGCCCGGCAATCTCCCGCTCCACCAGCGCGAGATCATCGCGAACCAGCTCGAAAATTTCCTTCACGGTCTGGACGGCGAAGCCCATTTTCGAATTTTACCCTTTGCGCGCCGCTTGATTCTGCGCGTCAAGCCGGAAAAAACGCCGAAAATTCGCAGCGGTAGCCGCCGCAACCTCTTCGCTCGGCAAGTCTCTCACATTCCCCAATGCTCGCGCTACCTCCACCACATTCGCAGGCTCATTTCGCTTGCCGCGCCGCCCCTCAGGCGGAAGAAACGGCGAATCAGTTTCTGTCAGCAGCCGCTCCAACGGAATTCCCTTCGCCACATCACGCAAATTCTGCATTTTTTTGTAAGTTACATTCCCCGCAAACGACACCATGAACCCCATATCGAGCCCGCGCTTCGCATCGTCGAGCGTCCCCGTAAAGCAGTGAAGAATCCCGCCCAGTCCGCTCGACCGCCAATCCCGTTCGATCATCTCCAGGCAATCCGCCCACGCGTCGCGGCAGTGAATCACGATCGGCAGCTTCGCCGTCCGCGCCTGCCCCAACTGCCGGCGAAACACCTCCTGCTGCACGTCGCGCGGCGAATGATCGTAGTAATAATCGAGGCCCATCTCACCCCACGCAATCACGCGCGGATGCTTGGCCAGCTCGCCGAGCTTTTCGAAATGTTCCTCCGTCGCAAGTTTCGCCTCGTGCGGATGAATTCCCACGGTCGCGTAAATCCAGTCATGCTGCTCCGCAAACGGTATCGCCGCGTTCAGCCGCTCAGGCCCCGTTCCGCTGCCGATCGCGAGCAGCGTCTCCACTCCCGCCGCCCGCGTCCGCTCAAGCATTGCGTCGCGATCCTCATCAAACTGCGGAAATTCCAGATGCGCATGCGAGTCAATAATTTTCACTTCCTACTTCCTTCTCACGCCACCGGTTCCCGGCCCGCGCGACCCGCTCTTCTGCAGCACAAATATCATCTCCCGCGCCTCATTATCGAGCGACTCCCGCCCAAACGAACCGTACTCTTCCACCGGTTCCAGTCCCGCTAAGAGAAAAAGCGCGCGTAACTGCTGATATGTGTAGTACGACATTTTCAGCGGGCCGGTTTCTTCGAGAATGAGATTATCTCCTTCATAAGTCCTGAACACGAATTCGCCGCTAAATGTCTGCTGAACCTTGTCGTACGATTTCTTGCGAAAGTATCGCCGCACCACCTTCGGCGGCTCCCCATCAACTGCCCACTCGAGATCGAGAATCTCTTTGCCGATGTTCGCAGCAATCCCCTCGAAATTCGGAAAGAAAACATCGAACACAAGGCGGCCGCCTTCCGCTACATGAAATGCCGCAGTCGTAAGCGCGGCCACTTGGTCTTGCACGGTATACATATGCTGCAGCGGCCGAAACGGAATAATCACCAGCGGGAATTTCTGCGCCAGCCGGAAGCCGCGCATGTCGCCTTCATGAACGGTCACTCGCTCGCGTACTTCCCGCGGCTCGCGCGCCAGATTACGCCGGAGAATGGTCAGCATGGACTCAGAAGTGTCCACGCCCGCGATTTCAATTCCCTCGCGCGCAATGGGCAACAGAACCCGTCCAGTTCCGCACGCGATCTCCAGCACTGGGCCGCCGCACTTCCGGGCGACATCGACATAGAACGGCACGTCGACCAAATCCTGCTTTGAGCAATAGCCAGTGTCGTAATGCGACGCCAGGATCTCGTACGAATCGGGCTCGCTGGTGCCCATGATTGGTTACTTCACCTTGGCGCCTGCAGGAATATCCTCTGCAAACGTCACCAGCACCGGCTTGCCATCCGCCCCATCCGACGCCGCCAGCAGCATCCCGTTCGACTCCTGCCCCCGCATTTTTCGCGGCGCAAGATTCGACACCACCACCACTTTGCGCCCAACAAGCTCCTCCGGCGCATAAGCCAGCGCGATTCCCGCCAGCACCTGCCGCACTTCATCTCCGATATCAACCATCACCTTCAGCAGCTTGTCTGCCCCCTGCACTTTCTCTGCAGCTTTCACCACACCAACTCGCAGCTCAACTTTCGCGAAATCATCAATCGTGATTTTTGCTCCCGGCGCGGGAGCCGCAGCAGCGGCCGCTCCTGCCACAGCCCCAGTAGGGGCACCGACCGGCGCGCCACCCGCAGGCGTCGAAGTCGATGCTGCAGGCACCGCAGCGCCCGGATTGCGAATTTCGTTTTCCATGGCTTCTATCCTCTCCATTGCTTCATTTTTCTCTACTCTTGGAAAAACAGCCTCTGACCGTCTGACTTGCGTGTCAGGTATCAGTGCGCCCCATTTCAACTGGTCGATCCGCTGATCCGCTACTCTTCCTGATTGCCCGAGCTGCTCCCAAATCTTTTGCGTAGCGTCCGGGATGATCGGGTGCGCTAGAACTGTAACGGCGCGTAAGGTCTCTGCAGCGATGTACAAGATGCTATCAACAAACCACCGCATCTCAGGCTTATCCCCGTGTGTCCACGGCTTGTAACGGGCCAGAAATCCGTCACCGTATTCGTAGTGAGCAACAATTTCCCAAATCTTTTCCGCCGCACTCGAAAAGTGAAACTGATCGTAAGCAGTACAAATTTCCTTGACGAACTTCGCCCTTAAGGCGTTCGATTCTTCCGAGTTCCACGAATAACCCGTTTCCCGGTCAAATTTTTCAGAGATTTGCGGAATCCTGCCACCGCAGTATTGATGGATCATCGCAATGACCCGGCTCGCAAGATTCCCCAACCCATTCGCCAAATCAGCGTTATACCTCGTAATCAGCGCATCCCGCGAAAAATTCCCATCCTGCCCAAAAACAACCTCCCTCAACAAGTAATAGCGCAGCGCATCATTCCCCAGCACCTTCACAATCGGCTCGGGATACGCCACATTCCCCTTCGACTTGCTCATCTTCTCCTGCTCAAAAAGCAGCCACCCATGCGCCACAATCTGCTTCGGCAACGGCATCCCCGCAGCCATCAGAAACGCCGGCCAGTAAACCGCGTGGAAACGAATAATCTCTTTCCCCATCGCGTGAATGTCCGCGGGCCAATACCGGAAATCCGGCCCATCATGCTCGCCATCCACAAATCCGATTCCGCTCATGTAGCTCGTCAACGCGTCATACCATACGTAAAACACGTGCTCGGGATCGTCCGGCCACGGAATTCCCCACTTGATCGATTTGCGGCTGATCGAAAGATCCTTCAGGCCGCCCTCGACAAAACTCTTCACCTCGTTGAACCGGAAATCCGGATGCACGAATTGTGGATTCTTCGCGTAGAGCTCAAGCAGCCGGTCCTGATAAGCCGAAAGCCGGAAAAAATAATTGTCCTCGGAGACAAGTTCCCCCGGCCGCCCGCAATTAGGACAATCGGCTGGCTCCGGCGTGTCACTGATGTAGAGGTTG
>DATNKB010000421.1:0-5212 GCA_035603595.1 Candidatus Dormiibacterota bacterium
CCCGTTCCATTGCGCGCCGCGGGCAAGGATACGAAAATTAGAATGGTTAAGAGAGATGCTCATATCCATCCTCATTCTCGTAGTCTCGTTGGCGGCGCTGATTCAGTTTGCGGCGTTTACGTGGCGAGCTGCATTCTTGACGGTGGCCACCGCGGACCTGCCCGAGGATCGGGATAAGTACATTACTTTGAATGACTTCGAGGAAGCCTCGGCTTACGAGAGGCTATGCCCTGAGCTTGGAGTTCGCGTCAGCACGAAACTCGGCTCCGTGAGCGCATATAATTCATTGCTGCAGTTCGCCATTTCGGTTGGTGATTCGATTCTTCCTCCGGCTGCCGGATGGGCGCAACGCGAGATGGCACTTTGCACGCGATATGCGACAGTGACTTTGGCGCGGCGCCTCGAACGAAATCAGATCGTGGCCGCTGAACTTTCTTCCTTCTAGTTAGCTCCTCGTCGGTCGCTTTTCTTCCACGAAATCTGCATGGGAGGCGGGAATCCATCCGCGCTCGCCCTGTTTATTCCGGACCAGCAACCACTCGTGGCGGGAATCTTCAACAGTGACTTCTTCACCGGGCTGCACTGCAAGTTCGCGTGAGGAGTAATCGCAGAGGACGGCCGTTTCCGTCGCGCTTGCGTCTGAGAGCAACCCTACCGGAACCCAACCTTCAAGACCGCTTGATGCCCTGCACCATTTCCAACCGGAAAACTCATCATCTTCGCGACCGACGCTTACGCTCTCGCCTGCCGCGACGGAAAGCGGGTTCGGGTATTGGGGTGTGTATTCGCGGATGATGCGAGCCGAGGGCACGGTCAGAGGCTGAAACGCAATCAAAGCTGTTTTTGCAGAGTGGGCCTGAGCAAAAAAATCCCGCTACAAAGAAATTTCGCGCGCCGTGGCCATCCAAAACCTCAAAAAGCGGGGCGCCCGTCGCGCCCCGCTTTTCCATCGCGCAGACCGCGATCAGCCTGCTGCCTTGCTCGCTGCGCCTTTCAGGTAAGCGAGCAGATCGGCGTTAATCGTGTCGGCGTGCGTTGTGGGCATGCCGTGCGGAAAGTCCTTGTAGGATTTGAATGTGCTGTTCCTCAGCAACTTTGCCGATAGCGGTCCAGCGTCTGCGTAGGGAACGATCTGGTCGTCCTCGCTGTGCATCACCAGCACAGGCACGGTGATTTTCTTCAGGTCCTCGGTGAAGTCCGTCTGCGAGAAGGCGACGACGCCATCCGAGTGCGCCTTCACTCCTCCCATCATGCCCTGGCGCCACCAATTCCAGATAATTCCCTGAGAAGGTTTCGCGCCAGGCCGGTTGTAACCGTAGAACGGGCCGGACGCCACGTCGAGATAGAATTGCGCTCGGTTGTAGGACGTCTGCTGTTGATAATTATCAAACACTTCTTTGGGCAGCCCGCCCGGATTGGCCGCAGTCTTCAGCATAAACGGCGGTACCGCGCTGATGATCGCCGCTTTTGACACGCGGCTTTCACCGTGCCGCGCCAGATAGTGCACCACTTCGCCGCCGCCAGTCGAGTGGCCAACGTGTATTGCATCCTTCAGGTCGAGATGCGCGGTGAGCGCCGCCAGGTCATCGGCGTAATGATCCATGTCGTGGCCGTCGCCGGTCTGTGACGAGCGGCCATGTCCGCGCCGGTCGTGCGCGATAACGCGATAGCCCTGATTGAGGAAGAACATCATCTGGTTGTCCCAATCATCGGCTGAGAGAGGCCAGCCGTGGCTAAACACGATGGGCTGACCTTTGCCCCAGTCCTTGTAATAAATTTCGATTCCGTCTTTTGTGGTGATTGTAGGCATAGGTTATCTCCTTGAGGAATACGTTCGGATTCGTCACCCTGCGCCCATGAAAGCGTACGCCTCATTCGCACGGATGACAATCGGATCGGCTGCCGGCTTGGGCTCGGCAAAATCTGCAGCGTCAGATGTGTGCTACGGAAGTGGGTGCCGGGCGGGAACTGCGAGGAAAGGTATCTAATTTTCTTCATCAGGCCTAAAGCCAACGGCGCGAATGGGTTTCGCTGCTTCCGCGTCGAATCTGATCTGGTGTGTAAGTGGCAGGCGGTTTGCACGGCAGCTGATGCAGTTTGTTTAGGCAGGGACAGCGAAGCTCGGCAAGTAAGCGGATATTGTTTCACCATGATATACCGTCAGGCGCGAACGCGAAGGCAAGGTCTCCGCGAAAACACTGGATGATAGGTTACGAGAGCGGGAGGTGAAAGGTCAGACCGCTCGATTCATTGCCATCTTTAAGAGGAGGAATCGATGTCCGTTGGAGCGATTTTAGGAAGCGTCCTTCAGGGCGCGTTGGCGGCTACAAATTCACCATCGAAATTCAAACAGTTTCAGCAGGAATTCCAGCAACTGGGCAAGGATTTGCAGTCGGGGAATCTGGGTCAAGCACAGAGCGATCTGGAGAGGCTGAAACACAACTCGCCATTTCTAAGCGCCGGCACGGCTTCGAGCGCAGGCAGTGCGACTGAAGCCAAAGTAGGAGCCAGCACTGCTCCGATCGCGCAAGCATTCAATCAATTGGAGCGGGACTTGAAGGCTGGAAATGTGACGGCGGCCCAGCAGGACTTTTCCACGATTCAGCAGGATTTCCAGAATGCGCAGCGGGCCTACAACACGCTGCAACAGAACTTTCAGCAATTCGCGAGTACTGCTGGTTCGGGCATCCGGTCGGTTAACACAACCGCGTAGCTTGCTTCTTTGCGCTTTGGGTCTTTACAACTGGAGTCCTGTGCAGAGTTCTCCGCGCCCGGCGCTACGTTGTCTCCCCTCTGCTTTGCCGAATGGCAAGAAATCCACTGGCTGGCACGCGCGAGAAAATTGCGGTATACACTGACGAGCCTGAGTTTGAAAGATAGGCGTCCGCCAAGAGCCACACAACCAGCAATGTCGATGTCGCTAAAAGAAGTCGAAAACATAGCTCACGAATTTCTAACTGCCCGCGAGACTGGACAGATGGTTAGTGTCCCTCCGTCGGAACGCCCCGGTTTCAACCTCGATACGGCCTACCAGGTGGAAGCAGCGCTCAAGAAATTCCGCGAAGCTGCTGGACACCGCGCGGTCGGTCAAAAAGTTGGATACGCGAATAAGGCGATGTGGCGGATTCTCAAACTTGAAACGCTGGTTTGGGCGCACATGTACGACGACACGATACATTACAGTGATCGCAACTCCGCAACCCTCTCGGTTACTCATCCTCGTTCCCTGAAGATCGAACCCGAAATTGTTTTTGGGTTGAGAGAGCCAGCGAATGTAGAGGACGCGCCTGATGCCGCAGCGGCGCTTGCGCGCACCGAATGGCTCGCGATCGGATTCGAAATAATCGATTGTCCTTTTCCTGAGTGGAAATTTCAGCCGAGCGATTTTGTTGCATCGTTCGGACTTCATGCAGCTCTGGTGATAGGCGAGAAGATGCCGGTGCGGCCGGAGTCTATTCCTGCGCTCGTGGACGAACTTTCGCGTTTCAAAGTTCGGATGTCGAGGAATGGCGCTTTCGTGGAAGAAGGGTCTGGACGAAACGCTTTGAAGAATCCCGCCTCATGCCTGGCGGAACTCAGCACGGCCATTGCGCGACGTTTCCCGGATCATCGTTTGAACGCCGGAGAAATCGTGAGCTCGGGGACGCTGACAGCCGGACACGCCACTGGCTCGGGCGACGAATGGACCGCGGATGTCGAAGGAATCAGCTTGCCTTCGCTAACTCTTCGCCTGGCGTAGATCTTACGATCGAGCCGTGAGCCTAAATATTTCGGATACACCCTTGACAAGGGCTCAGCGGCGTCTTATAAACTGGTCTGGTTATCGGACCAGTTGACGAGTGCCGACTCCCGCCAAATTCGACTTCGAAGTTATCCGCAAAGGTAAGGTCTACGAAGAAGTCGCCAAACAAATCGAACGCCTGATTCTAAAGAAACTGAAGCCCGGTGACAAGCTACCCTCCGAACGCGAGCTTGCCGAAATGCTTCAGGTCAGCCGCAGCTCTATTCGAGACGCGATTCGCGGCCTGGAACTGGTGGGCATGGTGGAACCGCGGCAAGGTGCAGGGACGATTGTCCGCGAACTCGCCACCGATTCGGTAAACAATCCATTTGCCGATGCGCTCGAGCGCCGGCAGAAGTCAGTGGGCGAACTTCTCGATTTTCGCAAGATGTTAGAGCCGCCGCTGGCCGCACGCGCCGCCATGCACGCGTCCGCCGACGAGATTTCCGAAATGGAAGAGATTCTGCAGCGGCAAGAAGAGAAGCAGGAGCAGGGAGAAGTGACGATCGCCGAGGACGCCGAGTTCCACTACAGCGTGGCCCTCGCTTCCGGAAATAGCGTGGTCCTCAAGGTGATTGACATTTTGATGGAGCTTTTGCGCGAGACCCGGGAACGCTCTTTGCAGGTGAAAGGTCGCTCGCAGAAGTCCCTCGCCGGCCACCGGCGCATTCTGGCTGCAATTAAGCGCCGTGATGCGGAGGCAGCAAAAGCAGCAATGCGGCGGCACATCGAAGATGTGGAAGAGATTGTAATGAACAAGTCTTAAGAGAGCTTGGATCCAGCCAAGAGTCACGTCATGACGGAAATCACCCAATCATCCTCCGGAGCAAGTCTTACTTTGAGAGTTGCGGAGGCGCGTGTCGAGGACGTTGGTCACGCCATTGCGCGACTGGCGCCATCCGACTTGCAGCGCATGGGTGGGCAAGCGGGTGACGTGCTGAAAATCACGGGCGGGATGACCGGTGTGGGGCGCGCAGAGCTTTCAGACGACGGCTTCGAAGGCATGATTCAGATCGATGGAACGTGCCGCAGCAATTGTGGCGTGGGGTTGCAGGAACGAGTGAACGTCTCGCTGATTGAGCACCAGCAGGCTGTGGCCGTTCGCTTATCGCCGTTGTGGGTGGGTGCCCCGCCCGCGATCATTGCCCCCGAGCGTATGCTTGAAGATCTGCTGGACGTCCCGGTCATCGCTGGCTGCGTCGTGAGAGTACCTACTTTCGCCAAGGCCGTGAATTTCCAGGTTGTGCGCACGATTCCCTCGGGACCGGTGGTAATCGGAAAACGCACCGACATCCGCGTGGTGGAAGGCGAGCAGACCGCGGCGCGAGCACCGGCCGTTTCGTACGAAGATATTGGCGGACTCGAGCGTGAAGTGGCGCGCGTGCGCGAAATCGTCGAACTCCCGCTGAAGCACTCGCGCATTTTCGAGCG
>DATNKB010000422.1:0-2549 GCA_035603595.1 Candidatus Dormiibacterota bacterium
GAAAGGGCGCGTCGTCGTTCTGCCGCGCAGCGCCACGCCCGTCGATTTCG
Organism: Candidatus Dormiibacterota bacterium; assembly: GCA_035603595.1. Classification (GTDB taxonomy): domain Bacteria; phylum Acidobacteriota; class Terriglobia; order Acidiferrales; family UBA7541; genus Palsa-295. The sequence continues at coordinate 51 of DATNKB010000422.1, forward strand.
CGTATGCGATTCACACGGAAGTCGGAAATCAATGCAGCGGCGCGAAAGTGAATGGCGCGCTGGTGCCGTTGCGGCACGCGCTGGCCAATGGTGATGTGGTCGAAATTCTCACCCAAAAAGGACACGAGCCATCGCGCGACTGGCTGACCTTCGTTCACACTTCGCGCGCCCGCAGCAAAATACGGCAATGGATTAACTTGCACGAGCGCGCACAAGCGACCGATGTTGGCCGCAGGCTGCTGGAGAAGGAAGCGCGTCAAGCGAATATCACGCTGAAGAAAATTTCCGATGAGGACTGGCAGCGAGTTGCGTCCGATTACGGCTGCGGGCGCGTAGAAGATCTCTACGCCGATCTCGGCTACGGAAAATGGTCCGCGCGCCAGGTGCTCGCCAAGGCTACCGGCCAGCCAATCGCTGAGCCGGGCGAAGATAAACAGCCGAAGATCGTTTCCACCGTCAAGCGCATGCTGGGCATGAACGAAGGCGCGATCGTGGTGCGCGGCGGCCACGACGATTTGATGGTGTATCGCTCGAAGTGCTGCACTCCGATTCCCGGCGACGACATTATCGGCTACGTCACTCGCGGCCGCGGCATCGCCGTACACAGCAAGAGCTGTCCGAACGTTCAGAATCTCTTATATGAAATCGAGCGGCGTATTCCGGTGGAGTGGGCCGGCACGACGCAAGCGACGTTCCCGGTTCGTTTGCGGATTTTTACCGAGGACCGTCCCGGAATTCTCGCCAGCATCACGAGTGCGATCAGCGATACCGGTGCGAACATTCGCACTTTTGAAAGCGGCGGCGAAGCGCTGCACGCGCGCATGGAAGTGGCGCTCGACGTCCACGACCGCAAGCAGCTCGAGCGCATATTGAGCTCTATCAAACGCATCCCGGGGGTTTTTGACATCGAGCGCGTCTACAATGTTTAAGCGCCTGTCGCTGCTTTGCCTCGCGGCCGCGCTTTCACTGATCGGAGGCAGCTGCAAGCATTTCCAGCCCCTCGATACGAAGCCTCTCGATGCCGCTGGCGTCGGCTACGCCTCGATAAAAAAACTCGAAGCCCTCAAAATCACATCCGAAGAAATTCCGGAAATTTCCAAAATGCGCAGCGCCGGATTTTCTGACGACTCGTGCGTAAGCATCGTCGAAATTTATCACCAGCGCGGCAAACCTTTTGCGTCCGGTGAAGCAGTAGCGGGTCTCGTGAAGGCGGGCGTGCGCGAAAACACCATTCTCGAGCTTGCCCGGATGGACCAGCTTGGCCTCGGCGCCGGCGAGTTTCAGGTGATGCGGCTCGCCGGCCTATCGGACGCGATCATTCTCGAGACGGCGAAGCATGAAGCAGCAGGCACGCCGTCACTTTCGGGCCTTTCGCTCGGCAAGCTGAAAAACGCTGGCCTGCGCGAATCCACGCTTCTCGAGCTCGAACAGCGCGGCATTCCCGATTCAGCCACGGATCAAATTCTTGCGATGCGCAAACATCGGGCTACCGACAAAGAAATTCTCCGTAAGTTCGCCGGAACCTAGCCGATCGTGAGGATCGCGTTTCGGACTTCTCCAAACGCCATCCGCCCGTTAGAATCACTCATCTTGTCCCGCGCCGGATTCCATTCGCGCCTCGCGCCACTCGCAGCAGTCGCGACCCTGATTTGCAGCGCCGCTTGCACGGTGCCGCTGGCTCCCGGGTACGCGATCAGCAAAGAGTCGCGCGAAATTCAATTCGTCTCCGGAGCGAACCCGGAGATGAAGATCCGTGGCAAATTTACGCTCGTGAATTCCGGCGCTTCGAAACTGAATTTCATCGACGTGGTAGTGCCGGTGGAAAAGACGTTTGGCATGAATGATCTGCGTGTCGAGGTAAATGGGCATGAAGTGAAAGCTGTCCCGCTGCCAGCAGAACTTCAGTACGATCATCCGCACACGCTTCGCATTCCGCTTGGATCCACGTGGGAACAAAAACAGAAACGCGAACTGCTGATCGAATATGTGCTGCGCTCGCCGGACGACTCTGGTTCTCAAATCACGCTGAGCCCAAAAACCTTCAGCCTCGGTTTCAGTGGCTGGTTCGCGGTCCTGCAGCCGCCCGATCACGCGCTGTCGCCATTTCCGAAGCGGCCGGACCGCACCCTCGTCACGATTCGGACGCCCGCCAATTTTGTGCTGCTCTCGCGAGGCGCGAAGGTTGGCTCCAAAAAGCTTGGCGATGCGATGGAAACTCGATACATGGTTCGCGCCAAAGATCTCTCGCCGTTCGCGGTCGGCGGACAATATGTTGAAGCATCATCGTCGCGAAGTGGAAATGGCTCGGTCATGTTCTGGACGCTCGAACCACTTAAGGGCGACGCCACCGCAAGCGCCCAACGAATCGAATCGGCATGGAACGTGATGCAAAACGATTTTGGCCCGCTCGACAAGAATATCAACGGCCCACACGTGGCCGAGTCGCCAGAACTGCGCAATCATTTGACCGGCGAGACAGGCCCGGCAGCCGCAGCTTTC
>DATNKB010000423.1:0-12188 GCA_035603595.1 Candidatus Dormiibacterota bacterium
CGACCTCACCCTTATCAGGGGTGCGCTCTAGCCACCTGAGCTACAGGCCCAGCGTCATTGAAGTACGCGACATTTTATCATCCGCTGAAGTTTGTGCCTAGCTGCGGCTGATGCTTTTTCAAACCAAGCTGGAGATCAAGCGGCAGACCTGCGCGAACGGATTACGCGGCGATTGCGCGGCAGAGTAGCCCTTCCCGCCGGGCGCCCCTGCGTGATAAATAAGAGAGTGGCTTCAGCAAGGAAGCGCGATGAGCAGGATCCGTTCGAATTCCCCGGCACCCAAATGCAAAATATTTCTTGTGGACGATCATCCGATCGTGCGGCAGGGATTGGCGCTTTTCATCGACCGGGAGCCGGATCTGATGGTCTGCGGGGAAGCGGAAGACGCCACGTCCGCGCTGCAGGCGATTCGCGAGTCGACGCCGGATTTTGTCATTTTAGACATTTCGCTGGATGGCCGGGACGGTTTGGAGCTGCTGAAGACGCTGCGCGTCGGGCATCCGAACTTACCTGTGCTCATTTTATCGATGCACGATGAATCCGTGTATGCCGAGCGCTCGCTACGCGCCGGTGCGAACGGCTACATCATGAAGCAGGAAGCGGCGGACAAAGTGATTACCGCGATTCGCCAAATTCTTGGCGGTGACGTGTATCTGAGCGATCGCCTGACGAAACGGATGCTACAGCAATTCGTGAACGGTTCGATTTCGCCGCGGGACCCGCTCGCGAAACTGAGCGACCGGGAGCTCGAAGTTTTCAGGCTGATCGGTGCCGGGCATGGGACGCGTCAGATCGCCGACGAGCTGCACGTCAGCACGAAAACGGTCGAGTCCTACCAGGCGCACATTAAAGAGAAGTTGGCGCTGCGTAATGCTCGCGAATTGGTGCAGCATGCTGTGGAATGGTCACTCAACGCGAACGGGGCATGAACGGAGTTACTCGAGCCCGCACAAGGCTGCGCGTTCAAACTCAGCTCGTCTAATTTTCGTCAAAACAAAATGATTGGCTTGCTCTCCATCGTCGCGCTCGGCTTCTTCCTTGGGATGCGTCATGCCACGGATCCCGATCACGTGATCGCGGTGACGACGATCGTCTCGCGCTACAAAAAAGTGGGCCATGCTGCCCTAATTGGGGCGTTCTGGGGCATCGGTCATACGCTGACGATTTTCGTGGTGGGAAGCGGAATCATTCTTTTCGGCTGGGTGATTCCCACGCGCATCGGCCTCTCGATGGAATTTTCTGTGGGGCTGATGCTGATTCTTCTGGGCGTTTTGAATCTCACTGGGATGCTCCAGTGGATCACCAATTCTTTTTCCGGCGGATCTGCATCAGCGGGAGCCGGCCACTCTCATCCTCACACTCACGGCGACTACATCCACACGCACCCGCATCGGCACGATCCCGAAGCTCATCCGCATGCTGCTGGGCAAACTCCGCTCGGCTGGTTCGATCGCCACTTTGGCCAAATCGGCATGTATCAAGTTTTGCGGCCGCTCGTGGTTGGGTTGGTCCATGGGCTTGCAGGGTCGGCCGCAGTGGCGTTATTGGTTCTCACCACGATTCGGAATCCGAAATGGGCTATCGCGTACCTGCTTGTTTTTGGAGTTGGCACGATCGCGGGGATGATGCTCATCACGGGAGCGATGGTTATTCCGTTTGCTTATGCTGACAACCGTTTCGCGCGTCTGAACCACGGATTGCGCGTTGCGTCGGGCTTGATCAGCATCGCGTTCGGTCTTTTTCTTGTGTACGAAATTGGCTTCGTGAATGGACTATTCACGAGTCATCCGCAATGGACGCCCCGTTGAGCAACCCTGCCGGCGGTTAGTCTTAAGCTGTTCGATTCAGCGACAGCCCATCCCACAACTGGTCATTCAGGCCGGAACTTGTGACGCGCAGTCACCGTAACCCTAACACGATCAATTGTTTGCGTTTCCTTATGAGCGGCAACGAACATGCCACGCAGCTGGGGGCGATGTCCGCGGAGGTGTCTCGTGGGAACGCTTTGGCAGGACCTGATTTTCGGCGCCCGGATGCTGCGGAAGAGCCCGGCGTTTACCGCCATCGCCGTGCTGACACTGTCGCTGGGCATCGGCGCGAACACGGCGATTTTCAGTGTGGTCAACGGCGTCCTGCTGCGAAGCATGCCTTATCGCGATCCTGCGCGCCTCGCCATCATTTGGAACGACTATGGCAACCAAGGCCAGTCGCTGCCGGCGGTCTCACCTCCCGATTTCAAGGACTACCGCGAGCGCTCGCGCACAATGGAATTTGCCGCGGCCGCTCCTACAGGCGGAGGCACACTGTTGCTTGACGATCCGGGCGGCGCGGGAAACCGGCCACAGCAGTTCGACATGGCCAATGTGACGACGAATTTCTTCCCGCTTCTCGGCGTCGCACCAGCGCTCGGACGGGATTTCAGCGCTGAAGAAGGTGCGCTCAACGGTCCGAAAGTGGTGATCCTGAGTGATCACCTCTGGAAAAACACGTTTCACTCCGATCCGGGCCTAATCGGCAAATCGATTTCGCTCAATGGCAATCCGTTCACGGTCGTCGGTATCCTTCCATCGCAGTTCCGCCTGTTGCTTCCGACGGAAGCTTTTCAAGTGCGCGATTCCGATCTCTGGATTCCGCAGCAGCTTGATTACTCGGCGTTCCAACGCAACCTCACTTTCTTGAGCGTGTTTGGACGAGTAAAACCCGACGCCACGATGGCGCAAGCGCAAGCTGAGATGGACGGGATCGCCGAACAGCTGCGCAACGAGAATGAGGTGCACAAGCAATCGGGCCTGCGCATTCGCGTTGTGCCGATGCAGTTCGACGTGGTGAAGAATGTGCGGCCCATGCTCATCACGCTCCTGGCGGCGGTGGGCTTCGTGCTGCTGATAGCGTGCGGCAACGTGGCGAATCTGCTGCTGGCGCGGGCCACGCGGCGCGAGCGGGAAATGGCCGTTCGCTCCGCGCTCGGAGCGTCGCGCGGCCGGTTGGTCCGGCAGATCATGAGTGAAAGCGTGCTGCTCGCGATTTTCGGGAGTCTCGGCGGCCTCCTAGTGGCCAAGCTGGGACTGAGTCTGCTGATTCAATTGCATCCGGCCGGATTGCCAAGGCTCGATGATATCCGCATAGACGGCTCCGTACTCGCTTTCACCCTCGGCGCATGCGTGTTCACGGCGCTTCTCTTCGGCTGGATCCCGGCAGCGCAGGCGTTGAAACTCAATTTGAGCGACACGCTGAAGGATGCCGCGCGTGGATCGAGCGACGGCCGTGGGCAGAGCGCGCGCAGGCTGCTCGTGGTGAGCGAATTTGCATTGTCATTGGTGCTTTTGATCGGAGCGGGGCTGCTGATTCGTAGTTTTGTCGCGTTGCAACGGGTTGAGCCCGGCTTCCGTCCGCAGAACATCATTTCGTTCCGAGTGACGATTCCCAACAACCGGTATCCGAAGAATGAAGACGTCAGTCGCTTCGTCCACGAACTCGAACTGAAAATGGGAGCGATTCCCGGTGTGCAGTCCGTCGGGTCGATATTCCAATTGCCATTTACCGGCAGCGGCGCGCAGATGCCCTACGCTTACAACGCAGAAACCTCGCAGAAATGGGAGAGCATTTCAGCAGATTGGCGGCCTATCACTCCCGGATTTTTCCCGACCGTCGGTGCTCGACTACTGGAGGGCCGGAACTTCACTGACGCCGACGACGCCAACCATCCCATCGTAGTGATTGTCGACGATCTACTCGCGCGCCGGGCGTGGCCGGGTGAAAGCGCGATCGGCAAGAAACTCGAGATCGAATCGCTGAGCCGAAAAGATAATCCGCGGCTGTTCGCCATCGTGGTGGGCGTCGTTGGGCATCTGCGAGTTCACGATCTCACCCGCGATGTGCGGGAACAGATTTTCATCCCGCACGTGCAAGAGCCCTTCAATGGTGTGGGTGTGGTTCTCAAGGTTACGGGCGATCCAAACGGCGTGACAAAGCAGATCGCGCAGCAGGTGCGGACTCTTGACCCTGGAATCGCCATCCGCAATCTTCAACCGCTCGAAAGCTATGTGGATGATGCGCGCGCACCGATGCGCTTCAACCTGATTCTGATTGGAATTTTCGGCGCGATCGCACTCACGCTCGCCGCCGTGGGACTCTACGGCGTGATGGCCTATTCGGTGACACAACGCTCGCACGAACTTGGCATTCGGATCGCCGTCGGCGCATCGCCACGCGATATTTTGCGCCTGGTGGTGGGCCAGGGCATCCGCATGACGCTCCTCGGCGCGGCGATCGGTCTGGTCGTTTCACTCGCCGTCACCCGAGCCCTATCGAGCCTTCTGTTTGGCGTCAGCGTGACCGATCCTCTCACGTTCGTCGCCGTGCCGGTCGTGCTGGCGTTTGTAGCCATACTTGCGTGCTATCTGCCAGCGAGGCGAGCTATGCGCGTCGATCCGATCATCGCGTTGCGTTACGAATAGGAGCTGGGCATGGGAAATATTCTCCAGGATTTGGCTTATGGAATCCGCATGCTGCGTCGCAGTCCTGGCTTCACGATCGTCGCGCTGCTGACGCTCGCCCTCGGCATTGGAGCGAACACTGCAATCTTCAGTGTCGTCAACGGCGTCCTCCTGCGAAGCATGCCTTATCGCGACCCCTCGCGCCTCGCTATCATCTGGAACGACTACGGCAATCAGGGTCAATCCCTGCCGGCAGTATCTCCTCCCGATTTTAAGGATTACCGCGAGCGTTCGCGCCTGATGGACTTCGCCGCAGGTGGCGGAACGGGTGGCGGCACCCTCACTCTGGACGATCCCGGGGGCGGCGGAACTCGTCCGAAGCAATTCGACATGGCTTCTGTCACGACGAATTTTTTTCCGCTCCTCGGTATCGAGCCGGCCCGAGGGCGAAATTTCACCGCCGAAGAAGGCGCGCTCAACGGTCCGAAAGTGGTGATGATGAGCAACCGGCTGTGGCGGAACACCTTTCATTCAGATGCAGGAATGGTTGGCCGCTCGATTCAACTGAATGGCAAGCCCTATACAGTCGTGGGAATTCTTCCGCCGCAATTTCGATTGCTGCTTCCTGCAGAAGCGTTTCAGCTCCGCGACTCTGACCTCTGGGTGCCGCAGCAACTTAATTATTCTGCGTTCCCTCGAAACTTGACGTTCCTGAGCGTTTTCGGCCGGATGAAACCAGGCGCTACCTTGCCACAAGCGCAGGCCGAGATGGACGGAATCGCCGAGCAGTTGCGCAACGAAAACGAGATTCACAAGGAATCAGGATTGCGCATTCGAGTGGTACCGATGCAGTTCGATGTGGTGAAAAACGTCCAGTCAACGCTGGTCACACTGCTCGCCGCAGTGGGATTCGTGCTGTTGATCGCTTGCGGCAACGTCGCAAATCTTCTGCTCGCGCGCGCCACTCGCCGCGAACGGGAAATGGCGGTTCGTACCGCGCTAGGAGCGTCGCGGGGCCGGCTCATACGGCAGATCATGAGCGAAAGCGTCCTGCTCGCAATTCTCGGCAGTATGGGCGGACTTCTCGTAGCGCAGCTCGGCCTGAGTTTGTTGATTAAATTGCACCCGGCGGGTTTGCCCAGGCTGGACGATATTCGGATCGATGGTGCGGTTCTCGCATTCACGCTCGGGGCGTGTGTGCTCACCGCGGTTCTGTTCGGGTGGATTCCCGCGATGCAAGCTCTGGGCCTGAACCTGAGCGACAGCCTAAAAGATCAAGCCCGCGGGTCGAGCGGTGGGAAGGGGAATGCCACCCGGCGGATTCTGGTCATAAGCGAGTTTGCTCTTTCGCTGGTGCTCTTGATCGGCGCGGGGCTCTTGATCCGCAGCTTCATTGCCCTGCAGCGCGTGCACCCGGGGTTCGATCCCCAAAATGTCATCACCCTCCGCTTAACAATTCCGGCGGCCCGCTATCCCAAGAGCGAAGACATAAATAGATTCAGGCGCGAGCTGGAGCAAAAATTGACAGCCCTTGCGGGTGTCGAATCCGCTGGGTCAGCTTCGCAGCTTCCCTTTACGGGTAGCGGGCCGATGATGCCATATGCCTATGACGCAAAAACCTCGGAGAAATGGGAGAGCCTCTCGGCCGATTGCCGTTCCGTCTCGCCCGCTTACTTCCCCACGATTGGCGCACAGCTTCTCTCCGGACGGTTCTTTAACGAAGTAGATGACGCGAGCCATCCCAGAGTGCTCGTGGTAGACCGAACGCTCGCGCAACGTGCTTGGCCGGGGCAAGATGCGGTCGGAAAAAAGCTGGAGATTGAGGTGACCGATCCTGAAGATAGGCGGGTTTGGGCCACTGTCGTGGGAGTGGTGGCCAATGTCCGCATCTACGATCTTACTCGCGATGTACGCGAACAGATTTACGTTCCATATGCGCAAGAGCCCTGGAGTAACTACGCCGTGACTCTCAAGGTCAAAAATAACTCGGCAAGCGTAGTGGGCCAGATTGAGCAGCAGGTGCGAGCACTTGATCCGGGAGTCGCAGTGCGGAGCCTGAAGCCGTTGGACGACTATGTGGAGGATGCGCGGGCACCGATGCGATTTAATTTGATCCTCATCGGGATCTTTGGCGTCATCGCATTAGTGCTTGCGGCGGTGGGTCTTTACAGCGTGATGGCCTACACAGTGAGCCAGCGAGCCCACGAACTGGGTATTCGAATTGCGGTCGGGGCCTCGCCGCGCGACATTCTGCGACTAGTCCTTGGCCAGGGTGTGCGGTTGACTCTCTTAGGAGCTGCGGTGGGCTTGGTGATTTCGCTTCTGGTCACCAGAGCGCTGGCCAGCTGGGTGTTCGGCGTTAGTGCCACAGACCCGCTGACCTTTATCGTAGTTCCAGTCGTCCTGGCATTGGTCGCGATGCTCGCGTGTTATCTACCGGCGCGGCGCGCGATGCGCGTGGACCCCATGATCGCGTTGCGATACGAATAAGCGAGGCACCGGAGGAAGCGTGCAGAATCTGCGATATGCGGTTCGAACACTGCTGAAGAATCCGGGATTCACCGTGATCTCCGTTTTGACCCTGGCGCTAGGGATTGGAGCCAATGCCGCAATATTTTCAGTGGTCTATTCGGCGCTCCTGCGCTCTCTTCCATATAAAGACCCGGGAAGGCTTGTGACCCTTGCGGAGGGGAGAGGACAAGCAGGGAGCCAGGCATTCGATGTATCGTATCCGGATTTTCTCGACTGGCGGCGAATGGCGAAAAGCTATCAGGCGCTCGCCGGGTTCGGAGGCGACGGATTCACCCTCACTGGTAACGGCGATCCCAAGAATGTGAGCGCGGTCCAGGTGACCACTAATTTGTTATCCACCTTGGGCGTTAAGCCGCTATTGGGCCGCGATTTTGTCGACGGTGAGGAAAAACCCGATGGCCCGCACGTTGCCCTGCTCACCTACGGCTTTTGGCGAAGCGAATTCGGCGGCGATCCCGGAATCGTCGGCCGCACGATCCGGCTGGACAATAAGTCCGCCACAGTAGTCGGTGTTTTGCCGCGCGAATTCGAATTCGCGCCTGGGCGTTCGGCTCCTCTTTGGGTACCGTTTCACCTCACGCAGGATCCAGCCACACGTCGCAGCCTTCGATGGATGCAGGTGATTGGCCGCCTTGGCCCCGGGGTGAATTTGGATCAGGCGCACGCAGAGATGGATGGGATTACAGCGCAACTCGCGCGCGAATATCCGAAAGAAGATGGCTCAACTTTCGTGGCGATGGGCAGCCTGCGGGAAAAGATCGTGGGTCCTATTCGCCCTCTGTTGATAGTCCTGTTTGGCGCGGTTGGATTTGTGCTCCTCATCGCGTGCGCGAATGTGGCGAATCTTCTGATGACCCGCTCGATCGACCGCCGCAAGGAATTCGCGATTCGCACGGCGCTTGGTGCCAGCCGGGCAAACCTGGTATCGCAACTACTCACGGAAAGCGTACTGCTTTCCGTTATTGGGGCGGCGTTTGGATTTATGGGCGCGCAATGGGGCGTTCGCATGCTGGTGGAAGCGATTCCAGTGGGACAGCTCCAGGCGATGCCTTTCCTGCGCGACGCCGGCACGAACTTGCCGGTGCTTCTGTTCTTGTGTGGTGTCACGGTGCTTACAGCGATCGTTTTCGGACTGGCGCCGGCACTTTCTGTTTCGCGCTCGTCCGTGAACGACGTGCTAAAGATCGAGTCCCGCGGCGGTACGAGCACAGGTCATACGCGGTTACGAAATGCATTCGTGATCGCCGAGATTGCGATTTCCCTGGTGCTACTCGTCGGAGCTGGCCTGCTTTTGAAAAGCCTCCAGGCGCTCCTGCATCAGAGCCCGGGCTTCGATTCGAAGAATGTGCTGACCTTCAGCGTCAATTTGCCGGATGCGTCCTACCCCACACAGCAGGAGTGGCCCTTCGATTCTCCCAAGTCGGCGCAGTTCGAACGAGACTTCACCCAGCGGCTCGCCAATCTGCCGGGCGTACAAAGCGTAGGCGCCGCTGATAACGTTCCCTTGAACGGAGGCGGCTCGATTCGTTTTGTAATCGAGGGCCAGCCGCGACCTGCCGGACAAGAAGATGAATGCGACATCCGCGGCGCCGATTATCGATACTTCTCCACGATGAGAGTCCCGTTGGTTTCGGGCCGATTTTTCAGCGAGACGGACACTGAGGCCGTGCCATGGCGCGCGATCGTGAACCAGGCTTTCGTAAAACGTTATTTCCCGAACGAAGATCCCGTCGGCAGACGGGTTCACTTCACTTTTAGTGATCGGGAGCCTTACCGCGAAATTGTTGGCGTGGTGGGCAATATTGCCGAAGATGATCTCGCCGTTCCGCCTCCGCCAGTCATCTATTATTCCGTCGATCAGAATCCGTCCTCATTCTTGAGTTACGTGTTGAGAACTTCGGGAGACCCCGCCGCTTTTATCGGCGCGGCGCGAGCGGCCCTCGCCGAGATCGATCCGCAAGTCGCGCTGATCAAGCCTCAGTCAATGGACCAGATCGCGAGCCAATCGCCGTCGGTTTTCTTGAGGCGCTATCCGTCCTATCTGATTGGGAGTTTCGCCACGCTGGCTCTGGTCCTTGCAATGGTTGGACTGTACGGATTGATTTCGTATTCGGTGACGCAGCGCACGCGAGAGATCGGAATCCGAGTGGCGCTAGGCGCCCAGCGCGAAGATATTCTGCGGATGGTAATCGCGCAGGGAAGCGGCGCCGTACTGTTTGGAATTGCGGCTGGGCTGGCGGCCGCACTCGCGCTGACGAGGGTGATGAGCACTCTGCTCTATGGCGTCAAACCCACCGATGTCGTGACTTTCGCGAGTGTCGCGATTGTATTAGCGCTTATCGCGCTTGCCGCCTGCGTGATTCCGGCGCGGCGCGCCACGCGCGTGGATCCCATCATCGCGTTGCGTTACGAATAGCTGCGGGCGATATCGAAGGAGGAGCTATGGCAAAGCTCGAACGGATTCGTGAATCGGTCGAAGGGTCACTCGATCCCGAATACTTGAAGCAGCGCGAAAAGGCTGGGTGGCGGCTTGTTGGCGTGGAGTGGGAACGCGAAGCTGAAGAGCGACGGGCTGAGTCAGAGGATAGACCTGGGTCACGCGTCGAAGATCCTCCGTACGGAGTTCGCGTGGGAGGGGACTGCGAGCACCTCGAAGAAAATCCCGACGAGATGCAGTTTCTGCTCTCCATGATGGAGCTGATCATCCAGGATATTTCGCTCACGAAAGTTGCCGAAGAGCTTACCCGGAAAGGCTATCGCACGCGCAAGGGCGGGGAGTGGGGCCCGGTGGCCGTCTTCAATATGCTCCCTCGCCTGATTGAACTTACACCTCGAATTTTTGCGACCCGGGAATGGGTCGAGCGCCGCAAACGCCTCACGTTAACTTACTGATCAGCAGCCTAGGCGTCGATTCGAGCAACCAGTATCGAGGTGGCGCGGCAGTCCTCGTGGTGACTCCTTCTTGACACAACCTCTTCGCCTCACTACAGTTGCGCAGCGTCTGGTGCATTGGCCCGCGCATCGTTCCATCAAACTAAGTGTCGTTCTTTTCGAGGAGGCATGTATGCGCAAGTTTCTGGCCGATGGATTTTCGGCAATTTTCCTGGTGGTTCTGCTGGGGGCAATTCCTGTCCAGGCTCGGCCACAGTCAGACGCAGCCGGCACCATTCCTGTTACGACCGTTGTCACCGCTCTGGGCTCTAAATTTACGGCGCCTCCGGCTGTCAGCAAGGACGACGTCACCATTCGCGAAGGGAAAGATCGGAGGGACATTACCAACTGGATTCCGGCGCAGGGCGATCGGGCCGGCCTGCAGCTTGCCATCGTGATCGACGACTCGCTACAAAAATCTTTCGGGAATCAACTTCAGGCTCTGAGCGCTTTTATCACTTCGCAGCCCAAGTCAACCAGCGTTGGCATATTTTATGCCGCCAATGGGACGATTCAGCCAGCGTCGCAGTTCAACCCGGATTCCGAGGCAGTTGCGAAAACGCTTCGGATGCCGACGGGCACATATGGCGCCGCGTCGAGCATTTATCAATCCCTGTTGCAGCTAATCGGCGGCTGGCCGGTCACGGGTGCGCGCCGTGAAGTCTTGTTGTTTTCTGACGGATTCGACTATCTGCGCAAGGAGCGGTTCAGCCCGGATGTCCAGCTTACGATCGACAAAGCGCAACAGGCCGGAATCTTGATTCACGCGATCTACGAATCTACCGCCGGGCGGCCGGGCAGGAACAGGCGCGTCAGCAACATCGGCCAGGGCAACCTCAATCGAATTTGCGACGGCTCCGGCGGCTATGCATTCTTCTCGGGTGACCGCTCCCCAATCAGCATTGATCCATATGTCAATCAGATGGGAATGGCTTTGAAGAACCAGTATTTTTTGACGTTTGCCACCACCCCAAGTAAAAACGGCGCCAAGGGAGAACTTAGAAGCATCAAACTCTCCACTGAACGCCGCGATGTCGAGCTCAAAGCTCCGGACAAAGTCTTCGTCCCAGGCGGAGAGAAGTAAAGCGAAGCTCTCGATTTCCAATTCTTGACAGACCCATACTGGGGCCAATACCTTATTGACTCCTGGACGCTGTCGCTTCACAACTACACTCGCTTTGTCGCGGAAAGCGAAGTTATGGACATTCGGACTGAGGAGGCATTCATGGCCACGCCGCTACGCAGAATCACGCTTTTGCTTCTAGCTGTTTCCATTTTTCCCCCAACGCTCTCCGCGCAAGCTCAAAAGCAAGCATCGTCGGGCGCCATGCCTATCACTACGGTGGTCACGGCTCTTGGACCAAAATATACGGCTCCGCCCGCGATCAGCCAGAGTGACGTGTCGGTCTATTCGAGCAAGGACAAACAGAACGTCATCGCGTGGGTTCCGGCGCAGGGTGACAAGGCCAATCTCGAGCTGGCACTCGTCATCGACGATTCGGATCGGGTGGATTTTGGCAGCCAAATCAGCGACATCACCAGTTTCATCAAAGCGCAACCCAAGACCTGCGGTGTGGCGGTTTTTTACGCGAGCAATGGCACCGTCCAGGCCGCATCGCAGTTCAGCACGGACCACGATGCTGTGGCCAAGAGCGTTCGCCTGCCCTTCGGAAATGTCGCTGCGTACTCGAGCATTTATCTCTCCGTCATGGATTTGATTAAGCGCTGGCCGGTCACCGGCGCGCGCCGCGAGATTCTGCTGATTGCTGACGGCATCGATCGCTTCCGCGGCGATCCGTTCAGTCCCGATGTGGACACTGCAATTGAGCGTTCCCAGAAGGCCGGCATCATGATTCACACGCTGTACGCCAGCGGCGTAGGCCGATTCAGCCGCAATATGTTTCAGGTGAACTACGGGCAAAGCAACCTCGCCAAAATGGCGGACGGGACGGGCGGCGAAGCGTTCTTCCAGGGCTTGCAGACGCCAATTTCTTTCGCTCCCTTCCTTGAGCAGCTGAATGTGGTGCTGAATAATCAATACTGGCTGAAATTTGAAACGCCGCGCAGTAAAAAGAAGAATGGCGAGATGCGCAGCATCCGTGTCCGCACCGAGCAGAAAGATGTGGATCTTTCGACGGCCTCGCGGGTCTTCGTACCCGGCGGCGGTTCCGAGTAATTTGAGTGGTGCGAGCCGGGCGAGATGTTTCCCTGTCCGGCTCGCCGCCAGAAGAAATAACCAGAAGAAATAACCAGAAGAAACAAAATGACCCGCGCAATCTTCACAGCCCT
>DATNKB010000424.1:0-7466 GCA_035603595.1 Candidatus Dormiibacterota bacterium
TTCTGCACCGGGCGCGAAAACTCTAGCCGCGGGAGATGAGGACGGCAACGCGTGACGTTCTGCGGTGTCCGCCGAAACCAGGCGATTCAGGTCGATCAAGAGAATCAGGCTGCCATCAGGCGCAATCGTTGTGCCGGGAAATAGTTTCACGCGCCGCAGGTAGTCGCCGAGATTCTTGATGACGATTTCGTCCTTCCCGAGGACTTCTTCCACGACGATGCCGACGTGTTTCCCGGCCACCTTCACGATGACCATGTGAAAGTAGCCGTTTAAAGGCTCAAGGGGAGGCAGAGCTAGCTGCAGGTCCAAGCGGACGACTTCCGTGACCGCACCGCGAACACGCGTCAGCAATTTTCCGCCAACGTCTTCGATTTCTTCCGGCTTCAGGCGGCGAATTTCTTCGACAAACGCGAGAGGTAGCGCAAATGTCGAGGTACCGCAACGCACGAAGAGCGCCTGCGAGATAATCAAAGTTAGCGGGACCTTTACGATGAAGCACGCGCCGTGCCCCACTTCCGAACGAACTTCAATTTCCCCGTTCAGCGCATGCACGTTGGAGCGCACCACGTCGAGCCCTACTCCGCGGCCTGCTAATTCGGTCATCGAAGCGGCCGTTGAAAAACCGGGCCGGAAAAGATATTCGCGGAGCTCGCGTTCGGAAAGCTCGCCTGCTGCAACCGGTGACAACTCGCCGGCTTGGATCACGCCCTGCCGCACCCGCTCGTAGTCGATTCCTCGGCCATCGTCCTCGACTTCAATAAAAATGTGATTTCCGCGGTGGTAGGCGCGAACCGCAATGTGTCCTTTGTCGGGTTTCCCAGCGGATTGGCGAAGTTCGGAGCCTTCGATACCGTGCGCTACGGCGTTTCGCACCAGATGGATCAGCGGGTCGGAAATATGTTGAATGATGTTGTTGTCGAGTTCGGTCTCCGCTCCCTCGAGTAGAAGCTCTACCGGCTTTCCCGACGCCTTCGCGGCATCCCGGACCGTGCGCGAAAGACGCGTATACAGATTGCCGATGGGCACCATTCGCGCCGCGGTGATTTCATCCTGAAGATGGTGCGCGAGCTTAGTGAATTCATCGATATCGGAATCTACTCGACCCATAAAACTTTCGAGTTGGGTAAGAACTTCGGTCACGTCTGCGGAAATCTCCGTGAGCGATCGTGAAAGGATATTCACGTCGTCGTAACGGTCCATCTCGAGTTCGCTGAACTCGAGCAGATCATTCGACATGATCGCTGGTTTGGACCTAAAGCTGCCGCCGAACGTGTCCATCTGCGGCGCGTGGCTGCCCGGCACCAACCCTACATGCAAGCGGCTGAACTCATGCTTCTCTTGGAATTCTGAGACTTTGTTGGCGAGCCGGCCTTTTGAAAATGTGAGAACTTCCACGAGCTTCGAAAGCTCGGACAATCGTCCAAGCATCCGTGTGCGATTGATGACGAGTTCACCGACGGCATTCATCATTCGATCGAGGCGCTCAAGAGAAATGCGGACGGACTTGGCTTGCGGGAGTGCCTGTGAAGCAGCCGCCCGTGGAGCCACGGTTTTGGTCGTAGCTTCCTGTGCGTCGGTTTCCGTGCTGCTGGCAGCTGTTCCTACGGCGCCGTCCTCGGCTTCTTCCGGAACAAGCTCGGAGATTCGCGCCAACAGCGGATCTATCGCAGCGGCCATCTCGGTGGCGTTCGTCCATTGCCGGTGCAGCAGCTTCTTCAGCGCATCCACCGATTCGAGGCAGATATCCACAATTTCCGCGCTCGGTTGCAAAGCACCGTCGCGAAGTTGGCCAATAAGATCCTCGACACGGTGGGCGACCGCTGAAAGGCGGTGCAAGCCAACCTGCGCCGCTGAGCCTTTCACGGTGTGCATCGAGCGGAACAGACGATGAATTTCTTCCGCATTGGGAGCCGCTTCGAGGGTCAGTAGACATTCCGTCACCGCTTGCAGATGCTCTTCCGCTTCGGGAATGAAAAACTCTAGAACCTCTTCCGGGACTTCGCCGTCCTCCGGAAGCCGAGCCACGAATGACGGAACCTCATAGGTGTCGCGACTTGCCGCGCCGTAAACCTCTGCGTTCGTGGAAGCTTCGCCCGCCGGCTCCTGAGCCGATGCAGCTGGAAATGCGAACGCATACCGCTGTTTGAACGCGGCGATATCTTCCGCCGTCTCGGATCCTCCGGAGCTGACCTGAAGCAAGTCGAATTCGAGCACGGAAATTGCGTCGGAAATAAATTCCGTTAATGGCCCATGCATGTCGGGCGTAAGCGTCGCATTCATGGCGTAGTGGAAGACGTGTGCCGCCTTAGCAGCCACTTCGGAAAATTGCGGATAGCCATAACTCGCCGACGTGCCGGCCAAACTGTGCGCCGCGATGTACAGCTTTTCGAGATCCTCGGGTCTTGTCTGCGGTTCCTGCAGCAAGCCGGAATACTCCCGTAAGTACTGGAGGTTTTCTGAGGCCTCCTGAAAGAACAGTTCGAGCGATTCCTGGTTGGGCCCGTTCACAAGCTTCCCTCCACCAGGGCCGGTGTGCGCCGCAGTTCCACTGACGCCGCAGTCGGCTTTCGATAGATCAAGCAATCGCCCAACAGGATTGATTCGAATTTCATCGGCACGTTCGAGAGAGTCTCCGAATGGCCGAGCAGGAAATATCCGCCTGGCTCGAGCGCATCGTAAAAACGCCGCAAGATCGCAAGCCGCCGCTCCGGCGAGAAATACATCAGCACGTTCATGCAAAAGATGCAGTCGAGCTTGCCGACATAGAAGGAGTCCACCAGGTTCATTTGCGCGAACGAGATCAATCGCCGGATGCGAGGCCTCACCTGATATCCGTGCTTGGTCGGCGTGAAATACGCTTCCACCTGATGCAGCGAAACTTCGCCCAGGCTGCGCCGCGAATAAGTTCCGCGTTCTGCGTGACGCAAGGCGCGGCGGCTCACGTCGGTTGCCAGGATTTCAATTTCCCAAGCCTCCGGAAACTTCAGCGCGTCGCTCACGGTGACCGCAATGGAGTAGGGCTCTTCGCCCGTCGAGCAGCCGGCACTCCAGATCCGCAACGACCGCGGGCTCTCCCAGAATTTTCGTTCCTGAATCTCGGGCAAAATTCTTTTCTCAAGCGCGTCGTATACAGCCGGATAACGGAAAAATGAGGTCTCTTGCGTTAAAAGGCGCTCAAGTAGAGCCTCATACTCAATGCTCGAGCCGCGCACGAGTTTCAGAAGCTCGGTCCCGTCAGCGAGACTCTTCTCTTCGAGATGCTCCCGTATGCGAGTCGAGAAGAAGCGTTCGCGCGAAGCATCGAAAAGGATGGCCGAGCGCTGTTCGATGAGCGTACGGATTTCGTCGAGCTCAGGCTCGGTGAGTTTCGCGGTGGTGGCTGGATGCTGTTTCATGTTCGGCACACGTCAGCGGCCGGCACTTTGAGGCGCCGGCGGTGAACACCAGCCTGAATCTAACGAACGCCTACCGGCGCCGGCCGTGAATCGTCAGTCGCTTCCGCCTGCCGCGACGGCTGAGCTTGCGAGCGGAATTGCGCGAGCGCCTCGTTCAACTGCTCTGAGAGCTTGACCATGTTGCCAACGGTCGAAGCGGTTTGCCGCGCGCCCTGCGTGGTCTGGCGTGTGATGCCGGAGATAATCTGCATCGCGTTCGCGACGCCTTCCGTGCCGCGCACCTGCTGCTTTGACGCCAGCGAAATCTCCTGCACCAGCTCGGCCGATTGCCGGACCACGCTCGAAATCGCTTCAAGCGCTTTACCGGCTTGATCCGCCAGCCCTGCTCCCACTTCCACTTCGCGCGTGCCTTCCTCCATGACGACCACGGCTTCGTTCGTCTCGGCCTGAATCGCTTTGATGAGGGCTGCGATGTCTTTCGTCGCGCTTCGCGAGTGTTCGGCGAGCTTTCGCACTTCGTCTGCGACGACCGCGAAGCCGCGCCCCGCATCTCCAGCGCGGGCTGCTTCAATCGCAGCGTTCAAGGCAAGCAAGTTCGTTTGCTCGGTAATGTCGTTAATGACGTTGATAATTTCTGAAATTTCGAGTGAACGATCGCCGAGCGATTTGATTTTCTTCGCGGTCGCTTGCACGGAAGCACGAATGCGCTGCATGCCTTCCAGCGTGTCGCGAACCGCGCGGTTACCTTGTTCGGCCGCATCCAGTGCGCGGCGCGCAGCTTCGGCGCTGGCTTCCGCGTTGTTAGACACCTGTTTCATCGAAACCGTAAGCTCTTCGACAGCCGACGAGGTGTTCGTGATTTCCTGGTCTTGCTGCGTCGCGCCCGCGGTCATGTCGTCGGCAGCGTCGAGAATCTGATTGGCGCTCGCGCTCACGTCGATCGCTGCTTTGCGAACACGCTCGAGAACCTTCGTGAAGTTGTCGAGCATGAAGTTCACGGAATCTACGACATTGCCGAGCGCGTCGTTCGTGACTTTGCCGCGAATCGTCAAGTCGCCACGAGCAACTTCTTTGATCGTGTTCAACAGGTCGGTGATGCTGCGCTGCAGGGAATCCTGCGCCTGCTGGTTTGTGATGGCATGGGCAACTTTCGCGGCGCTACGGTTGAAATTCTCAGCGATGAACTCAAATTCGTCGCCGGATTCAATTTCCGCGCGAGCGCGCACATCACCTGCCACGATCCGCTCAGAAAATTTCGCAAGCTCGTCCACGGGCTTCAGCACGCGCTTGCTAAGTACCCAAGCCACGGAGATGCACGCAAGGATGGCGAGCGCGCCTGCGCCAACCAGCGCGGCACTCGAGTTTCCGGTCGAGGAAGCGGCGTCAGCCGATTGCGCGACCGAATGGATTCCGGCGTAGTAGGCGAGCCCCAAGACTCCGAATGACGCGGCGCTGATCCAAAATACCAGCAGCCACACTGTGGAACTCAAACGAGCTTTCATGACTTCCTCCCAAGCACCTAAAACTTGCGCGACCCCTCGCGCCTTAAATCACAGGAACCGGAAATACGTCCGTCAAGCGCCTCAAATCAACGACCAGTGCCAGCCGATCATCGTGGCGCAACATTCCGCGGCAGTGCGGCACATCGTTCGGCGCCTGATCGAGCAGCGCTTCTTCCGTGGCCGAGTAAGTCCCAATCACTTCGTCCGACGCGATTCCAACTCTCAAATCTTCGCGCTGCCCGTCACCCTTGAGCGCCGCCACAACTACATGCTTCGGCAGCAGACCCGGCCGCCGTCCTTCCGTAAACGCGATGTCCACCAGCGGCACGATCGTGCCCCGGAGATTGAAAACTCCCATCAGGAACGCGGGGGCCAGCGGAATCCGCGTTACGATCGGCCAATCCACCACTTCTTCGACTTCGAGCACCGAAAGACAAAAGCGCTCGCGGCCGGCGCGGAAAACGCAGTACTGCCGCTCGGGCAGCCGTTCCTCAGAAAGGGATTCGCTTTCGAGAAACTCTCCCCCTGCGAGCTCGAGTGGCAACCCTGCGTTTTCCCGCACCTCTTCTGGCTTACCGGCCATCAAGCAAACCTTTTCACCGCGCTGATCAATTCTTCTGGCGTGAACGGCTTCGCGACGTAACCGTTGGCGCCCTGTTGCTCGCCCCAATAGCGATCGCTCGGTGCTGTCTTCGACGTCACAAGAATTACCGGAATTTGCGAGTATGGTCCCGCGCTCTTTAGATCTCGGCATACCTGGAAACCATTTCGTTGCGGCATCACCACGTCGAGAAGGATCACGCTGGGTCGCTCTTCCTCGATTGTTTCCTCGATTTTTGTCGGATCGGAAATCCCCACCGAGTGAAAGCCCCCTTGCTGCAGGAACGACTGCATCAAACTAATTTCCGCCTGCGAGTCGTCCACTACCAATACCTTCTTCAGCACGTACGCACCTCCGCCGAGTCATCCTCGTTAATACAATTGCAACTTGAACGCCACGTTCCGGGGTCGTTTCGCATCCTGCGAACGGAACGCAAACGCTTTAGTTTTATTCGCTTACATCACCCCAAGTGCTTCTCATTGCCGCGCTACATGGCCGCGCGCAATAAGGTTCGTCTCAGCCTGAGATTCTTTCTCACTGGCGCGCATCTCCGCCGCCAGCGATGAGAATCGCTGCATCACCTCGTTCAGGCGCAACGCCATCGCGTGAATCGTGCGGACCTGCTCCCGGCATTCTGGCGAAAGCTGCCCTGGATCGAGTAACAGCAGATCCGCGTTGCCGATGGCGGAGGTGAGTGCATTGTTTATTCCCGGCCGCATTTCGATCATGTATCGGCCGAGAACGGCGTGGCGCTGCGCTTCGAGCGCGATTCGCTCCGCGCGTTGCGCACGATTGAGTGCATTCACCCGACGTAGCGCTTCGCCTGAAAGCAAGATCAGAGTTTCCGCCCAGCCGTCCCGCTTAGGTATCAACAGCGGTTGAGAATGGCGCTTGCGTAAACCGGCGAGCTCATTTTCATTTTCAGGAATACAGACCACTGCCGTAGAAGGATTTGCATCGAGAGAAGAGAGAATGTAGGCGGACTTTCCGTCCCGGACCGGGCCGACGATTATGAGGTCATAACCGGTTCCGGTCGAAGCGTGCCATAGATCGCTTGTTACAAGCATAACCTCAGGAGCGTGGGTTTCCGACTGCCAGCGCGCCGCGGCTGTGCGCGCGAATTCCGTGTCATCCGAGACGATCAGCACGCTGGCTTGACTCAAAAGACGCCTACCCCCTGTTCAAAGCTAGAGTTTTTCTGCTTCCTCGATCGCAGACAGCAGTCTCTTCGTGCTGATTCCCAAGTTGACGGCTGCTTCCGTGTTCTTTGAGCGTTTTGCCAGCTCTACACGGCCCTGGAAATAAGAAACTTCGCCGCGGGCGTGCAGCAGAGCTGATGCAAGCGCGTTTTCCTCTCCGGACCGCTTTCGGCCATCCATTGCCACGGATAGAAGGGCGCGGGCGACGACTGCTCGCCTCAAATCCTCAGCCTCCTGGTCGCCTTGCGCCACGAACGCAGCGACTTCCCATGAGGAAAGCAAGACCTTGGTATCCTGCAACACGACCGTTGACATCGACCGGCCTCGCGACGGAGGCGCGGCGATCAGTTGCTCCCAAATTGCTTCGAGACACTTCTCGACTTCGGCGGCGTCGGTGGGCGGGACGTTGGATTCGGACGCGGATTTTGCCGGCTTGCTCGGAGCCGCATTGGGAGCCGGCGCTGTGCGTGTGGGCGCTGGTTCACCGATACCGGCAAGATCCAACGGCGTATGCGGCGACGGGCTTCCAAGTGCCACCCCCGCCTTAATCTCACTCACTTTGCTGGGCGCAGCTAGATCAGGCCTCTCGGAGGTTTTCGACACAGTTACCGAACTAACAGTTTGACTTGCACCGTCGTGCGCTCTGGCAACCGCTTCTTCCAAGTCGGCGCGAAGAGCTAGTAACTGCTCGAATGCGCGGCTGACCGAGCTTTCTGTGTAGTCCTTATGGAACGGCTGCCGCCAGTTCTCCGAGTAGTATCGAAGCCTC
>DATNKB010000425.1:0-14750 GCA_035603595.1 Candidatus Dormiibacterota bacterium
GGATTATGCCAAGGCGCAGCTCCTCTTGATTGTGGGCGGCATTTTCACTGTGTGGATACTCTACGTGGTGATCCGGCGCAGCCCGCGGCGCTGGTGGTTTTATTTCTGGCTGATCTCGCTGCCGATTGTCGTGTTCCTCACTTTTATCGAGCCGTTTGTAATCGAGCCGATGTTTTTCACATTCGCTCCGCTCAGCCAGAAAGATCCTGAGCTCGTCGTGCAGATTGAACGAGTGGTGCAGCGAGCAGGCCTCACAATTCCGCCCGAGCGCATGTTCTGGATGAAGGCGAGCGAAAAAACGAATGCGATGAACGCCTACGTCAGCGGCCTCGGCGCTTCGAAGCGAGTTGTAGTCTGGGACACGAACATCGTCAAGGAATCCATTCCGGAAATCCTTTCGGATTTCGGACACGAGATGGGGCATTACGTCCTGGGCCATATCTGGAAGGGCCTGGCTTTCACGGCAGGCCTGCTGTTCGTGCTCTTTTATCTCGGCTTCCGGTGTCTAGGCTGGATGCTGAAGCGCTGGGGAAGCGGCTGGGGAATTCGCGGCCCGGACGATTTGGCTTCGCTGCCGGCGTTGCTATTGCTGCTCTCGATTTTCAATTTTGCGGCGGACCCGATCTCGAATGCTTTCAACCGCTACATCGAAAACCAGGCCGATGTGTATGGCTTGGAGGTGACGCACGGCGTGATTCCCGACGCCGGTCAAGCTGCCGCCGATTCGTTTCAAGTGGAAGGTGAATCGTTTCTCGGCGACCCGGACCCGAATCCCGTAGACGTGTTTCTGTTTTACGATCACCCGCCAATTTCTCACCGCGTGAGGCTGTGCCTAACCTACGATCCGTGGTCGAAAGGGGAGCAGCCGCAATTCGTGAAATAGAGTCTACAAAGGACTGTCATTCCGAGCGGAGACCCGCGTTTTTTCTTTTCCGTCGCGAAGCGATGGCGCGGGTCGCAGTCGAGGAATCTCTCTGCACGCGGCGGCCGGGATTTGCTCGCATCGAAAAGAACTACCGCGCGTGAATCGTCATCCGAATCCCATTCTTCGGTCGCAGCGTAACGAGCGGCTCCGGCGTCACTACCGTGCCCGGCACCAATTCAAAACGAAACCGCTGCGCCAGCGCGCCAATCACCAGGGCCGATTCAAGCAGCGCGAATCCCTGCCCAATGCAGCGCCGCGGCCCGTCGCCAAACGGAAAATATGCGCCGGCAGGCAAGCGGCCGGCCAGCCCATCGAGCCAGCGCTCCGGGCGGAATGAATCTGGATCGTCGTAATAACGCGCATCCCGGTGCATCACCCACTGTGAAACCATCATCGTGGAGCCCACCGGGAAATCGTAGCCGCCAAAGCTCGATGGCGCAATCGACGTCCGCGCCATGATGTACGCCGGCGGATACATTCGCAGCACTTCGCTGATCACCGCGTTCAAATAGGGCAGGCGTTCGAGGTCGGCCACGCCCGGAGGGCGTTCACCGAGAACACCTCTGAGCTCTTCGTGGAGCCGCGCTTCCGCGGCTGGATTCTGGCTGAGCAGATACCATGTCCAGGAAAGCGTCAGCGCCGTGGTCTCGTGGCCGGCAAGAAACAGTGTCATCGTCTCGTCGCGCAATTGCCGGGGCGTCATCTGCGTGCCGTCTTCGTCCATCGCGCCCATTAACATGGAAAGCAGATCGCTGTGGCGATGCCCGTTTCCCTGCGCTTTGCGCTCCTCGATGATTCGATAAACCAGCGAATCGAGGAAACCGAATTCCTTTGTGGCGCGCCGGTTTTTCGGCGTGGGCCAGCCGGCCGGTATTCGAAGCGGCGCACGCGCGCGGCGCAGCGAATAGCGCATCAAGAAAGTCATCGCGCGGCCCACCTGTTGTGCCTCGCCCGGAAGCGTGGTGCCGAAAAGCGTTCGCACGGCGGCTTCGAGCGTCAGCTCCATCATTTCTTCCGCCATGTTGCGCGTATCGCCGTCGCGCCAGTCCCGCGCCTTCATTTCCGCGCAATCCAGCATCGTGGGCGCGTATTCATTGATTCGGTGGCGATGAAACGCGGGCTGCGCCAGCCGCCGCTGCCGCCGCCAGAAATCTCCTTCGCTGATCAGCAGGCCTTGCCCCAGCAGGCGCTCGGTGGTTTCTTTCGTCAGCGTGCTCTTATGAAATCTGCTCTGCTGGAAAAGCAGTAATTGCTGGATGTAATCCGGATGGTTCAGCAGAATGCGGCTTTGCAGGATCACCGGGATGCGGACGATGTCGCCATACTCCCGCGTCACCCGGCGCATCAATTCCAGCGGGTCCTGCAGCAGATTGAACGACACACCCACCAGCGGCAGGCCTTTCGGCCCCGGCGGCACGCGATTTCCGTTTGCGCTCATGCGTTTGAGTTCTTGCGTTTGCGTTGACCCGTTTGAGTTCATGATGGTGTTTCTGCGCTATTAGATGCAGCCAAACGCTAGAACGCGCGTTGGCCTTCATTGCCCAGCGAGCAAGTAGTTTACGTCAGGTAGCCGTTTCTCACCTGTAAGATGCAGCCGGACAGGCCGCTTTGTGGGTTTCCGTCAGATTGGGTAAGATTAACCTCCACGCTGCGTGCGGGTGTGCGGGGGTTTCTCGTTGGAATTCGAACAGCCCGAATGGCTCGAGCAAATGGCCGGCATTCTCGAGACGCTCAACGAAGGAGTCGTCATTGTCGACGACTGCGAGCATGTGATCTTCGTCAATGCGTGTTTTGAAGAAATGACGGGCGTCTCTCGCGACGACATTTTGGGCAAAGATCCGCTTCTGCTCTATTACGGCCCGGAAGACGCCGAGTTCATTCGCGAACGGCGCCGGGAAGTTCGCGCCTTCGGACGAACCCGCCACGAGTTTTTTCTTCCCACGAAAGATGGCACCAAGCTTCCCGTAGTCTCCAGTGCGCGGAATATGGAAGACCCCGACGGCCGCACTTTCACGATCGTCAGCTTCACCGATATCTCCGAACAGAAGACCGCCGAGGAACAGCTGCGTGCTGCCAATAAACTTCTCGAGGAGCGGCAAAAAGAGATCGAAGAAGACCTCACGCTAGCCGCTCGCGTGCAGCAGAGTCTCGCGCCGAAGTCTCTTACCTGGGGCAGCCTGGATGTCGAAGCTTTTTATCACCCGGTACGCACAATCGGTGGCGACTTCGGCCTCGTCAGCGCGTTCGACACCGATCATCTGAATCTTCTCGTCTGCGATGTCTCCGGCCACGGTATCGGTTCCGCTCTCGTCGCGAACCGCATTTATTCCGAAACGATTTCGCATCTGCGCAGCGGAGTTCCGCTTGGCGACATGCTGACGCAGCTGAACCGCTTCGTGATGAGCAATCTGGGCGGCTCCGTTTTCTTTTTCACCGTCGCTGCGGCGCGCGTCGAACGCAGCGCGCGAAGAATGGTATTCGCCGGAGCCGGCCATCCTCCGGCGATGATCGTTCAGCCGGGCGAAGAGCCTCGCCTCCTGGAATCGCGCAGCATGGTGCTGGGCGCGCTTCCCAACGCCGTCGATGGCGAAGCCACGCTGGACGTCGACCTGCTGCCCGGCGACCGCATCGTGCTCTATACCGACGGCATCACCGACGTTTTCGACTCGCGCGGCGAAATGCTGGGCGTCGAAGGCGTGCAGAAATTTGTCCGCGAGGCCGCGCTGCTCCCTTTCAAGCACATGAAGCAGGGGATTCTCGACCGCGTCGCTGCATGGCGCGAAGGCCCGGCATCGGACGACGTTTCGCTCGTGCTCGTTGATGTGCACTGACGCGCAGCTCTTGAACCGCCGCGCCCATGAAATAGTTGACGATGCCACCAGCATCGTCATCCTGAGGGAACATCGTGACCGAAGGATCTCTCCCCGCCGCTTCATGAGATAACCTCCTTTCATCCATGGCACACCTCGAATTCTCCCGGGATTTTTCCGTCGCGCCCAACGAAGTCTTCGTGTTCTTGGTTCCGCAGCGCATGCCGCTCTGGTACGGCACAGAAATGAATTCTCATTTCGAGGTGCAGGGCGGCGCTTCCGATTTCGCCGTGGGCCAGAAAGTGCAAATCACCGGCAAACTCGGCAAGCGCGAAGTCTCTCTCACGGTGGTAATCACAGCCTATCGCTGGGAAAAGCTGCTCGAGTGGCAGTTCCAGGATTCTTACGGCGTGCGAGGATTGCAGCGCTGGGAACTGGAAAGCGAGCCGTCTGGCACGCGTCTACACATGCGCGACTCCTACCAAATGCCCGGTCTATCCGGTCGCCTCATCGATGCTGCCTTCACGCGCTTCGCAGTCGCGCAACGCGATCGCACGTGGCTCGATCGCCTCCAGCGCCTAGCCGAGCGCCGTTAGCATCGAATGTCATCAACCAGCAACACCGCCCCAGACCTCGCAGCCGTTCATGCCGAGGCTGCCATTCCGTAACGCCGGCGTCCCGCCGGCTCTTTTGACTCATGTTTTCTTTAGTGGCTAGCGACGGGCGGACTGGAAGCAACTACTTCACAACCACATAAAAAGGCGGCTTTTTCCCGATGCGGACGAGAAATTTACTTGCGGACGAAAGATCGATCTCGTGAGCCACATCGCTGATCGGCTTCCCATCAATTTCCACAGCACCCTGTTTGATCAAACGGTCCGCCTCGGCTCGCGAAGGCACGCCCCCATCGCGCTGAAGAATCTTTGCCAATTTAATTTTGCCCTCCGCGGCAACTTGATGCTCGCGGATCTCCGAAGGCAACTTCCGCTCGCTGAATACGCGCTGAAATTCATCCTTCGCTTTCCGCGCCGCATCTTCACCGTGAAAACCCGCCACAATCGTGTGCGCAAGCTGCATCTTCGCTTCTTTTGGGTGCAGCGCGCCGGTCCGCACTTCTTCTTTTAACCGCACGATCACCGGCGAACCAAAATCCGTCAGCAATTCGTAATAAGTCCACATCTGCTCGTCGGAAATCGACATCAGCTTGCCAAACATCTCGCCCGGCGCTTCCGTGATTCCCACATAATTCCCCAGACTCTTCGACATCTTGCGCTCGCCGTCGAGCCCCACAAGAATCGGCATCGTCAGCACCACTTCGCCCGCCAAGCCGTATTCGCGCTGGATGTCGCGATGCACCAGCAGGTTGAATTTCTGCTCGGTCGCGCCCAATTCGATGTCCGATTTCAGCGCCACTGCGTCGTAAGCGGTCAAAAGCGGATAGAGCAATTCATGCACGGAAATCGGTAAGTTCTTATCGAGCCGCGAACGAAAATCCTCGCGCTCCAGCATCCGCGCCAGCCGGTATTTCCCGCAGAGTTGCACGATCTCGAACGGAGAAAGCTTCCCCAACCATTCGCTGTTATAGCGAACCTCCGTTTTCTCCCGATCCAGAATCTTGTACACCTGCTCGAGATACGTTTGCGCGTTCGCTTCCACTTGCTCGCGCGACAGCGGCGGCCGCGTCTCCGATTGTCCGGTCGGATCGCCGATCATCGCGGAAAAATCTCCGATCAGGAAAATCGCGATATGCCCCATATCCTGAAACTGCTTCAGCTTCCGCAGTACCACCGTGTGTCCGAGGTGAATATCGGGCGCCGTGGGATCCACGCCCAGATACACACGCAGCGGCTTGTCCTCTTTCGCGGACTTTTCGAGCTTCGCCTTCAGCTCGTCCTCGCGAATAATTTCCGCCACACCCTTGCGCAGGTACGCGAGTTGCTCTTCGACCGGCTTGAACTTCGCTGCCGCCACTATTGTTTCTCCGCACTCGCCGCCAAATTTGTCAACAACACCCGCCGTCCTTCCATTCGATAGCGCCCTTCGAGAACAATGCGCACCGCTTCCGTATAAATTCGATGCTCTTCCTTCAGCACGCGCTCGGAAAGCGTCTCCGGCGTATCGTCATCCCTGATCGGCACGGCTGCTTGCAGGATAATCGGCCCTGCGTCGAGATTTTCATCCACAAAATGGACCGTGCACCCCGAGAATTTCGCCCCGTGCTCGATCGCCTGCCTCTGCGATTCGAGCCCCGGAAATGCCGGCAACAGTGACGGATGAATATTCAGGATGCGCCCGCGATATGCCGCGACAAACGCCGGACTGAGCAGGCGCATGTAACCCGCCAGACAGACGAGATCAACTTTCTTTTCTTCGAGCGCCGCAATCACCAGCTTGTCGTACGCCTCGCGCTCGAGTCCCCGTGACGGAATTACCTGCGCCGTAATTCCCCGCGCTCGCGCTTTTTCAATCCCCGGCGCATTCTCGCGATTGCTGATGACGATCGCGATTTCAGCATTCGGAATGCGCCCCGCGGCAATGCTATCCGCCAGCGCCTCAAAATTCGAGCCGCGCCCCGAGAGCAGCACTCCAATGCGTTTCTTCGTCACCGCAGGAAATTAGCATAGTTCCCCGAGCCCTCAAAATCGCCCGTCCAGAACCAAAGTAAAAAGCCGCGGTGGCGAAAGACCCGATGATTCCTTGACACATTGGCGCTCAAGAGGCATCTTGTCCGCAACATTGTGTGTCCAGGAGGCATTCGCATGTCGCAATTTCGTTCCGCGTTTCTTCCTCTCGCGGCGCTTTTCGCCATGGGCATCACCATCGCTTGCGCCGAGCAGACCGCGCAAAAACCCGCGCCGCCGCCCGACACGCGCAAAGCCGACGAAGCCGCCATCCGCGCTGCGTCCGCCGATTGGAGCAAAGCCTCGCAATCAAAAGATCTCGACAAAGCCACGTCGTATTACGCGGATGAAGCCGTCTATTTCACCAATAACGGCGCCCGAGTGAAGGGCAAAGACGCCATCAAAATGGCCTGGAAGCCGATGCTCGAAACGCCCGGTCCCGGCCTCACTTTCGAGACCACCTACGTTGAAGTCGCGCGCTCCGGCGATCTCGCCTACGAATACGGCACCTACGATATGAAAACCGAAGCCAAGAAGGGAAAGGTCGCCGACGAAAAAGGCAAGTACGTGGTCGTCTGGAAGAAACAAGCCAATGGTTCGTGGAAAGCGGTAGCCGACATCGACAACATCGGCGAGTGACAATCCGACTAGGATTGTCATCCTGAGCAAAGCCCACGCGCCTTTTCCTTCCTTCGCTAAGCGAAGGCGCGGGGCGCAGTCGAAGGGTCCTTCTTACTGCTAAGACCCCGGTTCCCGCTTTTAGTGGCACAGGCACTCCTGCCTGTGCTCTTGCGCTCGCATAGGGTTATTCGCAAGGAAGCCCTGATCGGAAGGAACGCACCAAAAGCACGCAGGCAAGAGTGCCTGCGCCACTTACAGCCCCAAATCACCCGAGTAAATCACCCGCGACTTCCCCCGCGCCGCCGGCTCAATTCGCCCAATCAAATAAAATTTCTCGCGGCGCCGCTTCAATTCCGATTCCACGCGCGCCACAAATTTTGCCGGCACAACTAAAATCATCCCCACGCCCATGTTGAACGTCTGTAGCAACTCCTCCCGATCGATCTTTCCCACCTTCGCTAAATATTGAAAAATCGGCGGCACAGGAAATGAACCGAGCTCAACCACCGCTTGCACATTTTTCGGCAGCGCGCGCGGAAGATTCCCGGTGATGCCACCGCCGGTGATGTGCGCCATCGACGTCACCCAGCCACGTGCCAGCACGCCCTTCAACAGTGGCCAGTAAGGACGGTGAGGCTTCAGCAGTTCGGCCCCGATTTTGTTTCCGATTTCCGGCACGTACGTATCTGGCGAAAGCTTCGCAACGCTAAACGCCAGCTTCCGCGCCAGCGAATAGCCATTCGTATGAAGTCCGCTCGAAGGCAGTCCAATCAGCAAATCGCCCGTCCGCACTCGACGGCGATCAAGCTGCTTCCTTCGTTCTACTGCGCCCACGATGAATCCCGCCAGATCGTATTCGCCCGGAGGATAAAAGTCCGGCATCTCCGCCGTTTCGCCGCCAATCAGCGAGCAGTGCGCCTTCTTCGCCGCGCGGCTCATTCCTTCGATCACCTGCTCCACCACGCGCGCATCCATTTTGCCCATCGCCAGGTAATCGAGGAAGAAAAGCGGCTCGGCGCCTTGCGTCAGGATGTCGTTCACGCAGTGGTTCAGGATATCCGCGCCCACGGTGGAGTGAATGCCGGTAGCGAATGCGATCTTCAGTTTGGTGCCGACGCCGTCCGCGCTCGCCACAAGCACCGGATCGCGCCAGCGCTTGCGGTCAAGCTGAAAAAGCGCGCCGAAGCCGCCAATAGGCGCAAGCACACCACGCTGAAATGTTTTCTTCGCCATCGCGGCAATTCGCCGTTTGGCTTCGTCGGCAACCGAAATATTGACGCCGGCATCGGCGTAACGCATGAAGAGGTTCCGTTTCTGGAAGGGACCGATGGAATCTCGAAATCTAATGGCTCAAAATGTATGGAACAAACGTCTCCAGCGCACTTCGCGCGGATGGATCAAAGCACTGAAATACGTTTCAAACCGCTCGGCCACGTGCCCCGGCTCCCACACTTCCTCCGGCGCGTCGATCGACATGTAAATGATCTCCGGCGTGCCGATAATATTCGCTCGCGGCACGAAGCCCCAATAGCGGCTATCATAGGAATTCTCGCGATTGTCGCCCATCATGAAATAGTTGTCCGCCGGCACCGTAAGCGCAGGCCGGTTCTCCATCGGGTTCGGCGGCTGATTGCGATATGGCTCATCCAGCGCGTTCCCGTTCACGTACACCACGCCTTGCTTGATTTCGATCGTATCGCCCGGCAGGCCAATCGTGCGCTTGATGAAATCCGGATTCCCCGGCAGCGGCGCGCGGAACACGATAATCTGCTGCCGTTTCGGGTTCCGCCACAAGGGCACGTGAAAATCCGTAAACGGAATGCCCATGTCGTAGCCGAAGCGGCTCACAATCAGGTGATCGCCAATCAGCACGGTCTGCTCCATCGAGCCGCTTGGAATCACCCGCGCCTGCACGAATCCGCCTTCGATCACCAGGAACGCGAGAATCACCCAGAACCACGAAAGCACCTCGCGCCACACACGGTCGCTTACTGTATCAGCGTGTTTCGCCTGAACTTTTTCTACGATGACCGCTTCTCCCACCTCAGCTGCCACGATGAGCCTCCACTTCGAGTTGCACCAGCTCCGTTGGGTAGCTGCCGGTGTAGCACGACGTGCAAAATTTTCGTTCCGTATCTTCCACAGCTTCGCGCAGCGATTCGAGCGAAAGGTACCCGAGCGAATCGGCGCCCAGAAACTTCCGTATCTCTTCCGTCGATTGGTTCGCTGCGATCAATTCTTCGCGCCGCGGCGTATCCACGCCGTAATAACAGGGCGAAATCGTCGGCGGACAGCTGATGCGCACGTGCACTTCGGTCGCACCCGCTTCGCGCACCAGCCGCACGATTTTCCGGCTCGTCGTCCCGCGCACGATCGAATCGTCTACCAGCACCACGCGCTGCCCCTCCAACATTCGACGCACCGGGTTCAATTTAAGCTTCACGCCGAAATCGCGAATGGCCTGCGATGGCTCGATAAATGTGCGCCCTATGTAGTGGTTGCGAATCAGGCCCATGCGAAACGGGATGCCCGATTCCGCCGCATAGCCGATGGCCGCGGGCACGCCCGAATCGGGCACCGGCGTCACGATATCAGCCGACACGGGGTGCTCGCGGGCCAGCAAGCGCCCCAGCCGCTCGCGGCTTTGGTTCACCGGCCGGCCAAACACCAGGCTGTCAGGCCGCGAAAAATAGACGTGCTCGAAAATGCAGTATTGGTGCGGCTTTTCCGGCGCGAATCGAATTGACTCGACACCGCTGCGCGAAATCCGCACCATCTCGCCCGGTTCCACTTCGCGCACGTACTCCGCGTCGATCAAATCAAACGCGCACGTTTCCGAGCCAACCACCCAGGTCCCGTCGATTCGCCCCAGATTGAGCGGACGGAAACCGCGCGGGTCGCGAATGGCAAAAATCTCGTCCCGCGTCAGCAGCACCAGCGAATACGCGCCTTCCACCTGATTCAGCGCATCGGCAATCGCCCCAGAAAGATTCCGCGCCGCGCTGCGCGCAATCAAATGAACGATCACTTCCGTGTCGCTCGTCGTCTGGAAAATCGAACCGCGATGCTCGAGCCGCCGCCGCACTTCGATTGCGTTCGTCAGGTTGCCATTGTGCGCGAGCGCGATTTTGCCTTTGTTGCAATCGATCACCACCGGCTGCGCGTTCATCAGCGTCGTGTCGCCGGCGGTCGAATAGCGCGTATGCCCGATCGCCGCCGCGCCGGGCAGCGACGCAATCACCTGCGGCGTGAAAATCTCCTGCACGTGCCCGAGTGCCTTGTGCACCCGCACATCGGTGCCATCCGTCGACGCGATGCCGGCCGATTCCTGCCCACGATGCTGGAGCGCGTAGATTCCGAGATACGTCAGCTTCGCCGCTTCGTCATTCCCGAAGACGCCGAACACGCCGCAATGATCGTGGAACCGATCCTCGTCGAGTTGGATTGTCTTGCTCACGCAACCTGATTCCTTCTCGAATATTCAGAGCGAACCGCAGGGATAAAAAACCAAACCAAAACTGAGCAGCCAATCAAAACCCAAAGCAGCCAATTGAGATTCGATCGCAAGTCGGACCGGACCCCCATCGAAAATTCCATACTGATCGCTACGACCCAGAACGCGGACCAAACGATGCCTAGCGGACGCGCCCAACGCCGCCATTTAAAAATACCCCACGCGCAAATCAAAATCGTTATCCACATTAGGGCATCAGATACAAATCTATAGGTGATGTCTGTTGGGTGCTCGCGAAGCAGGCTCGGAACACCCAGAATGCTCTTCCAAACAAGATCGAATCCCAGGGCCGCGAACACCGCCCCGACAACCCAGTGCCCCCAATTGACAATCTTGCTCACGCTCCGCTCTCGATAGCTGCCGCCAAGGATTCAGACCAAGCCTTACGGAAGGAGCTCACGTCTCCTCTTATAACAGGCGTGCCATTAAATTGGATGCGAAATTCGCTGCGGGTGACGGTTCCGATCCGATTTGCGGCCACTCCATATTGTGCCGCAACCGCGTTGAGCCGGGCAAGCGAAGCCGCCGAAAGCGAAACTACTGCCCGCGCCCCCCGTTCGCCGAAGAGCGCCACTTCGGAGGGTTCAGCGTCGCGTGCCAGGTTCACTTCTGCTGATAGCCCATCGCTCGCAAAAGACGATTCCGCAATCGTCACGGCCAGCCCGCCATCGCTCACATCATGCGCCGAAAGAATCAAACCCGCGCTGGCGAGGCTCACCAGGCACTCGATCAGCCGCTTCTCAGCGGCCAGATCAATTGCTGGTGGCGCGCCGCCAACGATTCCCTGAATCGTCTTCGCATACTCCGACGACGAAAACTCCGCGCGCGAATCGCTGGCCTGCGCGGCTGCGGTCCCCGCGCCATCCAGCAGCACAATCGCGTCGCCTTCCTTATCAAACGCGGAGCCCACCGCGAAATCTGCATCCTCCAGCACGCCCAGCACGCCCAATATCGGCGTCGGATAAATCGGCTTACCCAACGTCTCGTTGTAGAAGCTGACGTTCCCGCCCGTAATCGGAATCTCCAGCGCGCGGCACGCTTCCGCAATCCCGTCCACCGCCTCGCTGAACTGCCACATCACCTCCGGCTTCTCCGGATTGCCAAAATTCAAGCAGTTCGTAGCCGCCACCGGACGCGCCCCGCTGCACGCCACATTCCGCGCAGCCTCCGCCACCGCATGCATCGCGCCGACGCGCGGCGAAAGAAAGCACCATCGCCCGTTGCCGTCCGTCGAAAGCGCCAGCCCGCGTTCGGTTTCCTTCAATCGCAACACCGCCGCATCGCTCGCCCCCGGCCCGAACCGCGTATTAGTCCGCACCATCGAATCGTATTGCTCAGTGATCCAATATTTCGACGCGATCGCCGGCGACGCCAGCAACCCCCGAAAATTCTCGGTGAGATCAGCGCCGGCAGCTGCGAATTCAACGAAAGGCCCAGCAGCGCCAGCCGCCGAAGCAGGCGTGGCGATCGGCCGCTCGTACCGCGGCCCTTCCTCCGCGATCGCATGCGCCGGAATTTCCGCCACCACACGCCCATGATCGAGCACTCGCAACTTGCCGTCATCGGTCACTTTTCCGATTTCGACGGCATCCAGTCCCCATTTGCTGAACACGCCAAAAATTTCGCGCTCGCGCCCGCGTTCCGCCACCAGCAGCATCCGTTCCTGCGACTCCGACAGCATAATTTCGTACGGCGTCATGCTGGTTTCACGCTGCGGCACGCGCGCAAGATCAATTTCAATTCCCATCCCGCCGCGCGATGCCATCTCCGAGCTAGAGCTCGTAAGCCCGGCCGCGCCCATATCCTGAATCGCCACCACAGCGCCCGTGCGCATCGCTTCGAGACACGCTTCCAGCAACAGCTTTTCCATGAACGGGTCGCCCACCTGCACGTTCGGCCGCTTCTGCTGCGATTCTTCGCTGAATTCCGCCGATGCCAGCAGCGACGCGCCGTGAATTCCGTCGCGCCCCGTCTTTGCGCCCACGTAAATCACAGGATTGCCCGCGCCCCGCGCCCGAGCGAAGAAAAGCTCCTCGCGCCGCGCAATTCCCAGCGCCAACGCGTTCACCAGCGGATTATTCGAGTAGCACGACTCGAACTGCACTTCGCCGCCCACCGTCGGTACGCCAAAGCAGTTCCCGTAAAATCCCACCCCGCGAATCACACCGTCCAAAATCCGCCGGTTCCGAGCAACCTCGTCCGCCGTTGGAGTAGAAACGTTGTCATCTCGAGCGGAGTCGAGAGATCTCTCTTCGCCTTGGCCTTTTTCCTTCGCCGCCCCAATTTCACCAAAGCGCAGCGAATCCAGCACCGCAATCGGCCGTGCGCCCATGGTGAAAATGTCGCGCAGAATTCCGCCCACGCCCGTCGCCGCACCCTGAAACGGCTCTACAAAACTCGGATGATTGTGCGATTCGATCTTGAAAACGGCGCAAATCCCGTCGCCGATATCCACGACGCCCGCATTTTCTCCCGGCCCTTGCACCACGCCCTTGCCCGTGGTAGGCAGCCGCTTCAAATGCACGCGCGACGATTTATACGAGCAGTGTTCGCTCCACATCACGCTGAAGATTCCCAGCTCGGTATAATTCGGATCGCGCCCCAGAATTTTCTGAATGCGTGCGTATTCCTCAGCCGTCAGCCCATGCTCGGCCGCAATCTCCGGCGTCACATGAATCTCGCTCTGTACCGCCTTCTGCATCAGGTCTTGCTCCTCAGTAGCACAGGCAACCCTGCATGTGCCCCCGTAACACGCAGCGCCCACCGCCATTCTTGACCTCGCACGCTCTCACGCGGGGTAGCCACGCATTTTTCGTCGTGGACCTCTGTATAACGCGCGCCACGCCACAGTATGGATACGACGCACCACCGCGCGATGTTTCGCAGCACGCACGCAAATTGTCGCAGCAAACAAAAACCCGGGCAAGCACAAGGCCGCCCCGTTCTTTGTGGAATTCCGCGGATTCTCGTGGAAAATTTATGCCGTCACCGCCACGCGACTGCCGGAAGCCTTGCGCTCCCCGCGCGTGAGGTATTCAACCATCGACTGAAAAACCACCAGCCCATCCGAGGACCCAAGCGGCGACTCCACCGCCCGCTCCGGATGCGGCATCAACCCCAGCACGTTGCGCTCGCGGCTGCAAATCCCCGCAATCGCGTGCAGCGACCCGTTTGGATTATTTTCACGGTCAAACTCAACGGAACGCGCGTCCCGCCGAGCTGTTTCCGCGCAATCCGTTCCGTCCGGGTGCACATAACGAAAAATAATTCTGTTCTCGCGCTCGAGTTCCTCCAGCGTGCCGGGATCGCAAAAATAATTCCCCTCATTGTGCGCGATCGGAATCTTCAGGACGTCGCCGCGATGCGCCGCGCCCGTAAACGGCGTGTCCGTCCGCTCCACGCGAATATGCACGTGCCGGCACAAATAGCGCAGCCCCTTATTTCGCAGCATCGCCCCGGGCAACAACCCCGCCTCGAGCAAAATCTGAAACCCATTGCAAATTCCCAGCACAAGCCCACCGCCGCGCGCAAACCGCTCTACAGCTTTCATCACAGGCGAAAATCGCGCAATCGCACCAGTCCGCAAATAATCTCCGTAAGCAAATCCGCCGGGCAGAATAATCGCGTCAAATCCCGCAAGATCCTCAGACTGGTGCCAGATGAATTCGACAGGCTGTTCGATTACCGACGCGATCGCATGGCAAGCGTCGTCATCGCAATTCGACCCGGGAAATTGCACCACTCCAAATTTCATCGTCGCGCCTCCCTCCCGCGATTTTAACACATCGAAACGCCCTGAATTCCGCGCCACAGTCCGGCACCTCCTTACTTTCTTGACCCGCACCCTTCTCGGGTCGTACGCTGTTTTTCCAGAACCAAACTGAAGAGCACTTCAAACCGAAGGAGTCCCACTTGAATCGCCGTAAACTCCAACTGATATTCACGCTTGCCGCTCTCTTGCCTTTAACGGCCGTGCCGTCGCACGCGCAAGCCACAAACGTGCCGGCAGGAAACGAAGCTAACTACGTGATTCACGATTTTCATTTCAAATCGGGCGAGTCTCTCCCCGAGTTGCGCATCCACTACGTCATATTCGGCAAGCCTGAGCGCGACAAAGACGGCCGCGTTACGAACGCCGTATTGATCCTCCACGGCACCAGCGGCAGCTCGCGAAGCTTGCTGAATCCGGTTTTCGCCGGCGTGCTGTTCGCTCCCGGAGGCCTGCTCGACATCACACGCTACTACGTCATCGTCCCCGA
>DATNKB010000426.1:0-2663 GCA_035603595.1 Candidatus Dormiibacterota bacterium
GAGGTGTTGCGCGAGCGCGGAAACGTCTCCGCAGAAAATTTAACACGGGCGCTGCAGGAGCAACAGGGAAAGCTCGTGCATCTCGGCGAACTGTTGCTGCAGGGCGGATCTGTATCGAAGAAAGACCTGATTGCGGCATTAGGAGAGGTGACGTCGGTTCCCTACTTTGATTGCTCGAAGGTGCAGGTGCCGGCGGACGTGTTGGAAACGATTCCCGCGGGGATGGCTTGGCGATTCAATGTGCTGCCCATCAAACTCGCCAACAAAAATCTCACGGTAGTGCTGGAAGAACCGCAAAACCTGCAGATTATCGATGAACTCCGCTTCAAGACGGGGAAAACCATCGTTCCTCAATTGGGATTTCATGGCGAAATTCGCGGGGCGATTGAAAAGCACTATGGCCCCGACAAATCATCGGCTGCAGCGGGCGTCCGTTCTGCCGGGCTCGTTAAAGACGTGAAGGAAATGGAATTCATTTCCTCCACGGATCAACAGCGGAACATCGATGCGATGCGGGAAATGCAGGCTGAGCTTTTGCAGAAATCGAAGACGACTCCGGCGGTGATGCTAGTGGCTTCGATGATCAAGGCGGCGGCGCAGCGAAGAGCAAGCGACATCCATATCGAGCCACAATCGGAGGAAACCTCAATTCGGTTGCGTGTCGATGGAATCCTTCGCGAATTCGAGCGAATTCCGAGGGCTTTGCAGAATTCAGTGGCATCGCGGGTGAAGATTCTCTCGGACATGGATATAGCCGAGCGGCGGGCGCCGCAGGACGGCCGGTTCCTGGTAAAAATCGGCGATCGGCGGCTCGATTTAAGGGTCTCGACGCTGCCCACGCAATACGGCGAGAAAGTGGTGATGCGGCTGCTGGAATCGGATGCGCCGACGCAAGACTTCGAGAAGCTGGGGTTCCCGGCAGTGATCGCAACGGAAATGAAAAGGATGCTGGCATTTGCCGCAAGGAATGATTCTGGTAACCGGGCCGACGGGCTCCGGGAAAAGCACCACGTTGTACGCGTCGCTGAATCACGTACGGAAACCATCGATCAATATCATCACGGTGGAAGATCCGGTGGAATACGCGATACCGGGATTGAACCAAGTGCAGGTAAACGCGAAGGCGGGTCTGACGTTCGCGACGAGCCTGCGGTCGATTCTGCGGCAAGATCCGGACGTAATCATGATCGGAGAAATCCGCGATAAGGAAACCGCAGAAATAGCGGTGAAGGCGGCGCAAACCGGCCACCTGGTGCTTTCCACGTTGCACACGAATGACGCCGTAGCCGCGATCACGCGACTTTTGGATATAGGGGTGCCGGGATTTCAAATCGCCGCTTCAGTTACCGGAATCATAGGACAGCGGCTGATCCGGAAGCTGTGCAGTTGCCATCAGACGTCTCCGGCCACGCCCGAATTCATATCTCAGATGATGCTCGCGGGAGTGATGACGCCACCAGCAACCCAAAACGTAGCCGCCGGATGCGACGAGTGCGACTTGACGGGCTATAAGGGGCGAATCGGGATTTACGAAATGCTGGCCATCAATAATGCCTTGCGTACGGCGATCCGCGAAGGCGGCCGCAATGACGAAATTCGTTCTCTCGCGCGGCGAAACGGAATGCGATTGATGCACGAATACGCGCTCGAACGCGTAAAGGAAGGGCTGACGACGCTGGACGAAGTGCTTCGAGTGGTTCCGATCGAGTACAGCGCTCCGGTAATGTGCGAATCATGCCAGCGGGAGCTTGCAGGGTCATACGCGTATTGTCCTCACTGCGGGGAGCGGGCTCACGCAAAAGAGATGGCGTCGCCCGAGCTTCAGGGAGTGGAGCAAGGGGTGGTGAACTGATGGGTTCCGCTAAATTGCTGGTTCGAAAATATCGGAGAAATAGTCCACGAGTTAACAGCCTCGGAAGCATTTCCTTGAACTATGAGGGACACAGCGAAGAGGTAGCGGCCCGTCCGCCTGACTTGAGCGCACGCGGAATGTTTATCAACACCGCGCGGAATTTTCCTGAGGGGGCCGTACTAAATTTGAAATTCTTGCTTTCGTTGTCTGGCGTGGAGATTCGAACGCGATGCGAAGTGCGTTATTGCCTGAAAGACGTGGGAATTGGGGTGGAATTCGTGGGCATCTCACCCGACGCGGTGGAAGAAATCGAGCGCGAAGTCGAGTTGTGCGCTAAGCAATCGAAAGCGAATAGGCGCTCCATGAGAAAAAGGTAGGACGTGCTGGAGAGGGTGCCTAGCATGGGCGTCATGTCTGAAGCCCGTGGCACTGAGGATCCCTTCCTTCAAGAGCCTTAACCGTGTCGCGTTCTGAGCGCCGCATTCAAGCGATCGAGCGGCATGCCGATTGAACTTGTTGCGGCCGAAGCAGAGGGGAATGGTGCGTGGAATTGACCACCGGATTACGCCGGATGTTCAGATCCAGACAGAACCATTCCGGCAGAGTGCTTACCGGGTTCCACATCGTTCTGGTTGCAGGTTTGCGTGCCAGACCTGGCCGAGAAAAAGCGCTTCAGGAGTTATTGGAACAGATGCTCGAGCCAACTCGGGATGAGCCTGGATGCTTGACCTACGATTTGCACCAATCGGTAGTCGACCCGGAACTGTTTTTCGTTTATGCGGTTTGGCAGGACGAGACATGTGTCGAGAAA
>DATNKB010000427.1:0-15818 GCA_035603595.1 Candidatus Dormiibacterota bacterium
TCAGGGAGGAACCCAATGAACGGACAGAAAGTTAAGGCAGTTGCATTGGGAGCGTGGGTGTTATTTATCACCCTGGGCGCGGTACGCCAAGCGCAAGCGGCGGACGAAAAGACTCAGTACCCGAGCATGCCGCCCCTAGACCAATATCTTATGGACCGAACTGCCGAGATCGCGCTGGCGCGAAGCGCGGCTCCGCCATCTATTTCACGCGATGCGACAGTTATGATCCTCGGAAAAAACGGCTATGAAACGGCCGTGGAAGGCAAGAATGGCTTCGTCTGCGCTGTAGAACGCGGATGGATGAACCCATTCGACAGTCCGGAGTTTTGGAGTCCTAAGACTCGAGGCCCGCTCTGCTTCAATCCCCCCGCCGCGCGAACTGTGTTGCCAATCACCTTGATGAGGACAAAGCTGGTGCTGGCTGGAAAGTCCAAAGCTGAAGTCAAAGAGGGCATGAAGACCGCGATTGAGAAAAAGGAGCTCCCGGTCCTCGAAGCTGGCGCGATGTCCTACATGATGTCCAAGGATGCGTATCTGACCGATGCTGGTGGGCACAACATGGCCCATCTTATGTTTTACACGCCGCTCATGGATGGTGCGGTATGGGGCGCAAACCTCGTGGACTCTTCCAATAAGCTGTCGGAAACGTTCCCGGGATCGCCGCTCTTGCTGGCTCCATCGTTCAAAGGCGACCCAGAGCCGATCGATGTGTTCTTGATGGAGACTGGCATGTGGTCCGATGGGACGGCGGCCCCGATGTAGCCCGCCGAAGGCCGCATGGAGAGAAATACGGAGAGTCGTGCCCGAGTTTTTTTTGGTCAGTGCGGTCGACACTGGAGTGCGAGAGCGTGCCGAAAACTGGGTTCGAGAGAAAAGGAGGAACGGTCTCGCTATGCGGGAAGCTTCTGCTTGCCGCGTTGCTCTTGTTCCCGTCGATTGCGCTTGGACAAGCGCAATTACCGGCAAAGCCTGATCCGGCGGCAATTCGCCCGTTTAAAATGCATGTTCCAGATAGCGTTCTCATTGATCTTCGGCGTCGGCTGGCGGAAACCAGATGGCCCGATCAACTTCCGGGCACCACCTGGGAGTACGGCGCCGACATCAAAAAGGTCCGGGAACTCGCAGAGTATTGGCAGAATGGCTTCGACTGGCGTGCGCAAGAAGCGAAGATCAACCGTTTTGACCAGTTCACCACGGAAATTGATGGACAGCAGATTTATTTTATCCATCAACGCTCACCCCGCCCCGGTGCCATACCCCTGCTATTGATTCACGGCTGGCCGGGTTCGATTGTTGAATTTCTCGCACTGATAGAGCCGCTGACCAATCCCAAAGACAGCCATAGCCCGGCATTCGACGTCATCATTCCTTCGCTTCCTGGTTTTGGGTTCTCCGGACCAACCACAACTCGCGGCTGGGGCCCACAGCGTATGGC
This sequence comes from Candidatus Dormiibacterota bacterium, assembly GCA_035603595.1. GTDB lineage: Bacteria > Acidobacteriota > Terriglobia > Acidiferrales > UBA7541 > Palsa-295. The sequence goes on from DATNKB010000427.1 coordinate 1,436, forward strand.
GAAGGCCCTGGTCGTTCTGATGGATCGTTTGGGCTATTCCGAGTACGGAATCCAGGGAGGCGACTGGGGTTCGGAAATCGCCCGCGACATGGCTTACCAAGCACCCGCACGCGTGATCGGGCTTCATCTGAACCTTATTTTCGTGAACCCGCCGAACCAAGAGGCAGCGGCGCAAATGAGCGATGCCGAGCGCAAACGATACGCGTACTTTGACCGGGAAGAGAGCAGTTTCTTTTTCCTGCAGGCCGCTGAACCGCAGACTCTGGCCTATGCTCTCACTGACTCCCCGGTTGGATGGTTGGCCTGGATGATAGCGAAATTTCAACTGCTCACGGACAACAACGGCGATTTTCTTACGGCGGTGGACCGCGACACGTTTTTGTCCGATGTCACTCTCTACTGGACTACAGGCACTGTGGGTTCCGCCATGCGAATCTATCGAGAGGACCGGCTCACCGAAGGAGAAGCGCCGCCCAAGCCACCACTGCAGACTCCTGTGGCGTATGCGGATTTTCCGAGGGAAGTGGCTGTCCCTCCATTCCGCTGGATTACTCAGACATACAACGTAGTACAAAAAACTGAAATGCCAAGGGGCGGACACTTCGCGGCTCTAGAGCAGCCCGATCTCCTGCTTGACGATATACGGAAGTTCTTTGCCAAAGTTGACCAGAAATAAGCGCAGGAGATTGAGCGGCGCTTTCAGATGGAAACGTGGACTGCGGCCACGTGGAACCGCTATCGCGCGCTTGTCTCGCTCACCTACCGGTTGCCGATTCGCTCTGGCAAGGCGAAGGAAAATCCTGCGCGTCTGCGTCCAAAACTGACCCTATACTGACACCTGCGCCGGAGGAGCGGTCCAACCGTAAAGCACGGCTCGTAAAAATAAATCTTGTGTTGCTTTATACTTAACCGATCTCTGCCCGGGTGGCGGAATGGCATACGCGGGGGACTTAAAATCCCCTGACGCTAACGCGTCGTGTGGGTTCGACCCCCACCCCGGGTACTTTTCCTTCTGATTGAAATTGCATCAACTAACGGATCAACCTGAGTTCGACTATCACATCATTGCAACCGTCTCCTTCGAGCGTTCAGTTCATCTTCATCTTTAATGATATGCGCTAAAAACAATTGCCGGCGGTCCCTTATCTACCGCCGGCAATCTCTTTTCTTCCCGCGATTCTAGATTTTCTTAGTCGCCGCTTACTCCGCGGACACGAACCTCACCCTTCTCATCCGCAGCTACGGCGATTTGCTTCGCCCCTTCAACGTGCCTTTCTTCTCGTTTCGGGTACAAGAACTCATGCCCTTCGAGTGAGCCCGGGTAAAACCAGGACCTTAACGCAAGAGGGGCGTCCTTCGCGGTCTCCGCAAACGTCAAGACGGTTTTCCCAGACGTGTCTAGCCGCCGTTCCGTCGTTACCGTCTGAATCGTGGCGAGTAGTTTTGTCTGATCGCTGTTGAATATCTGAATCAGGTTCACGTCTGGCGAGTTCCCGTGGTCGATCCGTACGAAATAATACGATCCCGGTCCAAGTACCTGGCCCGGAATCTCAACCGGCTGCGCGAATGTAATCATCGTTCCTTCATCCATCTCGCTGCCGTACGCATGCGATACCACCCCTCCAATTGCAAACAACATTCCGGCAATTACGCCGGCGAGAGTCCTCCTACTCATATCAATTCCTCCTGACGGCTTCCGCCGCCATATCAATTTTCGCTACTATAAAGTTCGATGTCCGCACATGCCCCGAAGTCGCAATGAAATTCGGCGCACAAGTGGCACAGGGAAGTGCGATTTCAGAGCGATTCGGTTCGCTTCAAGCTGACTGACGATATGTCTCGCGAAAATCGCCTTCTCCCGTTTCGTAACGAATAGAAATCACATAGAATCGACACCGGCTGGACCCGACGCCTCTCGAATGCTCCGGTCCTTCCCGAGAAATGGGTCAAAAGAACAAGGTTTTTCCCTCAGTGGACGCGGCCGTTGCGGACATTCCCGACGGCGCTACGATCATGTTTGGCGGCTTTGGCGGCGCCGGATTCCCCAACAATCTCATTCAAGGCCTTGCACGGCATGGTGCTCGCGACCTGAAAGTCATCAGCAATAATTGCGGCACAGCTGACGGCGAACTCGGATTCCTTTTCAAGAATCGCCAGATTCGACGGGTCGTCGCAGCTTTTCCCGGTCCAGGCGCGAAATATTTCCACGAACAATTTGATGCCGGCGCAATTGAACTTGAATTGGTCCCCCAGGGCATCCTCTGCGAACGTATGCGCGCTTTCGGCGCGGGAATCCCGGCGTTTTATTCTCCAGTCGGCGTGGGAACCGAGATTGCCGCCGGAAAAGAGGAACGCATCATTCACGGCAGGCGCTACATTCTCGAAGAGGCGCTGGGTGCGGACTACGCCTTCATCAAAGCCTATCGCGCCGACCGGCTCGGTAATCTGGTCTATCGCAAGACCGCCCGTAATTTCAATCCCATCATGGCCACGGCTGCGAAAACCGCGATCGTGGAAGTAGACGAGATCGTCGAAACCGGCGCCCTCGACCCGGAAACGATCGTCACTCCCTCAATATACGTTGACCGAATCGTGCAAGCGAAAGGCATCCGCTTTGTCTAAAGCTCGGCTCACTCGCGAACAAATCGCTGAAAGAGCAGCGCTCGAATTGCCCGACGGCGCCTATGTAAACCTCGGCTGGGGCATCCCAAATCTGATTGCTCCGTACGTTCCCGCGGATGTCACTGTCTACTTCCACAGCGAGAATGGAATTTTGGGTATGGGCCCACGCGCCAAACCCGGAGAAGAAGATTACGACTTGGTGGACGCAATGAAAGTGCCGGTAACGCTGATTCCCGGCGCCTCCTTCTTCTCGCAGGTGGATGCCCACGTGATGACTCGTGGCGGGCATCTCGATATTTGTATCCTTGGCGGTTTGCAGGTTTCAGAGGTAGGTGACCTGGCGAACTGGCGCGTCCCCGGCGCCAAAGGCGCGGGAAATATCGGCGGCGCAATGGATATTTCCGTTGGCGCGGAACGCCTCATCGTCGCAATGGAACACAACGCCAAGGACGGCTCGCCGAAAATCGTGAAACGCTGCACCTACCCGCTGACGGCCATCGAGTGCGTGAATACGATCATCACAGACCTAGCCGTAATCGATGTAACGCTCGACGGGCTCAGGTTGCGCGAAGTCGCTCCGGGCTTTACTCCCGACGACGTGCAACAATTCACCGAGCCAAAGTTGAATTACGCCGGCAAAGTGCCGGAAATGACGCTTCGAAAGCGGTGATCTCGCGGGCGGATTCGTTATCGGCCAGCAGGAATTTTCCAGTGTATGATGTGAATTAGATTCTTCTATGACCAACGGCCAAAAAGAACAACAGCGACCCATCACCTACTGGATCGGCGAAGGCGGCGGTTGGCTGCTCCGCCATGTGGTCAGCGGTCTCGCCGCTACGGGCATAACGCCGAACATGTTCACGTTTCTCGGGCTAGGCGTGAACTCATGGGCCGCCGTGATGTTTGCCATGGGGCGCTTCCGTGCGGCCGCGGCGATTTTGTTCCTGGCGGGCTTCCTCGATATGGCCGATGGGCAAGTGGCGCGCCGCGTCGGACGCGTCACCGCCTTCGGCGCATTCCTTGATTCCACGCTCGATCGCTATTCGGATCTTGCGCTCTACATGGGCCTCGTCGTTCACTACACTTTGATCGGCCGCCCCTTCTACATGATGCTCGCCGCAGTGGCGATGGCCAGCTCGTTCATGGTGAGCTATTCCCGCGCTCGCGCAGAATCCGTAATTCCGTCATGCAAAGTCGGCTTTATGGAGCGGCCCGAGCGCCTCGTGCTGCTCATCATGGGCGGAGCCTTCATGCGCATGGCTCCGGTGCTCTGGGTAATCGCTACTATTTCAACTCTCACCGTGGTTCACCGCGTGGTTTACACCTGGCAAGAACTGCGCGCTGGCCGGACGCTGCCTGAAGCAAGCGTTTCCCAAATTTCCTGATCTCTTCTTCTATTTCAACGATTCTTCGACGGGTTTCGCCACGATCTCCTGCACGCGCTGCCGCAGCGCATCCACTTCACCGCGATCCACTTTCGCCGTATCAATCGTATCGTGCAGATACACAGTGATTTTTCCAGGATGCAGCATCCAGTGTCCCGTGCGAAAAAACTGATAAGAGCCCACGATGCTCATCGGCACGATCGGCACCCCAAATTTCTGTGCCATATTAAATGTGCCCTTCTTAAATTCCTGCACATGCCCGTCGCGCGTTCGCGATCCCTCTGCAAAAGCGATCAAGCTCACGCCCGAATCTAGGGCCTTCTTCGCGCGCTGCGTCATGATTTCGAGCCCCTCGCGGCTCGGCTTATCCGGCACGGGGACATTTCCAAAGCGCCCCATCAGCCACCCATAAATCGGAATCCGGAAATGTGATTCAAGCTCAAATCCGCGCACAAACTGCGGTATCGCCGAATAAATCACAAACGGATCAAACAGATTCACATGGTTGCAGATGAAAAGGCTCGTTTTTTCAGGATCGAATCCGGGCGAGCGCACAACTTCAAATCTCGCCCCGGCCAATCGAAGGATATTGCGGAAGAAAGTTCGTTGCGGCCAGTCGTGCTTGCGTGGATCGATGAAAGTGCCAAGAAGAATCAGAAACGTGCCGACAATCGCAAAATGAATCCCGCTCACCGCCCACAGCACCGCCGATCGCACCGCAAGATACGCATCCCTCATACGATCGCGTCCAGCGCCGACGGCAAAATCTCAATTGACCGGCACTCCAGCCGCATGATCTCACCGTCAATCATGACGTTCACCGGCCGCTCGATTTGCAGCTCAATCTTTTCGGCAGCCGCACGCGACGCTCGCGGATCTCGAATGTGCGTCCCGGTGAAAAGCCGCGGCAGCATCCTGACCAGCCCCAGCCGGCCGATCGGCCCCCAGCGCACGTACTCGATCTGCCCGTCGGTCGCTTCGGCGTTCGGCGCAATCATCATGTTGCCGCCTGTAAATTTGCTGTTGTTAAAAGAAAGAAAAAGCGCGGCGCGCCGATCCCACTCGCCCGAATCACCCATCCGGTGCGGAAACGAAGAATGTTTCAAGCCAGCCAGCCGCACAAACACGCCCGCAATGTAGCCGAATTGTCCCCAACTCTTGAAGCGGCGATTCACAAGCTCGCCCACATCGGCAGGAAATCCAAGGCTCAAAAGATTCAAATAATAAAGCTCGCCCCCGGAATGCCGCAAACGAATCACGTCACACGCGCGCCGGCTCCTATTCTTAAGCGCCTCAATCGTGTGATCCACTCCGCGCGCCGTGAAATCCTTCAGAAATGAATTGCCGGTGCCAAGCGGCAGAAATCCCAGTGAAGGCCGCGCGCCCGAAAGCGCCTCAGGAAACAATCCGTTCACAATTTCGAACGTCGTCCCGTCGCCTCCCACAGCGAGAAATTGCCGCACGCCGCGCTGATAGGCGCTTCGAACCAATTCGATCGCCTCGCCGGCGCGACTCGTGAGCACGACATCCAACTCAATACCAGCATCACGCACGCGTTCAAGTGCCGCATCAGCCAGCCGCCCGCATATTCCTCCCCCGGCCGCCGGATTTACGATCGCGAGAAAGCGCGATGTCACCGGACGCAATCCATGCCGCAAATTCCCCGCGCGGCGCTCACAGCACCACCATCGCCGAACGGTCGAGCGTCCCTCGAATCTGCTCAGCCAGCTCGCCGCGTTTGATTTTCAGTGAAGCGGTCAAAGGGAAGTCGCGATCCCACACAAGATACCCGCTGATCCGCTTGTAATTCAGCAGGCGCCGATTTCGTTCAGCAATCTCCGCAACCAATTCGTTCGTCACAACGGCACCCGCTTCAGGATGAATCACCAGTACCAGCTTCTCGCCCACCATCGTGCGCGCCGGCCACAGAAAATTCGCGGCAAAAACGCAAAATTCCTTTACCGGTAAGCCCTCAAAAACGGTTTCCACATCCTCCGGATAAATATTCTTGCCCTCTTCGGTCACGATCATGTTTTTCTTGCGCCCAAAGAGCTGCAAGTGCCCATCGCCATCCACGCGCCCAAGGTCGCCAGTAACGAGCCAACCGTCCCGAATCGTCTCCGCTGTCATCTCTGGATCGTCAAGATAGTGCGACATCACCGTTTTGCTATGAACCAGCACCTCGCCAATCCCCTCCGCATCCGCGTTCACGATTTTCAATTCCATCCCCGGCAAAGGTTTCCCCACAGTGTCAGCGCGAAACGGCTTGAAATCATTCAACGTGATCGCCGTCCCAGCCTCCGTGCACCCATAGCCGTTGCCAACTTGTATCCCCAGATCGTAAAAAAATTGCAGCGTAGCAGGCTCCGTAAAAGCTCCGCCCACAAAAAGCGCCCGCAGCCCGCCTCCAAACGCCTCGTGCACCTGCCCCAGCAAAGCCCTGCTCAACTTCAGATTCGGACGCCGTCGCGTGAGCGCCCGATTCGCGGAAATCAGCGCATCCAAAATTCTGCGCCGCCCAGCCGGCAATTCCAAAAAGCGCTGCCGCAACCCCTTCTCCAGATTCTTCAGCACCATCGGCACCAGGCTCATGTAAGTAATCTTGTATCGCGTAAACGCTTCGCGAATATATTCCGGCCTCAGCGTCCGCAGATGCACCACTGCCGCTCCGCACGTAAATGGCCCGATAAATCCCACCATGAAATCAATCGCGTGATTTGTTGGCAAGATGCTGAGGTATCGCACGCCCGGCCAAAACGGATATAGCGCAGTGAGCGCCATGCACTGCTCCAGATAATTCTCGTGCGTCAGCACGCAGCCCTTCGGCCGTCCTCCAGTCCCCGATGAATACACAATACACGCCGCATCTTTGCGCGCTCGCGGAACGAAAGTAGCCGCACCGGCCCCGCGAAAATCTTCCCATCGTTTCGCTCCGTAGAGATCAGCATCCTTCGGCGCTTCTGTCACGAGCACCACTCGCGCCCCCAAATCCTTGAAGCCGTCCGCCTGCGCGATCGCCCGCCACAAATAATATTCCACGATGAGAAACTCAGCTTTCGAATGCGCCATAAGCTGCAGCTGTTCGTCGGCGGTCAGTTTGTAATCGAGAGGGACCAGCACGCCCCCGCAAAAGAAGATCGCATAAGCCGAAATCAGCCATTTCGACTGATTCGTCATGATAATCGCGGCCCGCGTCGCGTTCTGAAACCCCGCCTCCTGCAAAGCGCCTGCCAGCGCAAGCGCCGCCGCCCCAAACGCGCGATACGTCATTCGAACGTTCTCGCGTTCGCGGTCCGCTTCAATCAAACAAATTTCATCCGGCCAGCGCTCAACCCCTGCGCGCAAAGCTTCGCCCAGTGATTGATATTGTCGGAGGTCAAGCATCAGAGGCGCGATTGGATGCGCTCAGCAAGAGTGCGGAAATCGCTTACGCCCTGTAGTTCGTAGTCCGGAAGCTCGATCTTGAAATGCTGCTCGATGCGCGTCAGCAGGTCAAGCGCCTGCAGGCTGTTGATTCCGAGAGTTTTGAAGAAGTCGTCGTTCGGATTCAGTTTTTCCACCGGAACCTTAAAATGTTCCGAGGCCAGCCGCAGCACTTCGTCAGTCGTATTTTGGAGTGTAGGCATTCTGTTCATCTTGCCACAGATTCGTCCCGATTCGAGCGCAGGCCGCTAGGGCAAATAGGGAAGCGCGTCAGTGCTCTCGACGAACTTCCGCAGCCCCGCTTCCACCGCCGGCCGCGTAAACAGCTCGCAGAAAATATCCACTTCTTCCTTCAGCTCCGCATATGGAATCGGCTTGATGAATTTCTTTGCCGCAATTGTCGCGCCGCGATCAAACTTCGCCACCTGCGCAGCGGTCGTACGCGCCACACGCAGCGCGTCCCCCTCCCCCGTCACCTGACTCACAAGGCCAATCGCCTGTGCCTTCGACGCGTTGATACTCCGCCCCGTCAGCAACAAATCGCGCACGACCCCGTTCCCAATGTCGCGCTTGAGCCTCGGAATCCCACCAAAGCTTGGTATCAATCCTAGCCGAAGCTCGGGAAAACAGAATCGCGTCATTTTATCCGCCACGATCAAATCGCAAAGAAGCGCCAACTCAAATCCGCCGCCGAAAGTAACCCCGTGCACCGCCGCAATCGTCGTAAGCGGAGCCACATCAATCGCATTTCCCACGCGGTGAATCCGCTCGACGAAATCACGCACGCCGGCAACGCGCTCCGTAGGCGGCAGCGCCTGTGAGCGGTGATACAACTCACGCAAATCTGCCCCAGCGCAGAATCCCTCCGCGCGCGGGCTGGAAATAATCAGTGCGTGGCAATCTTTCTGCAGCTGCTCGAGCGCGGCGGTGAATTTCTCAAGCTCCGTAAGAGTTGTCGAGCCAATCTCATTGCAGGGCGCGCGATCGAGAACCAGCTCGATAACGCCACCCTCTGCACTCCAGGATAAGGTTTCGCCGCGAAAATCCCTCATGCGCTCTTTTTCTCGAATAGCCGCTCGATTTCGGCGGCGAAGTGCGCGACAATCGCATCGCGCTTCAGTTTTCCGTTCGCCGTCAGCATGCCATTCTCAATCGTCAGCGGTTCCGGAACAATATGAAACGCGCGAATCGTCTTGTAATGCGGGAGTCCTGTATTCGCAGCATCGAGCGCCGCCTGCACGCGCTCGGCTTCCAACCCATTCGATGGCTGCGCGGTAACAAGCGCCGCGAGAAAACTGCGCTGATTCCCTAAGATCACCACTTGGGCGGCTTCAGGAAGTTCACGCGCCAGCGCGTCCTCCAACGGCTCGGGCGCGATGTTATGGCCCGAATTCAGAATAATAAGGTTCTTCAGCCGCCCCGAAATTCGCCAGTTGCCATTCGCATCTTTCTCGCCTTGATCGCCCGTGTGGAACCATCCGCCTTCGAGCGCCTTCGCCGTAGCTTCTGGCCGTTGCCAATAGCCGGTAAAAACATTTGGGCCGCGAACAAGGATTTCATCATTTTCTCCGAGCGTCATTTCGATTCCCGGAATTGCAGGTCCCACTCGCCCCGGCTCCACGTGTCCTGGAACATCGAGCGTGCAAATCGCTGTAGTCTCCGTTAGGCCATACACTTGCAGCACCGGAATTCCCAGCATCATGAAGAATTGCTGAGTTTCAGGAGAGAGGGGTGCAGAGCCTGAGATTAAAGCTCTTAGATTAACGCCAATGCTTTTGCGAATTGTTGGAAACATGAAGTTCGTCGCGAGATGCAGCCAAATCGAATCGGCAATTGTGCTCTTGCCGCTCAGACGATTCGCATACGCCCGCTGCGCCCGTGAGAACATTTTGGCGGCGAATCCGCCTTTCTGTCGCACCGCTTCTTCGATTTTCCCCCGCACCCGCTCGAGCAGAGTCGGCACATTCAGGAAGTAGTCGGGTTCGGCAAGCTTCAGCTCATCAGACAGCTTCGAGAGGTCGGTCGAGAGCGTCAGCACGCTGTTCCTCGAAAGCGCACTCAGCAACAGAATCCATGACGCGGCAAAGCAAAAAGGAAGATAGTGAAAAATCCGCTCAGGCTCTCCGCTGGGCTTTTTGACCTCTAGCATCAGCTCGTCGAGGCGCGCGCCCGTACGTTCGAGCATGAAGTTCACATTACGGGCATTTAGCACCACGCCCTTCGGTTCGCCGGAGGTTCCCGAAGTATAGATGATCGTGAGCGGATCGGAGTCCGCATGGCTCAGCGGTTTTGTGGATGCGGTCGCGTCGCCTGTGAAAATACCGTCGAGCAGCGAGATTTTCGGCGCGGCAGGCCAGAACTTTACAATTTCCGCGGCGAGCCGGGCGTCCGAGCAGCAAATCCGTACCGGAGTCGAATCCTTCAGCATCGCGGCCAGCTCGACGGGAGCTTGGCGCGCATAGAGCGGCACTACGATCAATCCCTCGGCCATCATCGCCAGATCAAGCGCAGCCCAGCGAATACTGTTCGGCGCAAGCAGAGCGCAGCGGTCACCCTTCTTGAATCCGCGCCCAACGAGGAATCTGCGCGCTTGCTCGATCAAGGCAAGCAGTTCGTCACCGGTCACGAAGACGGTCTTTCCATCGCGTACTTCGCCGAGCACCGGCACGCTTGACGCGTGCTCGAGCCGCGCAAAAATGTGTTCGAGAAATGTCATTTTCACGCTTCGCTAACCACCGCACGGTTCTCCAACCGATGCCTTCGCTGGCCTTGAAGCCTGCCCAAAATCGTAAATCCCGGGAACATCAGCACCGGATATATGAGGCCCGCCGCGCTTGAAAGCTTTACGCCACCCAGCCAGGCCAGCAGGATTGACACGACACTTACGCCGCCGCTGAACAGCGTGTTATAGATACTCCAGCGCGTGTCAAAAACTTCCACCGGGCTGAGCATAAGTTGAGCGCGCTGGCGATAGGCATGCAGAAAAAGCAGCACGAACACCACCGCAATCGCCAGGTATCCCGCGCTATAGATAATCATCAGAGTCGGCAGTTGAAACTGCTCGATCACTGCGCGCACAGTTCCGTCGGGAAGGTGGACTTCCAGTGACGAACCAGACCAAACATTGATCAGCATGGAAAACAGAAACTTCAGCGGGTAGATGTAGAACAGCACAACAAACAACAGCGCGGAGTTCAACACGATCGTCACAGTATCTTGCAATCCGTAGCGGCGAAAATAGATGTATTGCTGGTACCAGATCAGCATCAGCAGGACGAAACAGATCGCAAACGCAAAAAAGCCGCGCATCGTCTCAAGCAGCTCGGAAAAAGTCCTCGGCACTTCGAGTGAGACGATCAGGAGCGTCACGGCAAATCCGAATACTGCGTCACTCAAGCCCTCAAAGCGCGTGATCTCCTGGCCGCGCCAATGAAAGCCGGGCTCGGTTCCGATTCCTTTCTCGACGAGTTTCGTGCGCAGCATGATAGTTGTTACCGCTCAGCCCCGAGCTGCCACCGCGTCGCTGCGCTCTTCCACCAGACGGCAAAGCCCCGGGCCGAGCGGCGGCAAATAGTCTTCCCAGCTCAGAACGCCCTGGCGGACCGGAAATTCAGGGAAGTGGCGCGCCACGAGTTCTTCGAAATAAACGCCCATGCGCGCCATGAGTTGCAGGTTGCGAGCTACGGTTCGCGGCATTGCATCGCGGATCTCGTCAGCCTCGGCGTCGAGCGTCTCAAGCGCGGCCGCGATCTTGTCCGCCAGGTCCGGTTCATCCACACGCATCAACAAATGTTCGTGCCCCCGCTCGCGCATCAGGTTGCGGATCCGCTCATCCATCGTCACTCCGGCCGACGGGATGCCGGCCGGCATCGAAGTCACGATCGCGTGGTAGCGCGACGAAAGAACCCGATCGGCCGCGCGAAGGATGCTCACAAGCTGGTACATGTCGTACTTTTCAGAAGAGAAGAGGGGCACGCCGCCCAGCTTTTCCGCCACTCGCTCGCAGGCGTCGCCGTCAAGCATCTCCATCCCGATCATCACAGGAAAAACGCGCCGCGATTTCCGGTATCGGTCAACACCGCCTGCCATGGCCGAGAGATATTTTTCGTACGATGCATCTACTTCCGAACCGGAACGATGGAAATAAATCGTCCGGTAGTAGCTCTTCGCATACGCGCCCGCAACGGAATGCGCGGCCCACTTCGCGAGCGAAGCACTCACCGGCCACCAGAACGGATTGATCGGGCACACTGCAAGTACGGGAGTAGTGCCATCCCATCCCGCATCGCGCAATGCTTTGCGGCCATATTCCGGGCTGAGCGGTTCGAACGTCCACGCGGTGTCCGTGCCAAGCTCGGTCGGAACGCCGAGCTTGCCGAGCACGTCTTGCGATTCGACGTTGCGCGTAATCACCAGCGAATCGCTGCAGTAGCGCTTGGTCATTTTCTGCAGCAGCGGATCCATTTGCCCGGCCTCGGCTCCGAACGCGACGCTCAGCTTGTTCTGCGCGGACGCGATGCCAAGCGAGCCGATCATCATTGTGGTAAGCGCATTGGCGAACTTGCTCTTGAACATCGAACCTTCGCACGCCACCACGCCATCATTTTTGCGCACCTCAGAATGCAAAAAAGGCGGAAACACGTCCGGCAGATGAACCTGCTTCGCGTCGCCAAAGTAGCCGCGCGTCAAGTCGAAATTCTGCGTCATCACGCTCAGGTCGAGATTCTGCGGGCCCAGAATTCGGCGCACTTGCCGCAGCATTTCCTCAACGCGCACATCCGAGCCGGTGTTGCGCGTTCCGTTGTAGCCGGCAAATAGCAGCTTGAGCTTCGTTCCTGGCTTCCACGGTTGGCCCGCGCCGAGCACCCATTCGAACTTGTTCAGTTCGATGAGGCTGCTCACCCACGCTTCAAGGACGAAATCCATCACGGCCGCACGTCCTGGACCACGCGCGCCGCCCCAGCAGCTGATTCGGAAGGCCAGTCGCGATACTTGTAAACGAAGTGAGTCTCGCGGCTGTATTTCAGCAGCGGATAGCAGTATTCGGAGAACGGCACAGGCTCGCGTCCCATCTCCGCAACCGCGCGTGAATTGTCGAACACAGTGTTCCACACGAGGTAGGGCAGAAAAACTTTCAGCAGCGTCGCAAATCCCCCGATTTTGCCTGCGCGGCCTGCCAACGCGTTCACCATTTTTGACGATGGGGCTTCGAGGCTCGGCACAAATCGCGGGCCACGCTTGCCCTGCGCTTTCGCTAGTGCGTTTGTCAGCTCCGCGAATGTCTCCGAGCCTGTACCGGAGGAAAGATGATAGATCTCGTGCGCCGGTTTTTCCTTCAGGTGCAGCATAGCGATGGCGTCGGCCACGTAATCAACCGGCACGATATCGATGCGGTCCGTGGAGCGAAAGGGAAGCGCCGGCAAACCCGCGAGGAATACAAAAGTGCGAACCATGTCGAACTGGTTCGTTTCCGGGCGCCGGCTGTCACCCAGCACAATGCTCGGCCGAAAAATCGTGCGCGGCACATCAGGCAGAAGCTGCCGGACCATGTGCTCGCAGAATTTCTTGGTGCGCGCGTAGGGATCGTAGTCCGATCGGTTCCAATCAATCGACGCGTCCTCTTGCACCACTTCATTCGCGCGCTGGCCGCACACCGCGACGGTGCTCACGTGGCTGAAGCGGCGCAGGCCATGATCGTCGCGCGCCCGCATCGCCAGTTGGATCACTTCGAGCGTTCCGCGCAAATTTACGTTGAGGCAGCTCTTCTCGGATTTTCGGTTGAGCGAAGCGGCGCAATGAATCACGGAATCGGTGCTGCGAACAAGCCTGCGATAATCTTCGTCACTGAGCCCGAACTGTGAATCCGTGAGATCACCCAAAAAAATCGTGACCTTCGAATTCAGGAAATCTTCGAAGTGCGGAAAATCCATGTGCAACTGCAGCGACCGCCAGACCCGCTCCTGCGCTTCCTGTAGATTTCGAGCGCGAACCAGCAGGTTCAGCGGCTGAGAATAATCCGCGAGAAGATTTGATGCGATGTGCGCGCCGATATAGCCGGTGGAACCGGTGAGAAGAATTGCCACTTTGATAGGATCTCAGTTCGCCGTTGCCGGAGATGAGCCCGCCGCACCTGGGGCAGTCGCTTCGCCATCGCCCGCCAACGGCACTTTGCGCCCCGGACGGGATTCCAGAGGGCGGCCCTCGATGAGAGGATAACACCACTTGCGCAGCGCCGGAATGTGGACGTTGATCCAGTAGTCCCACCAATCGAGGCCGCGGGCATCGAAGCCGAATTCGGCGCGTTCGCCGGGCGGGAGCGCGGCGCTGAGCTGTTCGACGTGCAGCGCTTCGAAAACGTGGTCGTTGTGCAGGATGAAAGGCTCGAAGAGTGAGACGAGCTTGATCACTTTTTCGAGTTCCCGTTCGCGGCGCGCGAGCGGCGGCTTGGCTGCGAAGGGCTCGACGGTGCGATTGATGGCTTTCACGAGGGCTTTCTGCGCGGGCGCGGAAAGTTTCTGATAGCGCGATTTCGAAACTGGAATCGCGTCGAATTTCAGACGCAGACGATGCTCGAGCCCACCTTGCGCGCGATAAAATTTGCGGTGGCCCAAACCTGTGAGTTCGATCGAACGGCGCATGTCGCACGGATTTGTCACAGAAGTGGCGAGCTGGTAGACGCGTTCGTGCCGGCGCGTGACCAGCGCAGCAGAGATCAACGTCATTCCGCGGCAGACCAGGTCCACCGGAATCAGGTCGAGGCATTTCGATTCCGTGGTTGGAAGCTGGCGGAAAAATGTGCCGAGCAGATACGAGAGCGATGCCGAGGTGTTAATGCCTTCATTCCAGCCGAGGAACGGCTTCTCGATCGAGGTTTCGACGATGGCCGGCCGGACGACGGCGATGGCCGCGTTCGGTTGCGCGTCGAGGAAATTCCGAATAAACGATTCCGAGAG
>DATNKB010000428.1:0-6857 GCA_035603595.1 Candidatus Dormiibacterota bacterium
CTCGATTTCGGCCTGGCGAAACTCGCACCGGAACACGTCGGCGTTGGCGCAGGCACTTCGGCATTACCCACAGTCGGATCGGAAATGCTGCTGACAAGTCCGGGAACAGCGGTGGGCACGGTTGCTTACATGTCGCCCGAGCAAGTGCGCGGCGAAGAACTCGATGCGCGCTCGGATCTCTTCAGCTTCGGCACGGTGCTCTATGAAATGGCGACGGGCCGCCAGGCGTTTACGGGCAACACGGCCGGCGTGATCACCGAAGCGATTCTGAATCGCGCGCCTGCGCCGCCTACGCGCGTAAATCCCGATCTTCCCGGCGAATTCGAAATCATCCTGGCTAAGACACTCGAGAAGGATCGCGAGCTCCGTTGCCAGACAGCGGCAGAGCTGCGCGCCGATCTGAAGCGCCTGAAACGCGAAACGGAATCAAGCCGCTCGGGAATTGGCTCCGGCTTTTCAAGTGGCGCGGCGAAAGCCTCTCCTGCCGCCGTATCCACACCGAAGCGGCCCTGGTATCGGACGGCAGTTGCTCTCGCTCTGGCGGTGGCCGTTGGGCTCGCAGGAGGACTGTTCCTCGCGAAACGCCAAGCGCCAATCTCACAGCCGGTTTACCAGCAACTTACTTTCCGTCGAGGAAACGTCTACTCGGCGCGCTTTGCCCCGGACGGGCAGACGATCATTTACAGCGCGGCGTGGGATGGACATCCTTCAGATCTTTATTCCACTCGTGGTGACAGTCCTGAATCGCGGCCGATGGGTCTATCGGGAGCCCAGATCGCCGGAATCTCTTCCACGGGCGAGATGGCCATCCTGCTTCGAAGCCGCACGGGAATTTTCGAACAATTCGGCACGCTGGCAAGGTTGCCGCTCGCAGGTGGCGCGCCTCGCGAGATTCTCGAGGAGGCCAATTGGGCCGATTGGTCCGCAGACGGCTCGAATCTCGCGACGGCTCACGATGAAGGTGGATTTGCGAAGCTCGAATTCCCGGCCGGGAAACTGGTGTACAAGACACCGGGTTGGATTGGGGATTTGCGGATTGCTCCAAAGGGCGACCGAATCGCGTTCCTGGACCACCCGGCGAGAGGCGACGACGGAGGTTCGGTGGCGGTGGTAGATCTCTCAGGAACCCGCACAACCCTCTCCAGCGGTTGGATCAGCGCCCAGGGCCTGGCGTGGTCGCCGAGCGGGGAGGAAATCTGGTTCACAGCGACGAAAGCGGGAGTAGGGCGGGCCCTTCATGCGGTGGACTTGTCCGGGCGGGAGAGGCTGCTTGCTCGGGTTCCGGCGACGCTGACCCTCTTCGACGCCGCGCGAGACGGGCGAGTGCTGCTGAAACGCGAGATCGCGCGCACGGAGATCAAAGGACACATTGCCGAGGATTCACAAGAGCGAGAACTATCCTGGTTTGATAGCTCCTTGCCCGCGGCTCTTTCGGCCGATGGCAAGCTGCTGCTATTCGCTGAAGTGGGGGAAGCCGGGGGAGCGAACTACGGAGTGTACCTACGAGGTACCGATGGTTCGGCTGCCATCAAACTCGGCGACGGGAACCCTCAGGCGCTCTCGCCCGATGGAAAATGGGCTCTGTGTATTACGCACACGTCACCAGAGCAAATCTATATGCTCCCCACGAAATCGGGAGCTTCAAGAGCCGTCACGAATGACGGGATCGACCATATAGGAGCTACGTGGCATCCTGATGGCAAGCGAATCGTTTTTTCCGGAACCGAGCCGGGCCACGCGATACGAATGTACGTGCAAGATCTCGAAGGTGGAAAGCCGAAACCAATCAGTCCTGAAGGGGGAGGAAACGTCGGTGTAGTCGTGTCGCCGGATGGAAAGTTTGTGTCGGGGTTTGGCCCGGACGGGAAACGCTGGTTCTTCCCGATCGATGAAGGCGAAGCGCGCCCGATTCCCGGACTCCAAGCACACGACGGGCTCGACGGTTGGAGCGAGGACGGTCAGTCGATCTTTGTGCACAACCGCACGGGATTACCCTGTATCGTGACCCGCGTGGACCTTGCAACCGGGAAGAGAACACCGTGGAAGCAGATTGCACCCGCAGACGCGGCAGGAGTCGACTCGGCAGGCGGCATATACCTTACGCCCGATGCGAAATCCTTCGTTTATAGCTACGTCAGAACTCTCTCCGATCTGTACGTTGTGGAAGGATTGAAGTAGCCAACGTCATGATCGGGAAAACCCTTTCGCACTACGTGATCCTTGAAAAGCTGGGCGGCGGCGGCATGGGTGTGGTCTACAAGGCCGAGGACACCAAACTGGGCCGTCAGGTGGCCCTCAAGTTCTTGCCCGAAGGATTCTCAAAAGATCGCGCGACACTCGAACGATTTCAGCGCGAAGCGCGCGCAGCCTCGGCGCTGAATCACCCCAACATCTGCACGATTTATGAAATTGATGTGGTGAATGACGGCGGGGAGACTGTTCCCTTCATCGCCATGGAGCTGCTCGAAGGCCAAACGCTGAAGCATCGCATCGGCGAGAAGCCGCTCGCGTTTGACCAGGTGCTCGACCTGGGGATTCAGATTTCCGACGCACTCGATGCCGCCCATGCAAAGGGCATCATTCATCGCGACATCAAGCCAGCCAATATTTTTGTAACGCGCCGCGGCCAAGCCAAGGTACTCGATTTCGGCCTGGCCAAACTCGCACCGGAGCACGTCGGCGTTGGCGCAGGCACTTCGGCATTACCCACGGTCGGAAGCGAAATGCTGCTGACAAGTCCGGGAACAGCGGTGGGCACAGTTGCTTACATGTCGCCCGAGCAGGTGCGCGGCGAAGAACTCGATGCGCGTTCGGATCTCTTCAGCTTTGGCGCAGTCCTCTACGAGATGGCGACGGGCCGCCAGGCGTTTACGGGGAATACGGCGGGCGTGATCACCGAAGCGATTTTGAATCGCGCGCCTGCACCGCCCACGCGCGTGAATCCCGATCTACCGGGCGAATTTGAAATCATCCTGGCGAAAACACTCGAAAAAGATCGCGAGCTCCGTTGCCAGACAGCGGCAGAGCTGCGCGCCGATCTGAAGCGCCTGAAACGCGAAACGGAATCAAGCCGCTCGGGAATTGGCTCCGGCTTTTCAAGTGGCGCGGCTAAAGCCTCACCTGCCGCCACCCCGCCTTCCGCCAAGCGTACGTGGATCGCCGCGGCACTCGCCGGCACAATTGCGCTTGTTGCCGGGTTGGCTGCAGGCGCATTTCTTGCAACACGCGCGAAACCCGTATCGCAACCGCTCTATCACCAGGTGACATTCCGGAGAGGTACCGTCTTCGGCGGTCGCTTCGGTCCGGATGGCCAGACGGTCTATTACAGCGCGGCTTGGGATGGAAAACCCGCCGAAATCTATTCCGCCCGCGCTGGTAGTCCGGAGTCTGCGTCGCTCGGACACTCGGGAACGCAGCTGCTGGGAGTCTCGTCAACCGCCGAGATGATTTTATTGCTGAACAGCAGCACCGGTGAGTTTCAACAGTTTGGTACTTTGGCGCGGATGCCGATTGGCGGCGGAGCGCCGCGCGAGCTGCTCAACGACGTGAACTGGGCAGATTGGCCGAACGACGGATCGAAGGTGGCCATTGTTCGGGTACAAGGCGGGTTCAGCCAGTTAGAGTTTCCGATTGGCAAAGTGCTCTACAAAGCCCCCGCGGGGTGGATCGGTGACCCAAGAATTTCTCCGAAGGGCGACCGAATCGCTTTCCTGGAACATCCGTTATTGGCGGATGACGGAGGAAGCGTTGCGATTGTGGACCTGGCCGGCACTCACAAGACTTTGGCAAGAAACTGGATCAGTCAAGATGGGTTGGCATGGTCTCCCAACGGAGAGGAAATCTGGTTCACCGCCACTCACGAAGGCCTCGGGCGAGCTTTGTATGCCGTCGATATGTCCGGGAAACAACGGCTGCTCGCGCGCGTTCCCGGCACGCTGACGCTACTTGATACGACTTCAGACGGACGCGTACTGCTACGCCGCGAAGCGGGACGTCAAGAAATAAAGGGCTTTATTGATGGCGCCACTCAGCCGCGGGAGCTGTCATGGTTTGATTTTTCGCTGCCCGCGGACTTGTCGGCTGACGGAAAAACTTTGTTATTCGGCGAGGTGGGCGAAGCGGGCGGTGCCACCTACGGAATTTACACTCGAGGGACAGACGGCTCTCCGGCCGTCCGGCTCGGCGATGGAAACCCGCAAGCCCTTTCGCCGGATGGCAATTGGGTGCTGTCAATCACTCACGAAACACCCGAGCAGCTATTTTTGTTACCGATCAAGGCCGGAGCGCCACGCGTGATAACGAATGACGCGATCGACCATTTCACAGCGCGATGGATGCCGGATGGAAAACAGGTGGTGTTTACGGGAAGCGAACCCGGGCATGGCCCACGGCTCTACGTGCAGGATCTGGAAGGCGGAAAGCCACGCGCGATCAGTGCGGAAGGCTCAGCGGTGTCGTTCTTCGAAGTTTCGCTGGACGGAAATTTTGTGGTATCTCTCGGCGTGGACGGGAACCGTTGGCTTTACCCAGTGGGCGGAGGTGAGCCGAAACCAATGCCCGGTATTCAAGCCATCGAACGCATAGCAGGATTTACGGCGGACGGAAAATCGGTCTTCGCGTACAACACTGCTGGATTGCCTTGTGTGATTACGCGAATCGATCTCGCAACGGGCAAGCGGACGGTATGGAAACAGATTGTGCCCGCCGACGCCGCTGGAGTGGACGCGATTGGCGGCGTCATCATCACGCCCGACGCAAAGTCCTTCGTGTATTCCTACCCGCGAGTGCTTTCGGATCTTTACGTGGTGGAAGGATTGAAGTGACAATCCGTTCTGGATTGTCATCCTGAGCGGAGGGTCGCGCGGTTTCGTTTTCCCTCGCGGAGCGAGGGCGCGGCCTGCAGTCGAAGGATCTCTCTTCAGCCACAACAATGAAGCGACGATGCTGTTCGGGATAGTTTGCGCGACTATTGCACCCGCTGGATGTAGCGAGCCTCCGAAGTATCCACTTTCACCTTGTCGCCGGTTCCCACAAACGGCGGCACGTTGATCACAAGCCCCGTTTCAAGCTTCGCGGGTTTCATCACGGAACTGGCCGTCGCCTTCTGAATGCTGGGCTCAGTGTCGACGACCGTCAGATCAACGGTGTCCGGAATCAACACGCCGATCGGCTTCTCATCGTAATATTCGATTTTCACCGGCATATTCGCGATCAGATAATCCTTCGTGTCGCCCACGATGTCGTTCTGCAGCGCCAGTTGCTCGTAGTTCTCCGTGTTCATGAAGTGGTGGCCATCGCCGTCGCTATAAAGGTATTGGAATTCGATCTCATCAACGATCACTTTTTCGACGAATTCCTCGGCGCGGAACCGGTAGTCGGTCATCGACCCCGTGCGCAGGTTGCGCATCTTCGTCTGCATGGCGGCGCGCTTGTTGCCGGGCGTGCGGTGATCCACGCTATATACGTGATATAGGTCGCCCTCGTGCTGAATGATCATGCCTGCGCGCAGTTGGGTAGCTTTCAAGGCGCTCATCGGATGCTCCTGAATTTCGCTGGGTGTTTCCTGCAGAGTCGCAAGCAGCGGCGCCTGCCAAGCAAGAAATTCACGCTATGACGAAACATCAATTATAGCGGCCCTTCGCGCATCGGGTCAAACATCTAGAAAACGCTTCAGGCCACAATCGCAGGAATCCAACGCTCGCGGCTCGCGTCAAACCAAATGGCAGCTTGGCGTGCGGGGCGAGGTCATAGCCCTGCAAACCCGCTCAACTCCCAAGAGGCATCAATAACCATGGCTCGCAGAAACCACCTCAATGCAATCCTGGCAATCGTGCTCGCGCTTGCGTCGTACGGCTTCCTGAAAAATGCCGCACACCGCGCCGCGGCCTTCGCAAATACCAACGCTCACTCCGAAATCTCGCGCCTCGCCGAAGAGATGCAATGGAAGCCGGGCATGACCATCGCGGACATCGGCGCCGGAGACGGAAGCTACAGTTTCGCCGCCGAGAAAATTGTAGGCGCATCGGGCCACATCTACGCCACCGAAATTGACGCCGCCAAGCTGGCCACACTTCGCGATGAAGTCGCCAAGCACAAATTCGCCAATGTCACGCTCGTGGAAAGCGCAGCCGACGACACCAAGCTACCCACCGGCTGCTGCGATGCAATTTTTCTGCGCCGGGTCTACCACCACATCACCGCACCCGAAGCCTTCGACAAGAATTTGCTGCGCTCGCTGAAATCCGGCGGGCGTCTCGCCATCATCGACTTCGCCCCGGACAACAGCCTCCCCCCGGTCGAAGGGGTCCCCGCCAATCGCGGAGGCCACGGCATCCCGAAGAAAATAATGGTCGAAGAATTAACCGCGGCAGGATTTCGCGTAGAGAAAACGATCGACCACTGGTCGGGCAACGACTACTGCGTAATCTTCATTAAACCCGGCGAATAACTCGCGACGGCGAAAGCGACGGTTACGGCTGCGGATGCGTCCGGCCCTCGGCCATCACCTTCTCCACTTCATCTGCATTCCGCGGCAACTTTTCAGTCATCACCCGGTGCCCGTCAGCCGTCACCAGCACATCATCCTCAATCCGCACGCCAAGGTTCTCGTCGCGAATATAAATCCCCGGCTCGATCGTGATTGTCATCCCAGCCTTCAGCGGCTGCCGAAAATCCGTCGGGTCGTGAACGTTCAATCCCAGGCCGTGCCCCAGCCCATGCACGAAATATTTTCCAAGCGGCTTGCCGTCCTTATCCTTCCCGTGCGTGCTGATGTAATCAGCCGCGATGGTATGCAAACTCCCCGGCCCGCCATACATGAACACGCCCGGCTTCACCGCCGCAATCGCCGCATTCTG
>DATNKB010000429.1:0-10073 GCA_035603595.1 Candidatus Dormiibacterota bacterium
TGGAAGTAGCCCAGAGCAGCCATGATGTGCGCTGCAACCGTAAATTGAACGCTAGTCGCTGACATGACATCCCCACTCATAGTATGTGATGTTCATCCGCACATTTTAGATACAAATGTTTTTCAACTGACCGGAAGTGGCCGCAGGCTCGAAATTCGATTGTTTCAAGGCAATGCAAGTAAGATGACTTTCTCTCCAATTTCGATTCCGGTTTGAATCTCCTACCGACGCCAACACGCGAGGCTAAAACTTCAAATCAGATAGACGCCTAAACAAATCCAAATCCGTCACAAAAGGAGAAGTCCATGCTGACCGTGAGACTTGGATTGTGGAAGCTGACGTTGTCAAGCAGATCGGAATTCCAGAAGGAACGACTCATGCGTTCCGTCACGGAAGAGTTTCCGTTCTTCAGCAGGGTAATGTTCCCGACGGTTTGATCAAGCGTTGGGTTGGGCATTCATCCTCAAAACGACGAGCAAGTACAGTCACTTCACGCGGGAATTCAGGAAGCAGATCGCTTCGAAATTGGGATAAATGAGACCGATCATGGTCCCAAGCGGTCCCAACTTGAAGCATCTAAGACGTTGATGTAAAGTGGTTTAACTTGTTAAATCGGCGGGCGTGTAGCTCAGCTGGGAGAGCACCTGCTTTGCAAGCAGGGGGTCACCGGTTCGATCCCGGTCACGTCCACCAACCTTCTGCTGTCCTGTTAATTAGTTAGGAGTCTCGATGCTTTCACTTCCAATTGAGGTGAATCGACATTGTGCCCAAATTTGTGCTTACCCAGGCGAGACATGGCAGTGAGGCAGCGTCTTCGGAAGGATGAACATATCTCGTGGAAATCGCGATTCACTGTGGCCGGCAATCCGCGCCGGCGTCCAGGCGTCACAACCGGATTCGCCAAGTCGGGACAGAAAATCCGGATACAGATCAGTCACAGAGCGTTCCACGGGTAAAGCGAGTACGTCCAGTTGGGCCTGGTCGCTATTCGTCAATCACGTTCGGCACAGGAATGAAGCGGTGTTCGCAGAGCGTTGTTTGCGCTGGCGAGGATGGTGCGGAGCTGCGAGAAGCGGGGACTAACTTCTCTGACTGCGGCGGCCCCGTGGCCAGTTGGCGGAGTTCATATAACAGTTCCAAATCCCCCGCAATATGGCGGCTCCCAGTCAGAACCGTATCAACGATCGAACCGACATTGTGGTAAAGCATGCGCGGACTCAGGTTGATGCGAGTCTGGCGGAATGGGAGACCAAAAGTAGCCTGCACAAGGAAAAGCGAAAGCAAGGCTGCTAAGCCTAGTATGGGCCGGGACTGCCGTTGACTATGCGCCATTGCTTTGCCTCCCGACGTTAGACGGCTTTTCTACGAAAAGGTTGGCAAGACTAGTACCACCTATCTCGGAATGCGATTGATTGGAGGAAGATTTCCCAACATCTATCAAAATTACTTTGTTGTGGCACGAGGGCCTGGCTGCTCATCACCGGTGCCGGGCAAATAGAATTGCTTGAGCGGTACGCCGTACCCGTCCTGGTCGTATTTTTTGAATTCCGTGATGCCGAGACAAATAGAAGACTGTTTGCTGTCACTTCGAATCCATTTGCGCGCAAAGCGATTCAGATGCTGACGTGCCAACCGGGGGACAACCCACTATAGATTATGATGAGAATCGATCCGCGGCGGGAGTACGTGAAAGCCAAGCGCATGAAGGTCGTCGCGAAGCTGGTGGACGGACTGGAATCGAATGCCTCGCATTCCGTCCGCGCGAGCTTGTTCGAGATTTGCATCACGGTCGTCGACGAACAAAATCTCTGAAGCGGGCACCTTGAGCGCATGCAGGGAGTGTTCGTAGATAGCGGGCTCTGGCTTGATGCGCCGGACTTCGGCTGAAAAGATCTGATGGTCGAAGTTCTTCATCCAAGGGGAATTTCGCCTTAGGTGCTCCACCATATCGGACGGCATGTTTGATAGGATCGCCGTCTTGAGTCCGGCGGCATGGAGACTCTCGAGCCAGAGGATCATCGGATCATTCGTTCTGCTCCACATCTCAACGTCCCAGCGGCGTAGCTCCTCAATCAAATCGCCATCGAGTGTTACTCCGGCCTGAGACGCGAATGCGTGCCAATATTCTTCAGGTGAAAGATCTCCCCGGTCGTAGGGGCCGCGGCTCTGAGTGTAAATCGGCAGAAAGGCCCCGGGATCGATGCGGAAGATTCGAGCCATACGCGCGATGGCGTCAGGCGCGGGAAGAAAGCATAAGACTTCGCCGTAATCGAGCATCACAGCCCGTATCGGAGAAATGGCTGGTTCTGATATCGAGGTTGCCATCATTGCAGTTTCCTGGTTCAGCGTGAGGCCGGTCTCCTGATCCGAGGAATCTTGGACACTACTATTTTATTTGCGGCGCTAACTCTTTCGAGAGGAACTTTTTCGATTCGTATCAGGAACGGCATCGAGCGCCAGCTCTGCAGGAGGAATGTGGAAATGCTCCTGCAGCACAGAAACGATCAACATATGGTCCTCACGTTGAGGAAGCCCCGATACGGTGATCGACCCGATACAACCTGTGCCTTCAAGAAGGATCGGAAACCCTCCTCCGTGCGTTGCGAAATCGCGCAATTCGGCACCCGTCTTTGCCTGAAGCGTGGTCTGGTCGCGCTCATACGTTAAACCGATGGCGTACGAGCTCCGGTGAAAACGCAGGACTACATTACGTTTGCGGCGGATCCAGTCGATGTTGTTTGGTGTTGTGCCGGGCATCGCAAAGAAAAATAGAGTGTGCCCATTGACTTGAATGTCGATGGCAACCGCTGCGTTGCGTTTTTCCGCAGCAGCCTTGATATTGCTCCCTAAAGTCCACGCCAATCCTGAATCAAAATATTTGAATTGCAGGAGTTTTTCCTGAAGCGCAATCGTTTCAAGATCTCGATCAATCGTCATCATGTTTCCGAACCGAAGGGTGCCAAACGAAATCCAGCCTCCCTTTTTGTAAATATCGTATCAGATTGCGCTCGATCGATTGCTGGCCTGATGGTACGGAAGTTCGGCTCGCGCGGACGCGCTTTGGATACCAGCTTCCAGAACTTTGATGACGGCTAAACCCTCTTCCGGAGGGACAGGGTTGGGTGCACCCAGGGTAATAGCGTCGCGAATTGCTTCGTAGTACGCAAGATAGTTGCCCGGGATGATCGGCACTTGCCGCGTTTCAACCCGGCCGTCTTTCGCTGTAACCAGGGTTCCCGACCGCGGATCGTGTCCCCATCCGGGGCTTCCGGGGACTTCACCGCGCTTAAGAGATTCCTCCTGCGTGTCCATGCCGAATTTTGTGAATCCGCCGGCCGTGCCGTGGACCGCAAATCGAGGCGTCTCAGATACAACAAGGCATCCGGCGGTGAGAACGGCGCGACTCCGGCCGTAGCGGAGCACAGCGTGAAAGTAGTCGACAGCTTGAGCGCCACTGCGCTGGAGTTCAAGATCCGCGTAGATCGCATCGGGCGGGCCCAGTAGTTGCAAAGCTTGGTCCACTAGATGAGATCCGAGGTCGAACCACACTCCAGCTCCAGGCACTGCTTGTTCCCGCCATCGTTGGCGCGGTTCCGGCCGATAGCGATCGTAGCGAGACTCGAATTGGATGACTTCCCCAAGCGAGCCCTCTCTGAATATCTGACGCAAAGTGAGGAAGTCCGCATCCCATCGCCGGCTCTGAAAGACCGAAAGCACACGCTGATGCTTTTTTGCTAGCGAGATGAGTTCGGCGGCTTCATCGGATGTAACTGTGAATGGTTTGTCGACAACTACATGCTTGCCGGCAGAAATTCCTCTGCTCGCCAGGTCGAAATGAGTGGAGTTCGGCGTGGCGATGACAATCAGATCAATCTCCGGAAGGGCGAAAGCATCCTCAGGTTTCGCGAGCACGGTGACGTCGTGGTCTTGCCTGACTTTCGCACTGTCGCTTGAAACGATATGGGTCAGCAGCAAGCCCGGTACGTGGGTGAGCAACGGAGCATGAAAAGTCTT
Organism: Candidatus Dormiibacterota bacterium; assembly: GCA_035603595.1. Taxonomy (GTDB): domain Bacteria; phylum Acidobacteriota; class Terriglobia; order Acidiferrales; family UBA7541; genus Palsa-295. The sequence goes on from DATNKB010000429.1 coordinate 4,015, forward strand.
GCCGGCAAACCCATAGCCCATCAGCGCAACTTTCAGTGGGCGCTCCGTTTTCGATCGATCTTCCAAGGGAACCTCGCTTAGGATCAAGACTCAACAAAAACCAAAACCGCTTGCTTCGCTAGAAGGCGTTATCTATTCTCTTGTAGCATAACGATATTCTGCTTGCGACTGCCAACTTGAAAGGGGAATGAACTTGCCCCGACTCGTCGTATTCAAGTCTTCGCATTCCGCTGTATTAGCGCTTTTCGTTCTTAGCCTTACGTTACAAACCGCCGGGCAGGCGCCTTCTTCGCGCGCCGTTGACGCGAAATGGGAGTTCCGCGCCCTCGGCACTACCATCCGACCGGACATCAAGGAATGGCATCCAGCGCGCGTGCCCGGGGTCGTCCAGACCGACCTGTTGAACAACGGTCTGATACCTGATCCTTTTTACCAGGACAACGACACGCGATTGCAATGGATCGGCCTTGCCGATTGGGAGTATCGAACCAGGGTTGACGTGGATGCTGCGACGGCCTCGCGCGAACATATCGACCTGGTTTTTGAGGGACTGGACACGTTCGCGGATGTCTATTTGAATGACAAACAAATTCTTCATGCGGACAACATGTTTCGAAGCTGGCGCGTGCCTGTCAAAAACATTCTGAAAACTGGCGCGAATACTCTTCGAGTGGTTTTTCATTCCCCGATTGCGTCAATGATACCTCAGGTGAAAGGGCTGCCGTACGAGTTACCGTCTATTTCGACGCACAACACTGGCAACGAGGAAAACATTGCCACCGCGCCTTATACAAGGAAGGCGCCCTATCAATATGGTTGGGATTGGGGACCGCGGTATGTGACCGAAGGAATCTGGCAACCGGTGCGCTTGGAGGCGTGGGATGCACTGCGCATTGAGAACTTTCACGTTCACCAACTCAGGATTGGCAAAGAAACCGCGTCGGTCACAGCGGAGGTCACAATCGATGCAAGCCGCTCGGTCCCGGCCACCGTCGAGATCAGCTACGCGGAGTTGAACGGCGCTCCAGCGCCTACCATTAAGCAAGCCGTCCAAATCGATTCCGGAATCAATCAAGTCTCAGTGCCGATTCGCATTGCGAACCCAAAACTCTGGTATCCGACAGGCTATGGAGCACAAGATCGATACCATTTTTCGGTGGCAGTGCGCCGAGGGCATGATGTCGCGGCTGAGGCGACGTTAAGAACAGGATTGAGGTCGGTCGAACTAAGACGGGAAGTCACGAAATCAGGCAAGAGCTTTGAGTTCGTCGTGAACGGTGTTCCAATTTTCGCGAAGGGCGCCGATATGATTCCGTTCGATAGCTTTCCGAACCGCGTGACTCCGCAAAGCCACCGTCAGATTTTGGAATCGGCGCGCGAAGCGCATATGAATATGGTGCGAGAGTGGGGCGGCGGATATTACGAATCAGACGATTTTTATGATATTTGCGACGAGCTTGGCATCATGGTTTGGCAGGAATTTATGTTCGGCGGCGATATGGTTCCCGGCGGTGTGGACTTTCAGAACAATGTAAGGCAAGAAGCGATCGAGCAGGTAACGCGGTTGCGGGATCATCCAAGCGTCGTCCTGTGGTGTGGCAACAACGAAATCGAAACTGGTTGGGCTCACTGGGAGGATCGCCAAGCTTTCAAGGAAACAGTGTCGCCGGCTAACCGCGAGAAGGTGTGGCAGGACTATGTGGTGCTATTCCACGGAATGCTGCCGGGGATCGTCAGCCGGTATTCTGACCCCGTCCCTTACTGGCCAAGCTCGCCTAGCGCAGATTTCGAAGACCCGCCTGATAGTCAAACCAACGGAGACATGCACTACTGGAAGGTGTGGCACGCGCTGGCCCCGATCGAAGAGTATACGCACCAGTTTCCGCAATTCATGTCTGAGTACGGATTCCAGTCTTTTCCAGAGATGCGAACGATTCGTTCGTTTGCGAAGCCCGAGGATTTGGATATCCGTTCCGCAACGATGCAGGACCACCAGAAAAACCACGGCGGCAATGAACGCATTTTGACGTACATGCTCCGCTGGTATCCGGAGCCCAAGGATTTTGCTTCATTTGTATACCTCAGCCAAGTGCTGCAGGCCGAGGCTATTAAAGTAGGCGCGGAGCACTTGAGGAGACAACGTCCTAACACGATGGGATCCCTTTACTGGCAGCTAAATGATTGCTGGCCGGTAGCTTCGTGGGCGAGCATCGATTACTTCGGACGTTGGAAAGCGCTTCAATATTATGCGCGCCGGTTCTACGACGATGTGATTGTGTCGCCTTACGAGCATGACGGGAAGGTGGATGTATACGTTGTATCGGACAAGTTGGAGCCGCTGGCGGGGCAAATCCGCACGCGATTGCTCGATTTTTCTGGAGCGGTTTTGGTGGACAAGACTCAGGACGTCCAGGTACCCGCTCAATCCAGCGCAGTGTATTTTACGTTAGAAAAGAAGGAGCTTCTGGCGAATGCGGATCCCAGGAAGACGTTCCTGGTGTTCGATTTGGAAGTTGCGGGACAGAAGGTCTCGCACAATCTGCTCTTCTCCGACACGATGCACAACATCGATCTTCCTACGGCGCACGTCGATGCCTCTTTGGAAAGTAGTGGCGACGGCTATTCCGTGACCCTTCGTTCTCCGACGCTCGCGAGGAGCGTGTATGTTTCTTTCGGCGATTTGGACGTACGGACTTCGGATAACTATTTTGATCTTCTGCCGCGAGAAGCGGTGACGATCGAATTAAAGACATCCGCTTCGCTCGATCAGCTTAAGCAGTCAATTCAGGTTTTGTCGCTTACGGACGCTTTCCCGGCTGCCGAAACAATGCATTAAAGTATGCATACGCTGCACGACAGCACTACTTGGTGCTCGCGGAGCTTGCCCTCGATTCGTCTAACGTCAGACTGCCGCGAAGCTCGATGTCCTGGCTCGACCGTCCCACCAGCACGTTGAACTCGCCCGGATCCGCGCGCCATTGTTTTGTAGCTGCGTCGTAGTATGAGAAGGCGCGTCGATCGAGAGTAACGGTCGCCGTCTTCGTTTCGCCAGGTTTGAGATCGATTCGCACGAAGCCTTTCAATTCCTTCGCTGGACGCGGCACTTTCGAGTGCGAATCGGCGACATAAACCTGGGCGACATCAGCGCCCTCGCGGGCGCCCGAATTCCTCACGTCGAACGCTACCTCGTAGAGTGGCCCAGACTCTTCGCCGGATGGGCTGGCATTGACGGACTTCACGCGAATGTTGCTGTAGCTGAACGTGGTGTAGGAGAGGCCATAGCCGAAGGGAAAGAGCGGCTTCGTGCCATTGTGCTCGTAGCCTCGATAGCCGACGAAGACGCCTTCTTTGTAAACGACCCGATTTGTGCCGGCGGTAGGATAGTAGCTGTCGTGAACGGGATTGTCTTCCCAGCGTCGCTCAAACGTTGCCGGGAGGCGGCCCGAAGGATTTGCGTCGCCAAAGAGGATGTCTGCGGCAGCCTTTCCTCCTTCTTGTCCCGGATACCAAACCTGCAACAGCGCGGGGATACGATCGATCCACGCATTCATGTCCACGCCGCCACCGGAAGTAAGCACGACGACGGTATTCTTGTTCGTTGCGAGCATTTGTTGAATGAGTTCATCTTGTCCAGGGGGCAGCCGAAAAATGCGATCCGCGCCTTCGCTCTCAGATTCGGGGTCAAAGCCGGCTGCGACAATGACAACGTCGGCCTTTGCGGCCAGAGCCTTAGCGTCTGGAGTGACGTATCCTCCCTGTCGCACAATTCCCATGCGCAGATGTGCGCCAATCCATGTCGACCGGCCATGATGCTCCAGGATCACCTTGTGGGGATTCGCGTCGAGCGACAGGGTTGCGACGCCGAGAAGTTCCTTCGAATCGGTCCAATCGTCCAGGACAAGTTTGCCGTCGACAGAGGCGCGATAGTAGCCGCCGTCTTCTCCTGAAGAGCCGACGAATAGATCGTATTTCCCCGCTTCACGAGCAGTGAAATATCCGGTCCACCGAGCCGAGAGGGGTTGCTCGGGAAGGACGTTTTTCGCGGGCGCACCGAAATCGACGTGCAGCTCATTACGGGAAATGATCGCCTGTCCTTGCAAGTCCGGCGTCGCAAAATATTCTGCTTTGAGCCCAGGTGCACCGCCCGACGCCTCGGTTGTAAAGAACGTGCCGTCTGCCAAATCCATCAGGCTCGGCACACCGGGGCTGTAATAGACTTGGGCGGCGCTTCCGAAGTAGTCGCTGATTCCTTGCACGAAGCTCACCGCTTGAAACGGCAGCACACGAGCGCTGCCCCCACCAACAGGGACAGGGGGATACGCGCCCGGGCCCACCACCAGAACGGATTTGACGCCTTCTTTCTTCAAGGGCAGCAAGTTGTTCTCGTTCTTGAGTAACACGGCGCCTTCCAGGGCGGCATCGAGCGCGACCTGGTCGCCTTCGCGGTTGTAGCGTGGAATCGAAAGATCAGTCTGGTCACGGTCGAGCCATCCAAACCGAATTGCTGTGCGAAGAATGCGGCGAACTTTGTCGTCGATCGTCGCGACGCTGACCAAACCCTGCTGAATTGCGGGAAGTAGCTTTTCGCGGTTGAAGAACAAGCCTGAGGGCATCTCAAGATCGAGCCCACCGTTGGCTGCGGCTACTGCGTCGTAGGTTGACGTCCAGTCGGACATCAGGATACCGCTGAAACCCCACTCTCCCTTGAGGATGTCGATGTTGGCGTGCTTATCTTGAGAGAGATGGCTCCCATTTAGTAGGTTGTAGGAATCCATCACGGCACCGACGTGGGCCTGCTTTACGGCAGCCTCGAACGCCGGAAGATAAATCTCGCGGATCGTGCGCTCGTCAACAATCGCATCTGTATTGTGGCGGTCAAACTCTGAATTATTTGCCAGGAAATGCTTTACGGTGGCGCTGACGCCCTCGCTCTGCATTCCCTCGATATACCCGACCACAATCTGCGAAGCGAGATACGGATCCTCGCCCAGGTATTCGAAGTTTCGGCCGTTCATCGGAGCGCGATAAATATTGACGCCCGGTCCGAGCATAAAGTGAACGCCCTTCGCGCGCGCGTCCCTTCCAATTTCCTTCCCGACGCGGCTGGCCAATGCGGGATCCCATGACGCCGCCAAGCCAATCCCGCCTGCCATCGCGGTGGCAGGCCCGTAGTTGCGAACACCGAGAGGCCCGTCCGCCATCTTGAATGGCGGCAACCCCAACCGGGGGAGAGAACGGATGAACATGTCGTCAATTCCGCCAAGCATGTCAACCTTCTCTTCGAGCGTCATCCGACTAAGAATGGCGTTCACGCGCTGCTCGACATCGTCCGCTGCCGACGAAGCAGCCGGAGCTGTCGCATACGAAGCCCACATAAGGACAAGCGCGAGCGCAACAGCGAGTTTGCGCAACGGATAGAGTCGGTTCATTGGCACTTTTCTCATGGGCTCTCCAGTTCGGTTGAACTTTTTGACGACGTCACCTGCCGCTATGGCCGTGTCCCATCTGACTCCGTTCGCTTACTTCTGCGAATCTTGAGTTTGGCTGGCAGGTTTTTGCAATCTGCGAAATGATTCCATCTCCTGGCTCGCTTCAGCGGACTTACCCTGCTTGCGATACAGGCCAGCCAGACCGAAATGCGCCTGCGCGGCAAGTGGGGTTTCTTTTTCCAGTTTGAGAACATGAATCCATGATTTTTCCGCGAGGGCGTCATCGCCATCGAGCGACGCAGCCTTGCCGAGCTGGTAAAGCGTCTCCGGCATATCCTGCCTCAATTGGTCAGAACGAACGAGCGCCAGGCGCGCGTCATGGAACTTGCCCAACTGCAAGAGCGCTTCGCCGAGGCGGTAGGCCGCTTCCGCACTTCCGGGCTGCGCCTCAGTTTCCATACGAAACTGTTCCTCAGCTTTATCCCATTGCTGGGCTCGAGCGTAGAGCTCGCCGAGTTCGAGATGCAGATTCGCTGTCTGAGGACGCAAACGCAGCGCTTCGAGAAATTCTTTTTCCGCATTGGGCAGGTCGCGAAGCGCGGCGTAGTCCTGAGCCATCATCTGATGGGC
>DATNKB010000430.1:0-6953 GCA_035603595.1 Candidatus Dormiibacterota bacterium
CCCGCGCAGCACGAAGCCTGCTTCCTCGATGCGATGAAATCATTCGGCGCTTCGGATGAAGCTATGGCGTTCGTAAAGGAGTTTGCGGCCAACGGCCTGGCTTACGTTCGCGCTTTCCGCGACACCGGCCGCGTGGACATCGCTTACATCGAATATCTTTTTCGCGCCAACGATCTGGACGGCGTCCTCCTCGTCAACGGCACGCCTCCCATAATCGACGTCGACGATTACAAATTCCTTTCACAAGAAGATCTGCGCAAGAATGACGATTACGCAGCGCTCCTTCTGAAATATCCCAACGTCAGCGTTTTTCCCGCCGACCGCTATCATACCGAACTGCCCGTGGCCACTTCGGCGGCCAACGGCGGCCAGGAATTTCAGGTCGAATATCTTCTTCAAGACGGCTGCCATGCCTGTGCGCGCCTCGGCACTCTCATTGTGGCGTTCGACTTCGATTCTTCCGGCCGCTTCACCGAGGTTAGCGCTTTGGGCGTCCGGCCGGTTTCCAAACCAAATGATGCGCAACCATCCGTGCGCAAACGCCCCAGCACAATCGAAACGAAAGTCGGCGACACGTTTACGATCCCACTCGAGGCAAATCACACCACCGGATATTCCTGGCGCCTTGCGCAACCGCCCGATCCTGCGATTCTCAAGCAGCTTGGCGAAAAGTATGAGGAGGACAACTCGGGTGGCGTCGGGGTTGGCGGGGTGGAAACTTGGACGTTTCAGGCGATGGCGAAAGGGGCTACGACACTCGTGTTCGAATATGCGCGCCCGTTCGAAAACAATGTGCCGCCTGCCAAAACGTCAAAATTCAGAATTACAATTAAGTAGAAAATATCTTCAGATCTCCCAGCCTGCCGGTCTTACCCATCGCCATGATCGCATCACCATGATCGTGGGCAGCGCCGTCGCGCACAGGGTCTCTTTGCTGTCTTTCACAGCAAAAACATCCGCCGCAGGGATGAAGGCCAGCGATGAAGAGAAGTTCGGCAAATGTTTCCTAGCCTCGTAGGATTCTGCTCAATACCACCCTCAACGGGAAGCAACCCGCTACACCGCGCCTCTAGCCCACGCGGGCAAATCCGCATAAGACACACTAGGCGGGCCTTGTTGTCCGCGCCGTGCCTCCTCCCGTCGCCGCTTCTCCGAGTGAGTCCACACCACCGCCCTTTGAGCCTTGCCCCCCAGCGTCCACTTCACCCGCCGCATCCGGATCGGGCCTCGTATCCAGCCGAATTTTCGCTGTCGCCGCGTCTCCTCCCGCGCCCGCTCTAGCTTCTCGAAGCTCGCTGGCGCGCACGCCGCCATTCGCCTCCGCATCCGGTCGGGGTCCCGCTCGATCCGCTTCACCAGCTTGTTCACCCACGTGTGACTCACCTCTAAAAATCTCGCCACCCGCAACTTCGCCCACGGCCTCCCCGCTTTTCGGATCTGCCCTTGGTTTTTCCCCACACTAGCCACTAGCCACTCGCCACTGCTCTCTACCCACCACTGCCACACCAGTTGCTCGATGATCCGCGATTCCAGTCCGCTCCGCCATCGCAGCGGTTCTCTCTTCCTCGCCGCCCGCGCTTTCTTTATATTGACGAGTCGCGCCAGCCTCGCCCTCTCCGATTTGTGCCCCGCTCCCAGCCCGCCCATTTGAATTTTGCCTTTCAGTGGCACAGGCACTCTTGCCTGTGCGCCTTTGTTACGCAGCACCCCTTCTAATCTTGGCATTCGCACGATATCGGACTCGCGAGCAGTTCACTCCGAGGTTTAGTCTTAGCCCTTGCGGGTGCCCCATCCTTCGCTGGGTTTGCGAAGGGTGGGACGCAGTTGACGTGCTCTCGATGCCGAAGAATCCCAAGCGCCGCTATGGGACGACAAAACTTCACTGCATCGCCTTCAGTTGTTACACAACACCATTTTGAAAACGGTCCACGCGCGAAACGTCTGCGCACCGGATGCTTCATAGGGTTTAAGCGAAGGAGAAAAGCCCCACCCTTCGAAAAGCGCGAAGGACGGGGCACCCGCAAATTCTAGCGAAAAGCCCAAAAATCCTTCCAGTCCAAGGGTGAGCCCCCCGCCCAATCCAGTCGGGTCAATAGTGTCGGACTATTAACTGCATAGCGATAGAAGTTAGTTCCAAGCACGAACCCAATCGGGTCTTCGCTGACGAACCTGCCCCCGCTCGGATCGTAGTGTCTGGCGCGGTAATACGAAGCGAGGTGCAACGCCTCAGGCCCGGACAACGACGTTTTACCCCTTTTTAATTCGTTTCAGGAGTCGCTTGGCTTGTTCCATTTCGCCCTCGGTGACACGATCTGATCGACACACGCTATTAAGATAGTCAACGGCCCGAACCGGGTCTCCTTTTCGGAGATAGGCTTTCGCAATTTCAAGATTGCTGCTCCCATCGCCCAATTTTCGCGCTCGCTCAAACCATGAAAGGGCGCGTCGCAGATCATTCTCGTCTCGCCAGATTGTTCCAATGTTGATGGCTGCACTCGCATCTCCGCGGCGGTATGCTCGCTTATACCAACGGAGAGCTGCATCACGATTCCGGCGGACTCCTATACCCTGATCGTAGAAGTACCCTACGTTGAGTTGCGATGCTCTGTCGCCTCTTCTTGCCGCCGCAAGGAAGAGCCGGAAAGCGGAACGCAGCGCGCCACTTTTCCACTTTTTGTCGGCGCGAAGAAATATTAGCTCAGGGCTATCAGGTTGCCGCCGGGTCGGTTTTGAGTTTGACATGGGTTTTATCACCTAATTCTCTGCCGTACGTTTCAAGTTCGTTTAAGACGAAAACGTTAGGATCAAGCGGGAGCAGGTATCGGTTCTCCTATCGGAGTCGGCGTTCTGACAAATGTGTATTGGGTGGTGCCTCCCACCAGCCGCCCCATGTTGTCGTAAGCGAACCCGTAGGTTCCAGTCGGGTCACTGACCTGCTGAAGTTTGCCAGCCAGGTCGTAAACGTATTCGACGCTCGTCGAATCAGGATAAGACTTTTGGGCGGGTGGGCCATCCCCTGCCGCAGAGTCTTCTGTGGTTTCCACAATTGACCGTGCTCCGGCAGGATCATACCACTCGAGCAGTTCACTCCGAGGTTCAGTCTTAGCCCTTGCGGTGCCCCATCCTTCGCTGGGTTTGCGAAGGGTGGGACGCAGTTGACGTGCTCTCGATGCCGAAGAATCCCAAGCGCCGCTATGGGACGACAAAACTTCACTGCATCGCCTTCAGTTGTTACACAACCTCACAATTATGAAAACGGTTTACGCGCGAAACGTCTGCGCACCGGATGCTTCGTAGGGTTTAAGCGAAGGAGAAAAGCCCCACCCTTCGAAAAGCGCGAAGGACGGGGCACCCGCAAATTCTAGCGAAAAGCCCGAAAATCCTTCCACTCTAAGGGTGTGCCACCCGCCATCAAGATTTCGCCGCCATATCCGAGCGATCCTGCATCGCCATGATTGTCGATAGCGTGGTTGCGCAAAGTTTCTCTCTGCCGTCTTTCACAGCAAAAACATCTGCCGCGCAAATCTTCAGCGTCTTTCCTGACCGCACCACCCGCGCTCGCGCAATCAAACTGTCGCCCGCCGCCGGCGCCACCAGATTGATCTTGTACTCCACCGTCAGCACCGACGACGTCGCCGGCATCAGCCCGTAGGCGGCATATCCGCAGGCGCTGTCTGCGATCGCCGCTGTCACGCCCGCGTGAAAATATCCGTGCTGCTGCGTCATCTCTTCGCGATAGGGAACCTGGATCTCGCATTCGCCCGGCCCAAGCGCAGTGACCTCAGCGCCTAGATGCCGCATAAATCCCTGCCGCGAAAAACTCTCGCGCACTCTTGCTTCTCGTTCGGTGAACTCGCTATTCATTTGTCCGCCTATCATGCTCCAAAGATTCCTCGATGCGCAGGCTTCGCCGTCATCTTCAGGTTCCCACGCCTACTTGCCCAGTGTGACAATTTATTTTTAACCGTCGATTCACGCTGCATTCACGCCAAACGATATGCTCGCGGGGGACAGGTGGAAATCCATGCCGAGCGCGACCGTAAGCTGGCCGCCAGACAGCAACGTCAAGATTGCCAACCAATCCACTAATAGGCAGGAGTGGGTTGCCTCGGCAGCACAGTCGTTTGAGGTCACCGTATCGATGCTGCAGAATAGACCAGTGCAGATTGGATTGCGTCCAGCTCTTGAGCATGACTTTGAGTACTGCAGACGTCTCTATTTCGCCGAAATGAGATGGATCATTGATGAGTTGCGTCTAGACAGAAACGCTCAAGAAACCAGCTTCGGGCAGCAGTGGAACCGAGCGCAGGTTCGTGTTATAGCGCTCGACGGTACCGATGTCGGCTGGTTGCAGACCATCAGAGAAGATAATCAGATTTTTGTCGCGCAGATGTTTGTGGATAGCCCGTTTCAGCGCAGGGGTATCGGCACAGAAGTGATGAAGCGATTGATTAGCGAAGCCGCTGAGTTCGGTCTTGCGGTCCGCCTGAATGTTGTCAGAATCAATCCCGCTCGGCGGCTCTACGAGCGTCTTGGTTTCCGAGTCACGCATGAAGATGATCGCAAATTCTATATGAAGCGCGACCCCGATGACGTTGGACGCTCATCGAATTGAACCGTGAATCCCTGCCGCGAGAAACTCTCGCGCACTCTTGCTTCTCGTTCGGTGAACTCGCTATTCATTTGCCCGCCTATCGTGCACAAATAATCCCATGATGCCGAGGCTTCCCAGTCGGCTTTAGGTTCCCATGCCTACTTGCCCAGCGTGAAAATTTATTTTTAACCGTCGATTCATGCCGCATTCACTCTTGCCCGTCAGCTCTTAGCTAGAGTTTCACACCCAGCGGTCACTCCAAGGAGGATTCCAGATGCATTTGCTGCGTCGATTCTTGTCTTCGGCCTTAGCTGCGTCGCTCATCGCGATGCCGCTCTACGCCTCTCCCCAGCCACCGGGTACCGGCGGCGACGGTAATCAAGATGTTGATATCCGCCACGTTCTTCTCATCAGCGTCGACGGTTTACACGCGCTTGACCTTTCCAACTACGTCAGCAGCCATCCCAATTCCACGCTTTCCGCACTCAGCGCTCATGGAATCACCTACACAAATGCAAGCACCTCCGAACCTTCCGACTCATTTCCCGGTCTGGCATCTCTCGTCACCGGCGGCTCGCCGGCCACTGTCGGCCTCTGGTATGACGTTTCCTACAATCGCGTTCTTTCTCCGCCCGCGCAAACCACATCGCTTCCCATCACCGGTGGCCCGAATCTGTGCCCAAGCGTAATCGGTACAGCGATGGCCTATGACGAATCGATTGATTTCAATTTGACGCTCCTGAATGGAGGCGGCGGTATCAATCCAAATTTCTTGCCGCGTAATCCGATCAACCAGTGCAGCCCGGTCTTCCCGCATGAATACCTCAAGGTCAACACGATTTTCGAAGTGGTGAAAGCCAATGGCGGCACCACGGCCTGGACCGACAAGCACCCCTCCTACGAGTGGACCAATGGCCCCAGCGGCAAAGGTGTCGATGATTTTTACGGACCGGAGATCAACTCGAATCCTGTGGGGCTTCCGCAGTTCCCGGGCTGCAATCCAGTTCCTTTTGTCGACAATACCTTCGACGACGGCTGGACCACCGACTTCCGCAACATCAAGTGCTACGACTTGCTTCACGTGCAGGCCGTCATCAACCAGATCGACGGCTTCACGCACAATCGCTCGAAAACCGCTCCAGTCCCCACGCTCTTCGGCTTCAATTACCAGGCCGTCAGCGTCGGAGAGAAACTGAAGAGTGGTCCAATAGTCAAGAATGGGCCGCCGGTAAGTGGCGGCTATTTGGACGTTCTCGGCAAACCGGCACCGGGTCTCGTCTCCGAGCTCGACTTCGTCGACGAAACTCTCGGACGAATCGTTGCGGAACTGAAGAGCAAAGGCCACTACAATTCGACGTTAATCATCATCTGCGCCAAACACGGCCAGTCGCCCATCGACCACTCCAAACTGCACCCCATCGGCAATGGCCAGCCCGCAACTCTGATCGGTCCGTCGGAAGCATTCGATATTTCCGACGATGCCTCATTGATCTGGCTGACGAACACGGATCTCACTTCCAAAGTTGTCTCGCTTTTGAGTGAGCCGGACAGCCAGCAGACCCTCGGCATCCAGGAAATCTTTGCGGGGCCATCGCTGGCGAACAAGTGGGACGTTCCCGGCACGGGTCCTGGCGAAGATCCGCGCACACCGGACATTATTCTCAAGGTCAACACCGGCGTGATCTTCACCGGCGGCTCAAAGATCGCAGAGCATGGCGGAATCAACGAAGACGACGTGCACACCGCTCTGCTTCTTTCGTTCCCGAGCTTCGATCCGCAAACGGTCCGAACCGCTGTCTCGAACCAGCAAGTGGCGCCGACCATCCTCAAAGCACTCGGAATGGATCCGACTCAGCTCCAAGCCGTTCAGCAGGAGAAGATTCGCGTCCTTCCATTTTTCCCGGCGCGCTTCGACAACGATCCAGTTCAGTAACGCACAGGCAGGTCCGGAAACCAGAATTGCAAAAAAAAAGCGGCGGACCAATTTTTCAGTCCGCCGCTTTTTTTATTGCGCGAAAATGTGCGCACAAAATTAAAAAGGCCCGATTCAACTCGCCGCCCCGGTCGGGGCAGGTCATTGAATCGGGCCTTCTCGCGTTTGCTCGCCCTGAGAAACTCGTGAAAGTTTCTAAGGGTTTGATTGCTCTTTAACAGCCCTCCGAACCGCTCGCGCGGCCAAAGGGGAGATCGGATGAGACTTGCCAGAACCCGTTCGGCTGAGAGCCGAACGCCCGGCCAGTTAGACCGGGTGGAGAGCCGTAACCGCCAGAGGCGGTTCGTACTCCCTTTTCTTTTAGAAAGGAGGTGATCCAGCCGCAGGTTCTCCTACGGCTACCTTGTTACGACTTCACCCCAATTG
>DATNKB010000431.1:0-7241 GCA_035603595.1 Candidatus Dormiibacterota bacterium
TTGCGCCAGTGGCAGAGAAACCGGCACGTCCGCGCCCAATGCTCGCGCTGTGCTGGCGACAAGTTCAAGGGGAGTCTTCACCTTGGCGCGATATGCATCCTTCGACCAGAACTCCGGCGAATAGATCATGGTTTTCAACAAGCTTCGAATGTCGCCTCCGGTTGATTCGTAGTTTTTTGCCATGCGGTTGATTAACGATTCGGGTGGATTGTCGGATACGAAGTGGCGCGCTAATTCCGTGGAGATGAATCGCGCGGTGCTGGGGGGGTTTGCTAAAAACTTTAGCGCTTCTTCGCCGTCCTTCTCTCCGCCGTAATTGAAGGTGTGACCCATCACAACTTTCTTGCCCTGCGCGTGGATGCGCTCGTCGAAAAAGAATTCCGGGTCTTTGCGTGGCTCGTGGACAGTCCAACCGGTGAGCGTCTCGGCCATCGCGATCACATCTTGTTGCGTATAGCCGGCATCGACACCTACGGTGTGTAGCTCCATCACTTCGCGACCGTAATTCTCGTTGAGGCCGCGATCCTCTTTTTTCTTCGGGGGTGCGCCGTTGCCGCCGGGTACGGGAGATTTTCCTGGAAACGTTCCGGGCGGTGGCGGCTGCGCTCCCGTGAAAATTCCTTGGTAGCGCTGGCGCCGAGCCTGAATTTCCGCCTGCATGCGCTTGAAAGCAGCCGGGTCGGCGCTCATCCAGTTGTCAAGATAGAAAAGCATCGCCGGGCTCTTGGCCGTCGCAACGAGCAAGTCCTGAAACTTGCCCATGGTGCGGGGGCGGATCGTGTCGCGCACGTATGCGGTAACGAACCATTTGTCCGCGCCTTTGTTCGCAAAGACATTGAAATGGTTAAACCAGAAATCTTCCATCACTGATTCGAGCTGCCTTTGGCTGTAGACGGCGCGGTCCACTTTCGCCATAGAGAGATCGGCGACGATGCGATTCGGCCCTTGAATTTTGGCGAGTTGATCGTTGGCGCGGTCAAAATTTTCGTTCCCGGTCGGCAGCATCTGTGCCAGCGCGTCCTGGCGCTTTTGCTCCATTTTTTCCTTGTACTCGTCCTTCGTCACGCCTTGGCGCTTTACGGCCTGGCCCGGTGGAGGAAACTCGTCGAGGAGCTTCGTTGACGACTGGTTCAGCGTGGAATACTGATCGAGTCGCTGGTCGAGCGCTGCGTCATCGATTCGTTCTGGATGCAACTGCTGGTCAATCCATTTTTCGAGGCCCATTTGACGGATTCGTTCTACGTCCCCGGGACATGGGCCATATCCCAGCCGATTGAGCGCGTGCAGAGTCGCTTGGTCTGCTGTGAGCTCGGTGATTGGCAAGGCGCCCTTGAATTTTTTATCGAGTGATATTGCGGAGGCGTTGGGTGATTTCTTTACTTTGTCGGCGCTGGATTGAGGTGCGGTCGCTGTGAAAATCATTGCAGCAGCAAGACATAGGCTGGCGACCGCCATGCTTTCAATGCGTAGATGCGAATGCCGCAATCGGTCAGACGATCGGCTTACCATAGTTAATCCAAGTGCCCTCGGAAGACAAAGCTCCCAGCTAAATCCCTTAATACGAACCCCATCACAGTGCAAAAGTTGCATTAAAAGTGGGGACTTTAGATCGATTATATCGGCGCGTCGCGGCACAGATGGCGAGTAAAAATCTGCTTGTAGCTTAGGACACAATTGTCGCGAACTACTTAACGTAATTGCAGGAAAGGAGTCCGATTTGTCGTCTTTAATCAGTCAGAGGGATGAATGCGGGGCGTGCCGAGCGGCGCGGAAGCCGTCGAGGGTCCACGAATCCTGTCCAATATCGTGGCGTAAGACGTAGTAGTTACCATCTTGGGCGCGCACCCGGAAGTAGGTGGCATCCGGCGAGTACCACTGGCCGTCCAAATCCTGGACTTCGTATTCGTGACCGTGGAAAACGAATCGAAGGGGCCGCTCGTCGGGGCGATAGCCTGAATAGCACTCGACTCGCATTTCAGTCATCGCATTTCGTCTGAAGGATCGGAATCGCTGCGTATCGATAGGCGATCGCAGCAGGCGATTTCAAGTTGCTCGCTCCCATATCCTCAGTCCCTTATGTTGCAGCTGGAGCGCTTCTCGTGCCTCCGCGTTATACGCAGCTCCTACCAACACGACGATCGCAGTCAAGTACATCCATAGAAGCAAGCCAATCGCGGCGGCCAAGCCACCGTAGACAGCGTCGTAAGGCATCTTTCGCACGTAAAAGCCGAAAGAAATGTCTGCAGCCCACCAGAGCACCGTAGCTACCAGCGCGCCAGGAAGGACCTCTCTATAGCTTCGCTCTCCCGGCCGACCGAACCGGTACATCACCACTAAAACGCACATGGCCAAGAGAAATACAATCGCCACATAAGCCGCGAAGCCGAGGGCATGAATCAGAGTGGATAGCCCGATTTGTTTGATGAGCCATCCGCGGGCTTGCTTGCCGAAGACCGTAAGGACCACCACGGCGAGAAAGGGAGCGGACGTTAAGCTCAGCAAAATTGTAGAGCGAAGATAAAGTCGCCAAAACGAGAGGCGGAGAAGATCGCCTTCAATAAGGCGGAATCCCTCGATAAAACCGACCATCACCTGAGAGCCGGCAAGCAACGCGCCAGCTAGCCCAAGCGTTATCCACTTCAGCGGGTGTAGCCCCCTGCGAACGAAATACTGAACGACCATCTGATCGCTGCCGGGCGGCAGGATTGTTGTAAGTCTCTGGGGAATTTCGCGAACGGCGTTGTGAAAGTAGGCGGTGGTACTGAGGACGCCGAGAAGAAACAGCAAAACTGGGAAAAAGGCGAGGAACATATTGAAGGCGATGGCCTGGCTCAACGTGATGCAATCGGGAAAGATACGTCCCAATCCGCGCAATGTGTTTTGCAGAATTCGCACCACTCGCCCGCCCGCCGGATTATACGGGAAGCAGCAGCCGACGCGCTGTTTTTTAGCGGTAAGAACCTCCAGGCCTGCTTCTCCCCAGCTCAACAGAATTGCTGCGCTGTTGCTTGCCGCCTTACACACCACGGGGTAAACTTGCTCTTCGAATTTTATTTTGGTTTTGCAGAGCAGCTTGGTGGGAGGTGTCTGATGGCTCGGCTGGTGCGTTGTGGACTGATTCAAACTCACTGCGAGTGGTCGCCCGAGAAATACGCCATCAAGGACATCAGCAAGAAGATGCTGGAAAAGACGGAGAAACTGATCGAAGCTGCCGCCAAGAAGAAGACTCAAATTCTTTGCCTCCAGGAGCTTTTCAACGGCCCGTACTTTTGCGCTGAGCAGCAAATCCGATGGCACGAGCTCACCGAGCCGATTCCCGACGGTCCTACCACCGAGCGCATGAAAAAGCTGGCCAAGAAACACGGGATGGTTATGGTTGTTCCGATTTACGAGCGCGAGATGACCGGCTTCTTCTTCAACACCGCGGCTGTAATCGACGCGGACGGCAAATATCTGGGGAAGTACCGCAAGCACCACATTCCACAGGTTGCTCCTGGATTCTGGGAGAAGTTTTATTTCACGCCGGGCAACACCGGATACGTTGTCTTCGATACGAAATTTGCGCGAGTCGGCGTTTATATTTGCTACGACCGCCATTTCCCTGAGGGTGCGCGAATTCTGGGACTAAATGGCGCGGAGATTGTATTCAACCCGTCGGCGACGGTGGCCGGGCTGAGCGAATACCTTTGGGAGCTCGAACAGCCCGCCCACGCCGCTGCCAACGGATATTTCGTGGGCGCAATCAACCGCGTGGGAAAAGAGGCGCCCTGGAACATCGGGGAATTCTACGGAAAAAGCTATTTCTGCAATCCGCGCGGCAAGATTATTGCGCAGGCAAGCCGCGACAAGGACGAGCTGCTCACGCACGATATTGACCTGGATGAAATCGCGCAGGTACGCGCCACTTGGCAATTCTTCCGAGATCGCCGGCCGGAGTCGTATGGCGAGATTTCCCGCACGCAGGCGCAGGCGCGAGCAGATGCAGCCAATTGAGAAGGGTGGGAGGGTGTGCATGGGAAATGGACGAACTGAATGACGACCACGCCGAAAATAACTGAAACACGATCTGATGAAATCGTCCGCAAGCACAAGGAATTCATTTGGCCGGCGGTCACGAACTATTACCAAAAGCCGCTCGTTGCCGATCACGCTTCGATGCAATATCTGTGGGACATCGAAGGCAACAAGTACCTGGATTTCTTTGGCGGGATCGTGACCATAGGCGTTGGCCACTGCAATCCAAAGGTGACGTCGAAAATCAAAGAACAGGTAGACAAACTCCAGCACACCTCTACGCTATTCCCCAACGAGCACATGGTTGCTCTGGCCGAGAAGCTGGCGCAGATCACTCCGGGGAAATTGCAGAAGAGCTTTTTCACCAGCTCCGGCACGGAAGCGAATGAAGCGGCGCTTCTTCTCTCGCGCATGATTAGCCCAAGCTATGACGTTGTTTCTTTGCGTCACGCCTATTCGGGTGGATCGGCACTCGCAAAGTCCGTGACGGCGCAGGCGCCCTGGCGCAAATCGGGTGTCATCAGCGTCGGTGTGTCGCACGCTGTGAACCCCTATTGCTATCGTTGCCCACTGCACCTGAAATATCCCGAATGCGGCGTGGCTTGCGCAAACGACGTTGAAAGTACAATTCAGACCACGACGGGCGGGTCAATTGCAGCGTTCATCGCCGAACCGATTCAGGGCGTCGGCGGCTTCATCACGCCGCCACCGGAATATTTCAAGATTGTTTATCGCATTGTGAAGAACTATGGCGGGCTATTCATAGCTGACGAAGTGCAAACCGGGTGGGGCCGTACGGGCAAGAAATGGTGGGGCATCGAGCAGTGGGAAGTGACGCCAGACATCATCACGTCTGCGAAGAGCATGGGGAATGGCGTGCCAGTTGGTTTGACGATCACCACCGCTGAGCTTGCCGACAAATTTCAGGGTCTCACCATTTCGACCTTTGGCGGGAATCCGGTTACGTCGGTAGCGGTTCGCGCGGTGATTGAAGTGATCGAGGAAGAGAATCTGCGAGAAAATACGTATGTCGTCGGCGGATATTTCCGTAAGAAACTCGAAGAGTTGCAGGAGAAATATTCTCTCATCGGCGATGTGCGGGGAATGGGCATGATGCAGGCTCTCGAATTGGTGAAGGATCGTCAAACGAAAGAGCCGGCCGCGCAAGAAGCCACGCAGGTGATGGAGGCGGCGAGGAAGAATGGCCTTCTTATCGGCAAGGGGGGGCTGCTGGGTAATACGATTCGCATGGCTCCGCCGATGAACATTTCCAAAGCCGACGTGGATGAGGGGATCCGACTTCTCGACAAGAGTTTCGGTGAAGTGCGCATATAATATTTTCAGGGATTATTTTTAAGGACAGGCGATCATGGCGACTGCGACAGAAACTACGACGCTTTGCAGGAATTACATTAACGGCGAGTGGGTGGAATCGAAATCGCCAAAGATTGTCGAGCGGCGCAATCCGGCGAACACGGACGAAGTAGTTGCGCGCATTCCGCTTTCGACGCGACAAGAGATGAAGGAAGCGATCGCGGCGGCGAAAATGGCTTTCCCCGCCTGGCGGGATACGCCTGCTCCTGCGCGGGGCAAGATACTGTTCAAAGCCGTACGGATCATGGAGGAGCAGAAAGAGGAACTGGCCCGACTACTCACCCGCGAAGAGGGCAAGGCGCTGAAAGATTCGCTCGGCGAAGTGCAGCGCTCCATAAACATCACCGAATTCATGGCAGGAGAAGCGCGTCGCCTGAACGGCGAGACGCTGCCAAGCGAATTGCCGAAGAATTTCTCGTATACGATTCGCCAGCCGCTCGGTGTGGTGGGTGCGATCACGCCGTGGAACTTTCCGGTGGCGATTCCTGTGTGGAAAATTGCGCCCGCGCTGGTGTGCGGCAATGCGGTGGTGTTCAAGCCGGCTACGTTAACTCCTCTTACCGCGATGAAAGTTGTAGAGATTTTCGAGCAAGCAGGGCTTCCGCCTGGGGTTCTGAATCTGGTAATGGGTTCGGGGCGCGATACGGGCGATGAGCTCGTTCAGAATCCCCACGTGCACGGGCTTTCATTTACGGGTTCGAATGAAGTGGGTAGCCAGCTTTACGCGACCGGCGCGCTTCAGCTCAAGAAGTGCCAGTGTGAGATGGGGGGAAAGAATCCAATCGTGGTTCTTTCGGATGCGGATTTGCACCTCGCGATGGAATCGACACTGTTTGGAGCGTTTGCCTCTACGGGGCAGCGTTGTACGGCTACGAGCCGCGTGGTGATCGAAGAGAAAGTCGCGGATCAGTTCGTGTCAATGCTAGTCGAGCGCGCTAAGAAATTCTCAGTGGGCGATGGTCTCGATCCCGGGGTCGAGATGGGGCCAGCGGTTGACGAATCGCAGATGAACACCGTTCTTCGCTACATCGAAATCGGAAAGAACGAAGGCAAGCTGCTTTGTGGTGGTGAGCGATTGAGAGGACCAAAGTACGACAAGGGGTGGTTCGTCGCACCCACTGTGTTCGATCATGTGCGGTCGGAGAGCGCGATTGCGCAGGATGAAATTTTTGGGCCAGTGCTGAGCGTGATCCGCGTGAAGGATTTCGATGAAGCTGTGGACGTGGCCAATTCCGTTCGATATGGACTGACGAGCGCCATTTACTCGACTGACTCGAACAAGATCTTCGAGTTCGTCGACAAGATTCAGACGGGCATGACCCACGTGAATTCGCCGACCGTTGGTGGCGAGGCGCACGTTCCCTTCGGCGGCACCAAGGCGACAAGCGTTGGCCCGAAGGAAGTGGGCAACACTGCGCTCGATTTCTACACAGACCTCAAAATCGTGTATATCGACTACACCGGACGCAAACGCGAATCGAGTATCTACTGAGCGGCGGGCAAGTGTGGCGTGCGTATAGTTTCGTTTGCCTGATCTGCTGTTTCGTGTTTTCTGCAGCTGCCAAAGACGACGGGCGTATTCACTGGAAGCCGATCGATCGAGGCCAAGTGCGGCTCGACGATAAGCAGCCGCTCAAGACAGCCCTCTATCAGCCGGACAAATCGCAAAAGAAACCGAATCTCGTTCTAATTTTGCTGGGACATCGGTGGCTCGCGCTGGACATCAAAGCGAAGACGGTATATCAGGTGCTACCGTCCGATTTGCAAGCGCAAGGAGCTGATTTGGAAAGCGGAGACCTCTTCACCAACGACCGATTGATCCCGAGCAAGAATTGGACCGCGCGCGACGTTGG
>DATNKB010000432.1:0-7241 GCA_035603595.1 Candidatus Dormiibacterota bacterium
TCTGCTTCAAATGGTTGAGGTCGTGGCAGGCGAAATGTTTCGTTATCGCTGCGATGCTTTCGACGCCTCTTTCAGCGTGGACTCCGTGCTGATTCCACTGCCGCTTGTCGAGCGACTTTAGAAGCATGAGATTTGCCTGCCGGAGCGCGCGGAACAGCTCAAGAGATTGTTTCGGGTCGCAACGAGCGTACTTTCCCGTAGCGGCCCATTTATCCTGGTCGAACGATTGAATCGCCGTACCCGGTTCTTCCAGTATCTTGCGGATGCGATAAGCGCCTACAAGCTCGTCATCAGCAAGGTGCGCGACGATTTCTCCGATTGACCATTTTCCCGAAGCCGGCCGCCGCATCAGCTTGCCTCGCGGCACGCGCTTCATCAATTGTTCGAGTTTCTTCGGCGTGGCAGCCTGCACTTTGAGCGGATCACGATCGCCCAGATAGCTTTGCAATCGTTTGAGGTAGTCTTGCAGCGTCTCGGGCATTCCCAAGTCCCCTCGCCTGCGGAATCCGCGCGAATGTTACTCTGTGTCGGGCGGACTTTCCTCATTGGGATGAATCGCGATTGATTTTGCCACAGCACAAGAAGCAGAGTAAAATCACACAGTAAGCTTCCCACTTGCGTTCGCGAAGACCTTCGCAGCGCAACCTGCGCGCCCGTAGCTCAGATGGATAGAGCGTGTGCCTCCGGAGCACAAGGTCAGAGGTTCGAATCCTCCCGGGCGCGCCATTCCTCATTTTTGTTTCCCCGCGCGAAAATCAGGTCGAGGGCTGTTATAGGGTAAGTACTTGCGGCGTTGGATCGCGGCGCGATCATCCGTATGTTCATTCTCAAAACGTATCTAAAGATTCATATAAGGCTATTGACGCGACATTGAACCCTGTGATAAATGCCACTCACAACTTCGAGGCAGCGTTCCACCCCAGCCTCTGACGCTGCGACTGATGCGGACAACGCTCAATCCGCATCGGGAATTCTCCGGCAGAGCGTGCTCCACAACAATCGGCCAAAGCAATCTCGAGTTGGCGAAGTACGCTTTGGCCCTCGGTTCCTCAGCCAACGGCGGATGGCCTTTTGACGGATACGGTTGGGCACGAGCATTTTCGCAAAATCCTTGAGATAGTCCACACGGGATCGGTGTATTCGATCAACAGTCTCGCCATGGAGCTGAACCTGAGCCCTTCGCATCTCCAACATTTATTCAAAGCGGAGACTGGTTCACGACTGGGCCACTGGTTGGTCGAACAAAGACTCCATAAGGCTGCGCTTTTATTACTGCAGAGTGAAATGAGTGTAAAGGAAGTAGCGTACGCGGTCGGATACAAACACACCCCTAGTTTCGTCCGCGCCTTTGAGCGCTTCTTCGAGCAGGCGCCCGGACGCTATCGGCAGGAAATGCTAATCGAAAGACGTTAATGCTAATCCGTTTCGCTTGAATCCATAAAATACGAGGCGTAAACAGTACCTAGAACGTCAATGACTAGCTGGACAGTTATTGGCACTCGACCTGGTTCCAGGTCTGCTCTGACGTGTGTCTGAGAAGGAGAACTCTGTTCGCCGCGTGTCTAAAGAGGAGGGGCGATGTATTTCAATGTTTACGGGGAAAAAGTTTCTCGGAAGCGGTATCGCGAAATGGTCGAGGCGGGAAAGAACCGGCGCGAATTGATTGCTGCAGGCCTTACGTCTCGCCGGGACTTGATGAAGTTGGGCCTCTTAACGGCTGGAGGGATGTTGGTCGCCAAGAGTGGATTGAGCGCGCGCGCGCGCGGCCAAAGCACCGTAAACGGCGGCGTCAATCAGTTGTGTGTACCCAATCAGCCGGCGAGCCCGCCAACCAGAGGATTCGTTCAGCCGCTCAATGTTATGCGACAAGCGATCCCCGTCCCTTCTCTCACTCCCGTGCCCACGATCGCTCCCAATCCTGGCGCAGGAGAGAGCCGCACGGATCCGCACCAGATTATCGGCGGCATCCCGTTTCCGCCTCCGGTCCTGTACAACTTCACGCAGAAGGCATTTAGCCACAGGTTCAGCCCTGGCCTGCCCCCACAAACTATTTGGGGCTTCGACGACGGACACGGAGTCATGAGTCCCGGTCCAACGTACGCCGCTCAGTATGGTATCGGTCAACTCACTCGTAATCATAATGCTCTTCCGCCCTTGAGCCAGAATGGCGGTTTCGGAATGCCATCGGTTACCACGCATCTCCACAATGGCCACACGGCCTCCGAAAGCGACGGCAACCCGCTGGATTTTTTCGAGATCGGGCATTTCTACGACCAGCACTATCCGAATGTCTTGGCTGGCTTCGCATCTACCAACGAGCCGAATGGCGATATCAACGAATCGCTGAGCACACTTTGGTACCACGATCATCGCGTGGACTTTACTTCGCAGAATACCTACAAAGGCCTCGTCGGCTTCTATCTCCTCTTCAACCAATTCGACACAGGCAACGAGGAGACTGGATTCCGCCTTCCCAGCTATCCGCAATTCGACATTCCTTTGGCGTTCGCCGACAAGTTCTTCGACGATAGTGGCGAGCTGGCCTTCGACCTTTTCAACCTCGATGGAATCCTGGGAGACAAATTCCTGGTGAATGGCACAATCCAGCCGTTTTTCCAGGTGCAGCCGCGCAGGTATCGTTTCCGTCTGCTCGACACGGGCCCGTCACGATTCTATTCTTACTTTCTCACCGACCCGAGCAACCTCAGCGCGAACAATCCCTTCTGGGTCATCGCCAACGACGGAAATTTGTTGCCGGCACCTGTGCAAGTCAGCACTGTCCGTATCGGCCCCGCCGAACGCGTCGACATCATCATCGATTTCAGCCAATTTGCGGGAAAGTCAATCTTCCTGGAAAACCGGCTGTTGCAAATCAACGGTCAGGGACCTGTGCCACCCCTGGGCTTTACGCCTGGCCAAGTGGAATGTTCTGACACGAATGGGAATGTCCTGTCCGACATCAGGCCTGCCGGTCAAGGCGATCTTCTGTTGCGCTTCGACGTGTCGTCCAAGCCGGTGAAGGACAACAGTTTGCCGCCGTCGAAGCAAACTCTTTACTCTTTGCCCAGCACGAACGCTACGCCGAGGATCACTCGAACCTTCAAGTTCGATCGCTTGAATGGTCAGTGGTCGGTGAATGGACAGTTCGTGGACACTGATCGTTCGGCTTTCCGCTTCACGGTTCAGCAGAACAGCGTGGAGAATTGGCTCCTCACGAACCTCACAGGAGATTGGACTCACCCCATCCACATTCACCTGGAAGAGCATCAGATTCTCTCCCGCAACCGGATGCCGAACACGCTGGCAGCCGAGAACTCTCGGAAGGACGTCACCCAATTGCACCCGAACGAGCGCGTGCTCTTGTTCTTCCGCTTCCGCGATTGGCTTGGCCGCTATCCCATCCATTGCCACAACGTGGTGCACGAAGATCACGCCATGATGGCTTTGTGGCACGTCGAGCCCACTGGCGACAATGTGTTCGTACCGTAATACCGAATCCACGTTCAGACCTTGAGCACGCAGGTCGCTGCTTAAGGCGCAGAGAGAGGAGAGGCAAGATCATGAATCTATCTAGACGAAATCTCTTGGGCGTGGCGGCCGCGGCGCCGTTGGCTGCCTTTTTGCCGGAGGTCGCGAGCGGGGCGGGACGCGTGCACGCGTCGAAAACCAAATTGACGCCGCGGGAGCGCATTCAGCAAATGCATTTGCCCAACGTGCCGCTCGTAACGCAGGAGGGCAGGCAAGTTCACTTCTACGATGATTTGGTGAAAAACAAGATCGTTACCGTCAACTTTTTTTACACGCACTGCGATGAAATCTGCCCGCTCGTGACGGCTAATCTTGTGAAAGTGCAGAAACTTCTCGGCGATCGGATGGGAAAAGACGTGTTCATGCATTCCATCACGCTCAAGCCCGAAGACGACACGCCCGACCAGATCAGGAAATATGCGGAGAGTTATCACGTGAAACCGGGATGGACCTTTTACACCGGGAAATCGGAAGACATTGAGCGCCTTCGCAAAGGTCTCGGCTTCACTTACCCCGAGCCCGCTATCGACAAGGACAAGACTCAGCATATCGGAAACATTCGCTATGGTAACGAACGGCTCACGGTGTGGGCCGCTTGTCCGGGCATGGCTCGTCCAGAAACTATCGTGGAATCCGTTTCCTGGATGTTTGACAGAGATTGACCGCGAGCGAGGGGCTGGCCTCTTCCCCGCCACGCCTCGTCGCCGAAAGGCATTTGCGAGATCTTTAATTTTTCCTGGTTCGCGGAAAGCGGTTGCCGCGAACCTGAGGAGGACTAAGTCGTGAAGAAGACGGGAACGATTCGGATTGTGATTTCGGCAGGGCTGCTGCTGATGTTGTGCAGCATGCTGTCGTCCCCCGTGTGGGCCCAGGCAGCGAGCACCACCTCGAGTAGCACCATTTTTAATTTTCCCAAGTTCAATCCTCCGCCGTTCGATTTCAACGATGCCTTCTACGGCTTCAACGGCATGGATGTGAATCTGCTGGACTCCATGGGGCAGCGGTTTGGAACTTTTAACGGCAAAGCCGTGCGCCAAACGGGGCCACCCGCGTTCCTTCCGGGGCAGTTGAACTGGGTTACTGATAATTCGAATACGGACCCCGATCGCAACAATGTCCGGATTCTGGCCACCACGGGCGGCTACCCAGACGACGGAACCGGTACGCCGACGGAGTTCATTTCCATCATCGCCTTCGTGACCAATCAAAATTTCTTTCTGCCCGCGCCAATTGGATTCAATCCTCCTGACACGAACGGCAATGCCCGCCAGATCCACATGAGCGATATCGTCAGCAATTTCGAGGCTTACGCCGCGCTTAGGCAACGGGATCCCGTCACGGGCAAGCTGGACCCCACGCCTTGCGGCACTATGTTCAATAACAGCGGCACCGGTAATCTGCCGGCGAATACTCCGTGCTTCAATGTCACGAGCGTCGCGACGCCCAGCCTCCGTCAGGATTGGAGGTTCGCCACGAATCGGAATGCGATCGATGGCAGCGACAACAATGCCGTCACTGGCTCGGGTACCAACGCGGTGATTACCAACAACACTCCCTACGGCTACTTTTGCGACGATTTGCTGGGCATGTGGATCATCACCTACATTTGGTACAACGAAAATTCAGTTGGAAATCCAGCAGATGGCACTAAGCCAACACAGCAATGTCTCAGCATGCTCGCCAGTCTGGCTAAGAAGAACGGAATAAATCTCGACGGAACGCCGATAATCAAAACAGCCGACGAGACGAATTTCCTGGAGGGTAGTCCGGAGCCAGGCAGTCCCATTCCGGGTTTTCCGGGCAGTAACCCGCCGAATCCAGCATGCGGCGAGGAGGGACAGGAGGACGTCAGCGGAGCTGACGGAGGCGCAGTTTGGCTGATTTGTCCTGCCATCCCTGATCCTCGCAACGGCGCAATCGCTCCGGATGCGTTCTTGGATCAGGTGCGGACTTCAGGTGGCATTCCCATCGATCCGGGATTGACGCTGAACTTCACTTGCCTCAAGTTTTTCGGAGCGTTTTGCAGTGAACTTACTGCCTCCCAAGTAACAACTGCGCAAATGGCAGCTGCAACAGCGGCCACTGGTCCTCCGTCGAGCCAATGACGGTCGATTTTCGTTGAAATTCCATGGTCAACGCCCTCCGGCAAGTCGTACTGCCGGAGGGCGTAGCCTATCAACAGACTACCAACCGGGATGTACTTCAGGTGCCATGAACGAGCGCCAGAAAAAAATCGCGCGTCGTGATTTCATTCGATTAGCATCCGCCGCCGCTGCATCCGGTCCCTTCGTCCACTTTCCAGGCCGCGCGCTCGCCGGCCGAAAGACCCTCAAAATCGCGAAGTGGGCCCACTTCCTGCCTGAGTATGACCGATGGTTTGAAAATGATTTAGCCAGGAAATGGGGCGAGAAGAACGATACCGACGTAATTGTCGATCACATCCCTGTCGAGAAAGTCCACTCTCTTGCTACAACCGAAGCGGGAGCTGGCCAAGGTCACGATGTGTTTATATTTCCATGGCCGCCCGCGGAATTTTGCCGCCAAACGATCGACCATTCGGAGATCTATCAACGTGTTTCATTCAAATTTGGCAGCACGCCGCAGATCTCCTACAGATCCACATTCAATCCCAAAACGAAATCCCACTTCGCGTTCGCCGATTTTTGGATACCTTCACCGCTGCACTATTTTGAAGACCTGTGGGCCGGCGCGGGTATGCCTCTCGGCCCAGTCCATTACGGCAGCCTGCGCACAGGTGCGCAGAGTATCCGCGCACACCTAGGAATTTCTTGCGGACTGGCGCTTACGCCAACGCTTGAGGGCAACGTCAGCCTGCACACACTCCTCTACGCGTTTCGCGGGCAAGTATTGGACGCCGACGGCAACGTGGCCATCAACAAGACCGTCTTCATGACTGAAGCGTTGCGGTACGCAAAAGCTCTCAATCGTGACGCGGGAACTCCCGACGAATTCTCATGGGGCCCGGCCGGCAACGTGAAAGCCATGTTGGCGCGCAAGACCTCCTGCACCTCCAACGCCATCAGCCTGCTCCGATTGGCGGAATCGGAGAAGCCCGACCTCGCCAAAAAAATTAAGCTCCAGCCGCCATTGCTCGGCCCCTACGGCGTCACCGCGTTCCCGCACGTCACCAATTGCTCCGCAGTATGGAAGTTTGCGGAAAACAAGGAAGGCGCCAAACAATTCCTAGTCGACCTCCTCGACTACTCCAGGACGGGCTACGAAAAAAGCCTCGGATGCAATTTCCCCGCGTATCCGAAAACGGTTCCAAACTTGATCGTCCGCCTCGAAAAGGATCCACAAGCCCAGCCGCAGGACAAATACGACGAACTGAAGGACGCGCTCCACTGGACCCCGAACCTGGGCTCTCCTGGTTTCGCCAGCCCCACATGGATGGAAGTCTTCAACTCGTCCGTTCTCCCTCGCATGTTTGCCAGCGTCATCAAAGGCGAGCGCAGCGCCGAAGACGCCGCAAGCGCAGCCAACGCTGAAGTAAAGAGAATTGCAGATAAATGGAAGGATGCCTAACGCCGCATCTTTTAAGGGGTAAAATTATGTCGATCGGAAAGATAGCTTCTCTCATCGCAATTCTGACGACGGCAGTCGCCATTGTGGCGGCCTCTCCCGCCGAGGCCCCTCGCAAATCGCCTCCACTCAAAATCACGAAAGCCTCCGGCGAAGAAATACAACTCGCC
>DATNKB010000433.1:0-12529 GCA_035603595.1 Candidatus Dormiibacterota bacterium
CCGCGAGAACGGAAATCGAGGCACTGACCACGGCCATGCCAATTGCATGTTCGTAATGGGTGGAGATATCAAGGGCGGACGAGTCTATTCTCGCTGGCCGGGAATGAGCGAAGGCCAACTGCACGATGGACGCGATCTCGCAGTTACCACCGACTACCGCAGCATTCTCGGCGAAATTCTTTCAAGGCACATGCGCGACGACAACCTGAAAACGGTCTTTCCCGGATTCGCCAACGATCCGAAGCAGTTTCTCAAAATTGTGAATAGCTGAGCGGTATAGCGCCCATGACTACTTGCGAGACGCCACCAGGATTTTCGCCGTAGTAATAGCTTGACCAACATGCCGCTGCGTGTGCTCCGCGATGTGAACAAGAAGGCCGCCGACGGTAGTAGGCAGTCGCTTTTTCCCTACAGTGCGCGGTTCTTCCATCTGATTTGGACGTAAGGCTAGAACGCGCGAAGCGGCTTCCTCCAGCGCGCCCGCCAATTCCGCAAATAATTCATCGCTGCTCGCGCCAGGATCAAGCTCGCGACGAAGCGCGTTCAACTGCGCGTCGCCCAGTTCTTTACCTTCTGCATAGCTCAGCAACCGATCGATGCTGCGGCAGATATGTCGGATGTGGAATGCCACCGGCGCGAGATTTGCAGGACGAGCGTTCAACTCGGCATCGCTCAAATTTCCGCACCACTTTGCCAGGTCTTCTTCAGCCAGCTCGAGCGTGTGCAGCACCGCTCTCTTCACAGCCGGAACGTCAGTGAGAGTCCCGCGCAGCCAAGGTTCTGGAAGCTGAGTCTCAGCCATCAACTCACATCACTACTGACTACGCCTTAATACGCATACCGAAGAATGACCGATAAACAAACGTAAACGAGATGAGAAAGAACGCGGCCGCGAGAATCTCCGTGAGTAGCGCGTTCTGCGCCGTAAGCTCAACCGCCAGTTCCACCGCCAGCAGCCCGAACAGCGTCGTGAACTTGATCACCGGATTCAGCGCCACAGACGAAGTATCCTTGAACGGGTCACCGACCGTATCACCAACCACGGTTGCCGCATGCAGTTCGGTCCCTTTCTGCTTCATCTCAGTCTCGACGATCTTTTTCGCGTTATCCCAGGCCGCCCCGGCGTTCGCCATGAAAATCGCCTGATAGAGCCCAAAAATCGCGATCGAAATCAGATAACCGACAAAAAAGAACGGATCCACGAACGCGAACGCGAGCGTAGCGAAAAACACCGCGATGAAAATATTCAACATGCCTTTCTGCGCATACTTTGTGCAGATCGCCACCACCTTCTTGCTATCTTCGACAGACGCTTTCTCCACCCCATCCAGCCGAATGTTAGCCTTGATGAACTCGACGGCCCGATAGGCCCCGGTGGTGACGGCTTGCGTCGAAGCGCCAGTAAACCAGTAAATCATCGCCCCACCGGTAATAAGCCCCAGAAAGAATGGCGCGTGGAGCAACGAAAGCTTGTCAACATTCACCGTGATGCCGTTGGTAAGCGCCATAATGATCGAGAAAATCATCGTGGTCGCTCCAACCACCGCCGTGCCAATCAGCACCGGCTTTGCAGTCGCCTTAAATGTATTTCCGGCGCCGTCGTTTTCCTCCAAAAGCTCCTTCGCCCGCTCGAAATGTACATCAACGTTGAAATCCCGCTTCAGCTCACCTTCGATCCCCGGAATTTGCTCGATCAGTGAAAGCTCATAAACGGACTGCGCGTTGTCCGTAACGGGCCCATACGAGTCCACCGCAATCGTCACCGGTCCCATGCCAAGAAAGCCGAACGCCACAAGTCCAAACGCAAATACTGGCTCAGCAATCATCAACGCATGAAGCCCCATCTGGCTGAAGAAATAGGCAATGCTCATCAGCGCCACCATCGCAAGTCCCAGGTAATATCCGGAAAAATTCCCGGCCACAAAACCCGAAAGGATTCCAAGCGACGCGCCGCCTTCTTCCGCCGAGCTGACCACTTCTCGCACATGCCGCGATTCAGTGGACGTAAACACCTTCACCAGCTCC
This sequence comes from Candidatus Dormiibacterota bacterium, assembly GCA_035603595.1. GTDB lineage: Bacteria > Acidobacteriota > Terriglobia > Acidiferrales > UBA7541 > Palsa-295. The sequence goes on from DATNKB010000433.1 coordinate 2,026, forward strand.
GGAATCACCGCTCCGGCCAGCGTGCCGCACGAAATGATCGTCGCGAGCTTCCACCACTGCGTGCTGTCATCGCCGAGCGTCGGCACGATCAGGTAAGAAATCGCGTAGGTGAGCGCGATGGAAACCACGGACGTAATCCACACCAACGACGTTAGCGGAGCCTCGAAATTCATCTTGTCCGCGTTCGCGTACTTTGCTTTGGCAATGGCGCTGTTGATAAAGTAAGCGCCCGCGCTCGAAACGAGCATCGCGATGCGCATCACGAAGATCCACACAAGCAACTGCACCTGCACCACCGGATCCTTCACGCCCAACAGAATGAACGTAATCAACGCCACGCCGGTCACGCCGTAGGTCTCAAAGCCATCAGCGCTAGGACCGACCGAATCCCCGGCATTGTCGCCCGTACAATCTGCAATCACGCCGGGATTGCGCGCATCGTCTTCCTTAATCTTGAAAACAATCTTCATCAAGTCCGAGCCAATGTCCGCAATCTTCGTGAAGATGCCGCCCGCAATACGCAAAGCCGCGGCGCCCAGAGACTCGCCAATCGCAAAGCCAATAAAGCACGGGCCGGCATAATCGCGTGGAATGAAGAGCAGAATAATCAGCATCATCAGCAGCTCCACGCTGATCAACATCATGCCGATGCTCATGCCGGCTTCGAGGGGAATTCGATAGATCGGATACGGCTTGCCGCGCAAACCCGCAAACGCAGTCCGCGAGTTGGCAAACGTATTCACGCGGATTCCAAACCACGCCACTCCGTAGCTCCCCGCGATTCCCACCACGCTGAAAAGCAGGATGATGATCACGCGGATCGCCTCGTATTTCAGGAGCAGCCCGAAGTACAGCACGATCACCACGGCAATGAAGCTCTCAAGAATGAGCAAAAACTTGCCCTGGGTTATGAGATACGTCTTGCACGTCTCATAAATGAGTTCGGAAATCTCGCGCATCGCCCGATGCACGGGCAAATTCTTCAGCCGGGTATAAATGGTCAATCCGAAGATCAATCCAAATATGCAAAACACAATGCCGAAGAGAAGCAGCGTATGACCATCCACGCCCAGAAATTTCACTTGCGATAGATCAGGAAGCTTCAGGTTTGCTTCGCCGCCAGGAGCCGCTCCGTCCTCCTGCCCGAACGCCGAAAATGCGCCCAGCAGTACAAGACCGGCGCCGCCGCCGAGGGTTTTCGTAGTCCGGCCGAACCGCGCGCGCCAATCCTCCTGCCGAAGTCGCCCGCTCAATCGAGCGCTCACACCTGTGAGACAACATGCCCCTGCATCTGCCGACATTCTTCCTCCGGAATAGGACTCCACGAGCGGGAGTCTAAGGGTCGCGAGAACCTACAATTCCAAAACAACTTTTGTAGCAGGAATCCCTCGTTTCGTCAATAAAGTAAGCCAATTAGCGGTCGTGCAGAAAATGGTCACTATTCCGCGGAGGCGTTGCGAAGCGGCACTTCAAAATACACAAGCGGCTCGTTCGAAGGCGCAATTGAGACATCCGGCACGTAAAGGCTGGACCTTTTCACGATTGCAAATTCGTGGCTCACATCGAAGTACAGGAATCCGTGAATCGTTCCCTTCGGCGGAATCACGTCTGCATCAAGCGTGAGAGGACGCAACACGTTCGCTAACTTTTCCACATTTTTGTCGCCAATCTTCATCGGCAAAGGCAGCCGTTTTTGATGAGGATCGGCCGAACCCGTAGGATGCGCTATGAGTTTCGCCACCTCTTCCGCCCTGAGCCAGTCAACTTCCTGCCGCACCCCATTTTTGAGCGTAACCTCCAGCTGAACAGTCTCCAAGTTCACACGCATCGGCTGATCGGAGTCGTTACGCAGGAACACCTCGATCGGAAGAACGCCCACATCGTGAGGGTTCGCCTTTCCGAATTTGTCCTTCGTGCGCGCAGCTTCAGTATACGGATCCACCGAAACCGTGAGGCCACTGTGCTGATCGCGGGGGAGTGGAGCAGGAGTTGTGGTTGCAGGTTTTGGATCAAGAGGGGGCGAAGCGCTCTGACCAAATGCAGACGCGCAAAGAACCAGGAAGCTCGCCAGGAACGCGGCGATTCGCAGACGTGTTGACGTGGTCTGAATCTCGGTGAGCCTGTCCGGGCTGATCTGCAACCGATGCTTCCATTTCATCGAAGATTCCTTGTTGTCCAGAAGCTCAGATGTATCCGTCGCGTGGGAAGTTGTGCGCGCATCCTACGCGTGCAACTATAATACCCGCTCGCACTAAGAAAGGATTTGGGGCGCCAGCGCGACGCTCGCCTAATGTATTTCTTATATCGTATCTTAACGGCTATAGGAATGCTATTCCTTGCGCCCTATTTCGTGCTACGCGGCCATAGGCGCGGCGAACCGGCAAGCGCGTTGCTAGAACGTCTTGGAATTATTCCTCTCGAAATCGCGGCCAAGGTCGTCACGACGGCGAAAGACGGCGGCGCGATCTGGATCCATGCGGTGTCAGTAGGAGAGGTGCTGGCAGCGCAGCCGCTCCTGGCAGCATTGAAACAAAAATCCCCCGGCCGGGCAGTCTTTGTCTCAACCACTACCGAAACCGGCCAGCGTCTGGCTCGCAGGCGCTTGAATTGCGCCGACGGTATATTTTATTTTCCGTTAGATTGGGTGGTCCCCGTCCGAAAGGCGCTAACGTCGATTCAACCGGCTCTCGTGATCGTCATGGAGACAGAGATCTGGCCAAATTTCCTTCATGAAGCTCAAAGGCGAGGCATTCCTGTGATCTTCGCCAACGCCCGAATCTCGGAGCGCTCCTTCGCTCGTTTCAATCAATGGAAATTTCTAATCGGCGACTTTTTCGCGCGCACGCTTCAGGATGCCGCGCAATTCCTCGCTCAGACGCCCGAAGATGCTAAGCGGCTCGCCGAAATGGGCGCTCCCGAAACTCTCATCGAAGTTACTGGAAACTTGAAATACGACGGCATGCCTCCTGAGATCAGCCCATTCGTGGCCTGGCTAAAGAACCAGATCGCAATGCAAGAACGGTGGCCCGTCGTCGTAGCCGGAAGCGTGGTAGCCGAGGAGGAAGAAGCGGTGCTCGCCGCTTACGATATAGTGCAGCGACAGTGGCGCCGCGCCTTGCTCATATTGGCCCCCCGCAAACCCGATCGCTTCACCGCCGCGGCGGAAATCGTGTCGGCGGGAGGCTGGGAGGTGGTGCGCCGAAGCAATCTCGACCTGAATTCTATTCTTAGCGAGAACGCCGATGTCCTTCTCCTCGATTCGATCGGTGAATTGGCGTCAATTTACTCGCTCGCAGACGCAGTCTTCGTTGGCGGTTCGCTCGTCCCGGCTGGTGGTCACAATATTCTCGAACCGGCCTGGTTCTCACGGCCGCCGATTTTCGGCCCATCGATGGAGAATTTTCACGAGATGGCAGATCAGTTCGTATCGGCCCGCGCCGGAATTCAAGTTTCCAGTGGGACTCAACTCGGCAAAGTCTGGGTGCAGCTGATCGAAGACGACGCGATTCGTGAACGGATGGGACGCGCTGCGTATGAGATTTCCGAACGAAACCGCGGTGCAACGGAACGCACGCTTGAACGCATAACCGCGATACTTAACAGATCCCCTCAATCCTCATGACTCTGAAGGACTCACTTCTTTGGCCACTTACAGTCCCATACGGTGCCGTGTCGCGTCTGCGCTCGCGGGCCTATCGCGCAGGCATCTTGAAGCAGCAGCCTCTCCCGGGTAACGTGATCAGCATAGGCAATCTCACCACAGGCGGCACAGGAAAGACGCCTATGGTGATCTGGATCGCCGAGCGGCTTGCTGCTGATGGCAAGAGCGTCGGCATTCTGACGCGAGGCTACCGCGGCCACTCGGCGCCACCGCCTGCAACCTCACGCACGAATGTTGAAGCGAAGCAAAAGGCCCCAACGTCAACAAGCGATGAAGTGCAGTTAATGCAAGCGCGGCTCGGCAACCGTGTCGCCTTCGGCGTAGGCGCAGACCGCCTCGCTCGCGGTCAGGAACTAGCGAGTCGTGGCGTCAACTGGTTTGTGCTCGACGATGGTTTTCAACATCTCCAGCTCGCGCGCGACGTGGACATTGTGATGATCGACGCGACCAACCCCTTTGGCGGGGGCCACTTCCTTCCAGCCGGCCGCCTGCGCGAGCCAAAGACGGCACTAACCAGAGCAGATCTCATTGTCGTCACGCGCAGTTCGCACTCGCCCGCTGTCGAAGCGGCGGTTCACAGAGAAACGAACGCCCCTATTTTCTATGCGCAACCGGGACTTGATTCTGTCTACTCGCCAAGTTCCGCCCATCTGGAAAGTCACGATGCACGCGAACAAGACCTCTTCGCGTTTTGCGGCATCGGCAACCCCGCCGCGTTCGTCGCCGATTTACGCAGTTGGGGATTTAAGATCGTCGGGCATAAGTTTTTTCCAGACCACCACCGCTACTCGCCGGCAGATGTCCGCGAAATCGAAGCCGAGGCACGAGCAGCCGGCGCGAGCGGCCTCATCTGCACGGAAAAAGACAGGTTCAATTTCCCCTGTAGTTCTGCAGCGATGGATTTATGGGTCTGCGCAATATCGCTGCGCGTCGACCGAGAACAGGATTTCTGGCGCACAATGTTGGCAGCAATCGAGTCCTGCAAAGCCGGCCTCGCACGATAGTCTCGGGCTGTTTCATTCGCCGGGAATACTCGAAGACGGCCCAGTAGGGGCGGGTCTAAGACCCGCCCGCGAATAAATCAGCCGCGGCCGGTGTCGAAGCCGATTTGCTGCCCTCCAGCGCGCTATGATACGTTTCGGCGCGCCGCGTATTTGACGACTATTCATGATGGAGATTCCTTGAGCTCGGCCCGCAAGACGCCAAGGCATTCGATGAAGGACGCAACCCGTCCCGTGCCGGACGCCGCTGTAGATCTCACGCGGTTACTCGATATCGTGTCGGCCTTTTCGAAACAGACAATCTGCGTCCTCGGCGATTTCGTACTCGACGAGTTTGCCTCCTGCGAAATCTCCCGCATCTCCCGAGAAGCGCCGGTCCTGATCCTGCGCCACCGCCGCACAGAAGCCTATCCGGGCGGCGCTGCCAATGCCGTCAACAACCTTGCAGACCTGGGCGCTCGCGTCGCACCGGTCGGCGTCTTGGGAACAGATGCCGGTGGCCGCGCGCTGCTCGACCAGTTCCGCCGAAAACGAATAAACACCTCCGGCATCGTCACCGCACGGAATTGGCTCACCACTACGAAGACGCGCTTCCTGGCCGGCTGGACCCACACCACCGAGCAGCAGGTCCTTCGAGTAGATCGCGAGCCCACCGGCACGCTGTCCGCCGGCCTCCAAGCAGCGGTAGAACAGAAAGCGCGCCGCCTCGCGAAACAAGCCGACGCAGTCCTCGTTTCCGACTATGGCCTCGGGGCCGCCACCCCGGTCCTCATCCGCAAGCTCGCGAAAAATCGAATCATGCTCGATTCACGCTACCGTCTACGCGAATACGCCGCCGCCGGCGTCACAGCCGCCACCCCAAACGAACCAGAGCTCGAAGCCGCCTATCAAACGCAAATTGGTTCAGATGCACGCAAGCTTGACGACCTCGGCACGCACGCACTCCGCGAATTGGGCGTGGAAGCATTAGTCGTGACGCGCGGCAAAGATGGCATGGCAGTTTTCGAGAATGGCGCACGCGGCAGCCATCGTGCGCGCCACATTCCAATCTACGGGTCCGATGCGCCAGTCGACGTAACAGGTGCGGGCGACACCGTGATCGCAGTGTTTACCCTCGCAGTAGCTGCTGGCGCTTCCTATTTCGAAGCAGCACACCTTGCGAATTACGCGGGCGGTATCGTAGTAATGAAACGCCGCACCGCCACCGTCACCCGCGCCGAACTCGAATCCACTCTTCGCCACGAGGCAACCGCGCAGCACTAACTCCGATGGACACCCGTGAAAAAATCCTCTCCCGCGAAGGCCTCCACGCCGTTCTCGAAGAGCACCGGCGCTCCGACCGGAAAATCGTCTTCGCGAATGGCGTCTTCGATCTGCTCCACGTCGGCCACATCCGCTATCTCCAGGGCGCAAAGGCCGAAGGCGACATCCTCGTCGTCGCGCTCAATTCCGATTCCAGCACTCAGCAGCGCAAAGGCCCCGGCCGCCCGGTGATGACTGAACGAGCCCGCGCAACAGTCGTAGCAGCGCTGGCCGCGGTAGACTACGTGATCATTTTCGATGAGCTCGACGTCAACCCGCTCCTTCGCGAATTCCAGCCTGACGTCCACGCCAAAGGCACCGACTATTCCATCGACACGGTCCCCGAGCGCGAACTAGCCATTCTTCTCGGCATCCGCACTGCCATTTGCGGCGATCCCAAAGATCATTCCACACGCGACGTGATTGCGCGCATCCACCGCGAGCGCGATGCCTGATCGCAGCCTCGAAAAATCAGCCGACAGCAGCTCGCACCACCGCTTTCTACTTGTGCGGCTCAGCTCTCTCGGCGACGTGGTCCACGCACTCCCCGCTGCTTCAGCTTTGCGCGATGCGTTTCCGGACGCGCGGATCGACTGGGTAATCGACGCTCGCTGGCAGCGATTGCTCGAAGGTAATCCCGACATCAACGAAGCGATCGCCTTCGACCGCAAGCAAGCCGGTGCCCTCTCATCTTTAATTCGCAAGTTGCGCGCAGCCCAATACACTTGTGCCATCGATTTTCAGGGACTATACAAATCGGCGTTGCTGGCTCTCGCTTCAGGCGCTCCTCGCCGCATCGGTTTTCAAAGCAGCTACGCGCGCGAAGGCCTCGTCGCAGGGTTCTACACAGACCGTCTGAATCCACACGGCCCGCACAAAGTGGATCACAATTGCACGCTTGTCGAGGGCGCGGGAGCGCAGCTCGGTCTGCCAAGATTTCCTCTCGCGGTTCGCCCGGACGACGAAGACCTCGTGGCGCGCGAACTCAACAACCGCAGCATCACGGATTTCTACGTGCTGAATCCCGGCGGCGGCTGGCTCTCGAAATGCTGGCCGCCCGAACGTTACGGCGAGCTCCATCGCAAACTCGCAGAACGCCACGGCTGGCGCGGCGTCGTCACAGTAGGGCCCGGCGAAGAAAATCTTGCACGCGATCTAATCCATGCCGCCGGAGACTCGGCTCCCATCGCAATCCCTCTCGCGCTGGGCCCTCTCATGGCTCTTCTGCGCCGCGCGAAATTCATGGTCTCAGCCGATACCGGCCCGCTGCATCTCGCCTCCGCTCTCGGCACGCCGGTCGTGGGTTTGTTCGGCCCCACCGATCCCGCCCGCAATGGCCCGTTTTCGCCAGGTGATATTTCCGTGCGAAATCCGCGCCACTCGATAACCACTTACGCCCGCGGTGCATCGTACTCTCCCGCGATGTTATCCATCACAGTAGACCAGGTTGTAGACGCCGTCGAACGCCGGATGGGCTGCGTTGACACGGGGCTGCGTTGATGGCGCACACGCAGCAAGCAAATCGAATTTCAGCAGCCACTCAATCGCAGCCGCGAAAATTCTGGATGCGCTGGCGCGTTCGCCTTGGCTACCCGGTCGCGATTATCTACTGGCTTCTCGCGACCCCTACGTGGCGGTCAATCGTTTACGGAACGATCGTCGCGCTGTTGGGACTGATCGTTCGCGCAGCGGCCGCAGGATATCTCCGTAAGGACCGCGAACTCGCCGTCACCGGTCCATACGCGCTCACCCGCAATCCGCTCTATCTGGGCAGCGCGATTCTCGCAGCCGGATTCGTCGTGGCCTCTCATTCCTGGATCGCCGGTTCATTGGTGAGCTTATACTTTGGAATTTTCTATTACGCCGTAATGCGCAACGAAGAGGAAGATCTGCGTATGCGCTTCGGTACAGATTTCGACGCCTACGCCACCCGCGTGCCACTCTTCTTCCCGAATCCCTTCGCGAGCGGAAAACCACAATCTCCGGCGAACTCGGGAACAAACGCTGAAGTTAACGGTGGATTTTCCTGGGCGCAATATCGCCGTAATCGCGAATATCGAGCCCTGTTTGGTGCCATCGCAGCAATGGCAATGGTGTGCCTGCGTATGTACATTCGCGGACGATTCGGATATTGATCTGAGAAGGGCCGACGACTCGCTACTGCAGGCGGTACACCGCGTGCATCACGCGCTGAAACTTAGGCCGGTAAAGCAAATCGAACGCGCGTTCTTTCCCCGGAAACATCTCCAGCGCCACGCGCCGCGTAGCCGCAACCATCCCGGCTGCTTCCTCGGGCGTCAGATCGCCAGCCGCAATCGATTCGATCGTCAGCTGAACGAGGATTCGCAGCCTGCGGATACGTCGGCTTTCGTCGTCGATCTGGTCCTGGGTCGGGCGGGAATTATTTCTGTCTTCCGAAGTGGCCTGTGGCATTTCGCTAAATAGTATGGACTTCGATGCGCGATTCGCGCAATAGTACTCGGGAGCAGGAGACTATGAGCCAGGGCGCAAAATCTGATCCGCATCACTCGCGGGAAAAAGTTGTCGTCGCTTACGCCGCGGGAAACGCCGAGGAAGCAATGGTCATCCGAGGCCTGCTCGCAAGCAATGGCATCGACTCGCCCGGATCTGCTTCGATGGATCCTTTTCCAGTAAGCGAGCCTCTCGACGGCGGCCATGGCGTCGACGTCCTTGTGCTCGAGTCCCAAGCCGATGAAGCGCGGAAACTGATCGCAGAATACCTCAAGGACAACGCTTCATCTTCCTCAGACTCCGACGATTCCTCGGACCAATAATCCATCTCTCCCCTTCGGCACGTCCCGTTTGGAGTGCGGCGGCTTGCCGCTGCTTTCATAAGCTCCGGCTTGCTGGAGCGGTTTCGCGTCGTGTAGTTGCCACGCCTTCGGCGTCTTTCGCCAGATGTTAAATGCAGACAGTTCCATTCAGTATTTGTTAGTTCGCGCGTGATTCCGCAAAGGTTGTCACCGTCAGAGCATGTCCGTCCGTAAGCGCAGTCACGGCGCCGTCGCGGTCTGTGCGCAGCAGGCGCACGCCGGCTTGTGCATAGCGCTCGACAGTCCCCGGTGCCGGATGACCAAAGGGATTTGCTTCGCCCGCAGAAACCACCGCTACCTTCGGCGCCACCGCTGCGACAAAATCGGGCGTGGACGAAGTCTTGCTGCCGTGATGCGGCACCTTGAGAAAATCGGCCGAAATCTCAGCGTCCTCTTTCACGAGCCGCTGCTCCACTTTCTTCTGAATGTCTCCGGCGAGCAGGAATCGCACGCTGCCATCTTCGAGCCGCAGGACGAGCGAATCATCATTCGACGCCTCGTTCACAGGAGTTAGATCAGCAGGCCAGAGCACGTCGCCAGTGACCCCGTCCCAATCGAATTTGCTTCCGCTCACTTCGTGTACCACACGCACGCCATGCTCGCTCGCTTCCTTGAGCAAGTCTTCGAATGCGTGCGTCTCCTCATCGCGGCCAATCCATAATTCTCCAACGCGGAAATTCTGCAAGACGCTGTGCAATCCATCGAGATGATCGTGATGCGCGTGCGTGAGGGTGATCACATCGAGGCGCTTGATTCCGCGCGACCAGAGATACGGCGACACCACTTGCTCGCCCACGTCGAGCCCTGAACGTTGACCGCCGACCCATTCCGATCCTGGCTGCCCGCCGCCGTCAATCAACATCGTCCGGCCATCCGGAAACGCGGCGAATATCGAGTCGCCCTGCCCAACATCGAGCACGCTCACCTCCAGCTTGCCGCGATTCAACATGGGGGCGAAGGGATGGGTCGCTACGAGCGCCGTCAATGCGGCAAGCGCAATGATGGCCGCCCATTCCAGCGGTCGAATCGGAGGCGCGAATTGGCGACGGGCAAAGCGATTGGCTCGGAGAGCCACTACAGCGCGCGCAGCAATGGCAACGCAAATGAGTGCAACGAAAAAGGCGGCGATGAGCCAGTTAGGCGGCCCCGGAATGCGATACGACATGCGCGGCCATGCGCCGACCCACTTCACGACAGCAAGAAGCCATGCCGCAAGAAAGCCAAGCATGCGCGCGAGCAATAGAGACAAGCGCGCCCAAACAAATGTCGCGAGAAGCGTGAGAAAACCGAGCGGCACGATCAACCCGGTGAGAATCACGGCCGGAATATTGCTGAGCGGGCCCGCAAGGCTAACGCGATGAAAATCCTGCGCCAGAATCGGCAGCATGCCCCACTGAATCACTACCGAAAGCAGCACGATTTCCCACAGCCTGAGTCCAATGCCGACTGGAGCCGCGATCAGCGCGGCCGCGTGCGAAGCAAAGCGCTTCGGCATCCGAACAGAGAGCCAGTTCGCGGCTGCTCGCATTTCGATCCGGAATTGAATCACTTTCGGCGAGTGCACGATGTCGCGCGTCACATCGCCGAGGTGCGCAAGGCCAGCGCGGTACGGCGCGCTCGTGCGATCCATCCAGGGAAGCGCGAGCGCAGCAATCACGCCGGCGGCGAGAAACGAAAGCTCGAAGCTCGAATCCACCAGCAAGGAC